>JBBRDR010000177.1:0-5832 GCA_038203745.1 Burkholderiales bacterium | reverse complement strand
TGTTGAGTCAGATTTAAACGCTGACGCTCAGTACAATATAGAGCCGAGAGGCAGGTAGATGACGTATTGCTGACCGAGAAGGTTATGCGTCCGAATGGCCGAATTTGCGACCGACAATGCGATTTTTTTGGAGGCGGCTTTATGATCGGATAGCTGCCACAATTCTTGCTAATGTCATGAGACAGGAAAAGGTCGATTTCCGATTTTTATTAACATAATGGCATATTCCCTGAGAAGAAAGTCATTAGCCATCTTCTTGGAATGTTGTACAACTTCGAGAACCGGCCGGCGGCACTGTCGCTAACATAAGCGTAATAAATTGAATTTATGGAGCCATCTCTGAAGCCGCTAAAAATCATATTGGATACCAACATCATCATGGACATGCTGCACTTCGCTGACCGCCACACACAGCCTTTGCAAAAGGCCATAAGCGAGGGGAAAATGCAGTGTTTCACGGACACGGCATGCCTGGCCGAACTGAATCGAGTGACCGGCTACCCGGAATTCAAGCTGGACGAACTGCGCCGCAAGACACTGACATCGGATTATCTGGGCTGGGTTACGGTATTCGACGCGTCAGGCGAGGAGAATTTCATTTTGCCGCGTTGCCGGGATGAGGACGACCAGAAGTTCCTGATCCTCGCCGCGCGCTGTCAGGCCGACCTGCTGATAACCCGCGACAAGTTGCTGCTCAAACTCGCCCACCACCGGCACAAACCCCCACCCTGCCCCATCATGACCGCCGAAGCCGCGTGCAAACTACTCAGGCTGGTTTAATTTTCGGCGAAAGATCCAGTTCGTAGCATCAGAGGCCCGCGCATCAAAGGCATAGCCCTCTGCAGAAAACTTTTTCAGCCCATCTGTTTTCTTGAGTTGTTTGTCGATGGCAAAACGCGCCATCAGGCCACGCGCACGCTTGGCGTAGAAGCTCACAACCTTGTATTTTCCTGCACTCCAATCCTCGAAAACCGGCTGGATGACCGGCACCTTGAGTTTCTTCACCTTGATCGACTTGAAGTACTCTTGCGAAGCCAGATTGACCAGCGCGGTGGACTGGCTTTCGGCCAGAGCCTCATTGAGCACGTCGACAATACGTTCGCCCCAGAAGGCATACAGATCCTTGCCGCGCGAGTTGCCCAGCCGTGTTCCCATTTCCAACCGATAGGCCTGCATCAGGTCAAGCGGGCGCAACACACCGTAGAGCCCGGACAGAATTCGCAGATGCCCCTGAGCGAACTTCAGCCCAACTGGAGACAAAGTCGCGGCATCCAGACCTTCATACACATCGCCGTTGAAAGCCAGCAACGCCTGCTTGGCGTTATCCGGCGTAAAAGGCTGCGTCCAATCGGCATAGCGTGCCACGTTCAATAGCGCCAGTGGTTCGCTAACGCCCATCAATTCCGCCAATGCTTGTGGCGACAGTTTGCGTAATTCGCCGACCAGAAGCTGTGACTGCTCGAGAAAGACCGGCTGTGTTGCTTCAATCGGTGTTTGTGTCGTTGCAAAATTTAGCGACTTGGCAGGTGAGAGCACAATAATCATAAGTCAACATCCAGAACAAACGGGGTTGAGAAGGTATATTTTGGTACGATTGTATCCGAATCTTTTTTTCTGGCTATTCCAACCCCCTAATGGAACAACTTCTCGCCCGCTTTGTCACGCTGGACGCCGGTCCGACGCAATTGCTCACCCTGCTCATTGATACGCTACGTCCGACAAACCCCAGCGACCTTGATGCGGCACGACGTAGCCTGCAAACGCTCTGTAACACCCTGGACCACCACCCTGACCTGCGCGCTGCGCTGCGCAACCAGTTGATTGCATTAAGCAAACGCAACCGCCACTCGGAGTTGTACACCACCACCGGCATCCTGCCCAACACCGGCTTCCTTTCTGAATACTTTCGCCGTATCGGCCACAAATTCCTGCCGGAATCGGTGGATCGCACCCTTTTGCGCTCCTCGCTCCGCAGGGCCTTCCGCAAAACCAGCGATGGCCAGTGGGTTCTCGGTGTCGGCGAGGATTCCTGGCTGCGATTGATCGAAGCCATACGCTTCGATGAGCATATTGCATCGGCCGAAATGCCTCATCCGCTGACCGAGATGCTGCGTTCGCTACGCGTACTCTCGTACTGGATCGCCGCGCTCGGTATGGATCCAGAGCTGCTGCGCCTCGAACTCGGCCTGGAAACCTACGAATCGCCATTCGTCACGCAAAATCAGGAGTTGATGACCTATATTGCGGCCTATCCGGAAGCTTGGCGCAATCCGGACATCATCATCAGCGATGACAAGCACCTGCGCGTATTACTTGACCAGTGCCTTGATGTCATTGACCGCATCCGGCGACGCGCCGCGCGTGAAGGCACCAGCATCCGCCTGACGTATAACCTGCAGCGTCTCGATCAGTTGATCATACGCAGTGAACAGCTGCTTGACATCCTCGACCGGCTGCACAGCAACCCCGACGGTGAAACTGCGGCAGCGCCGATCGTACACTTATTTACCCAGCTTATCAGCGAGGAATGCCAGCACGACAATCTCGGCGTGCACTGGCGACGCAACACCGAGCTGATCGCACTGCGCATCACCAAAAACTCTAGCCGTCACGGCGATCACTACATCGCCGACAGTCGCAAGGAGTACGGCAGAATCGGGCGTTCAGCCGCCATTGGCGGACTTGTCATCGGCAGTCTATCGATCAGCAAACTATTGCTCGCCAATCTGGATGCCGCGCCGCTCAATGCTGCAGTGCTCAACTGCATCAACTACGGCTTGTGCTTTTGTCTAATTCACTTCATGCACGGGACGGTTTCCACCAAGCAGCCGGCGATGACGGCCAACGCTATTGCCAGCGCCATCAGCAAGAACGGCACACGCCTGGGTGACCTACAAGAACTGACCACCTTGATTGCCCACACTTTCAGCAGCCAGATCATCGCTATTGTCGGCAACATTCTGGTTGCCATACCAACCGCTGCGCTGCTGACCGCCACCTTGCTCGCCCTTCCATTACCCGCTTTTATTGATGCGGCACACGCCCAAGCCCTGATCGAAGAGCAAAGCCCCATTCACGGCGGCGCCTTGTTCTACGCAGCGATCACCGGTCTCTGGCTATTCTGCTCCGGCATCATTAGCGGCTACTTCGACAATTACGCAACTTACAACCACATTCCTACGCGCATCCGCCAGGTTATCTGGCTCCAACGTTTGCTTGGAAAACGCCGGCATCGCTTTCTGGCACACTACGTCGGCAAACATCTCGGCGCCCTGATGGGCAGTCTGGCACTCGGTGTGTTTCTCGGCATGACCACCTTTATTGGCCTGCTCACTGACTTGCCCATTGACAGCCGGCACGTCGCTTTCTCGTCAGCGTTTCTTGGTGTTGCCATGACCACGCTTGGTCCGGCGCTCGATTATAAGATGCTTGCATGGGCTGCAAGCGGTATTGTTGTGATTGGCGCAACCAACCTCATCGTCAGTTTTGCTTTGGCACTCAACGTTGCACTGCGCGCCCGACAGGTGGCCGGCAAACCCTGGCGTATTATCGCAAAGGCGGTCTTGAAACGCCTCTGGCGAAACCCGCGTGACTTTTTCCTGCCGCCCAGGTTGAAGGATTAAATGAGCTGAGACTCCGGGGCAATGTGATGTTGTGAAGGTAGCCTTGGTACAATAGAGGATTGTTACGCCCTGCAGGCTCCCCACCATGAAACGCAATCGCCTTTCTTCGCGCAAGAGAATCTCGACTGATGCTACCGAACTCGGCCGTCTGGCAATCGGACTGGCTGAATCCGGCGGCAAACTGGAGGATGCGTTCTGGGAAAAACAACTCTCGGAACTCGTCGACAAACTGTTACAGGATGGCGCCGAGGATGATCTGAATGCCTCGCTGGACCGGCTGTTTGACTCGCACGCCACGGCGCATGATTGCCTGGCTGACATCATTGAATCCCGCGCTGAATCCTGCGTGCTCTCACACCAGGGGCAAGATTTCGATATCCTGCTCTTCAACGTCCCGATACTCGCCTGGTCACGCTTCTCGATTCCGGGGGGAACAATCCCCAAGAGCACCTTGCAAACACTCAAGGTTCATCTCGGTGCCCATGTTTTTTCGGCAGGCGCCCAACTGGCGCTGGCCGACTACCTGTACAGCCCGGACCAACTGCCGCGCAGCTTTGTCGACACCTGGCAACTGTTACACAACCTGGGAGGCGCAGCCCTGTGCAGCAATGCTTTGAAACTTGACGTTTCCACACTACCTGAAACCAACCAGTTCCTTTCCGATACACGTTATCTGATCGGCGCCATTGCTGTGCCATGTGGTATGCCACTGTTCCGCTGGAATGAGTCGACAACCTTGACGCGCGAATCAGCGCACAAAGAATGGGTCAAACAGGGTGGCCCATGCCTTGAACCACTGCTCACCGGATGCGCATTCCAGACGCTACTTGCTGATGCATACCATGCGGCCTGCCGCACGGCCGACATGGCCTCACGCCCTTACTCAGTGCGCGCTTCGGTGGCCTTTCTGCAGACCACTCTAGGCAAAACGGCCGAGGATTTGCGCGCGGTCATCGGTGGCTTCTATGACAAACGGCTGGAAGAATACCGGATTGGTTTCGGGCCGCGCGATGATGACTCGATTTTTCATGGCGTTGTCTGGCCTTTACTTGGTGCAGAGGATGAAACGACAGAAGTCGCCAATGAAATCGAAACCATCCTGCGCGAATCCGGCATCAAGGAAGTCCTGATTCACAATCAGCAGTTTCCCTTCGAGTTCTGCGACGACTGCGGCGCACCGCTTTATCCCAACGTTGAGGGTGACGCCGTTCATGCCGAGCTGCCGGAACAAATCAACGCCCCGTCGCAAACCCTGCATTGATTTCACATTATGAACAACTCTGACCTGCTGCAACGCAGCCTCAACGCTGTCTGGCACCCATGCACGCAAATGAAGCAGCATGCCAACACCGACGCCGGTGCGCTGCCGTTGATCCCAATTGCTCGCGGCCAGGGTGCCTGGCTCTACGATTTCGACGGCAAACGCTACCTTGATGGCATCAGCTCATGGTGGGTCAATCTCTTCGGCCACGCCAATCCACGCATTAACGCCGCATTGCGTGCACAACTCGACGAGCTCGAACACGTCATCCTCGCCGGTTTTACGCACCAGCCGGTCGTCGAATTATCCGAACGCCTCTCGGCGCTGACCGGCGGGACGCTCGGCCATTGTTTCTATGCTTCCGACGGTGCCTCGGCGACCGAGATCGCTCTCAAGATGTCGTTTCACTTCTGGCGCAATAGTGGACGTGAAACCAAGCAGAATTTCCTGTGTCTGGAAGGCAGCTACCATGGCGAGACCGTCGGCGCACTCGCCGTCACCGATGTCGCAATCTTCAAGAACACCTACGCCCCGCTGGTGCGCAGCGCCGCTACCGTGCCGACACCTGATGCGCGTAACGCACGTGACGGTGAAACACCGGCAGATGTCGCCCGTCGTGCCGCCGCCGCACTTGAGAAGCATCTTGAACAACACCATCAAACCATCGCTGCACTGATCGTCGAACCACTCATCCAGTGCGCCAGCGGCATGGCCATGTATGACCCGGAATACCTGCGCCTTGCCCGCGCGCTATGCGACCGCTTTGAGGTGCATTTGATTTGCGACGAAATCGCTGTTGGTTTCGGGCGCACCGGCACTTTCTTTGCGCATGAGCAAGCTGGCATCTGCCCCGATTTTCTCTGCCTATCGAAGGGCATCACCGGTGGCTACCTGCCGCTTTCCGTTGTTCTGACTACAGACACGGTCTATGGGGCATTCTTCGACAAC
>JBBRDR010000176.1:0-5930 GCA_038203745.1 Burkholderiales bacterium | reverse complement strand
GCAGCCCTGTTCAAATCCTGTACACTTCGACGTCTTATGATGTGATCGTAATGGCAGATTCAAATGGACAATTTTTTGCACCATGTAGCGCTTGCTGCACCGCTGTTTTCTCTGGTTTTTGTCGGCTACGCCCTGATGCGTTTTACCGGTTGGCCGAAGGCGATGTCGGAGAGCCTTTCACAATTTGTTTTCTCGGTGGCGTTGCCGGCCTTGCTGTTTCGTTTAATGAGCAGTTTTTCAGAACTGCCGCCCGTCGATTCCCGTTTGCTGATCGCCTTCTTCGGCGGCTGCCTGATTGTTTTTGTCATCGGTCGATTGATTGCATGGAAAATATTTGCTCTCGACGGTACCGCACAGTCTGTGTTTGCTCTCGGCGGCGTTTTCTCCAACAACGTTTTGCTCGGTCTGCCATTGGCCAAGATGTCGCTGGGTGAGGCCTCACTACCTTCAGTGGCGTTGGTCTTGGTATTTAATGCGCTGATTTTGTGGACGCTGGTGACGGTCTCTGTCGAGTGGGCCAAGAACGGTAATTTGTCTGTACGTGGTTTCGCCAAAACGCTGCGCGGCGTAGTGACCAACCCTGTGGTTGCCGGAATTCTGTCCGGCGCACTGTTCGGTATGACCGGCTGGCCTTTGCCTGATGCCGTCGGTGTGCCGCTTGGCATGGTTGGCCAGGCCGCGGCACCGATGGCGCTGATCGCCCTTGGCATGGGGCTGGCCGAGTATGGGGTGCGCGAGGGCTGGAAAATTAGCGTGGCCATCAGTGCCGTCAAGTTGATCATTCAGCCGTTGGTCGTGTGGGTGTTAGCACGTTTGCTCGGTTTGCCTCCTATGGAAACACGTGTGGTGGTGTTGTTGGCTTCGATTGCTGTCGGAGCCAATGTCTATCTTATGTCGCGACACTTCAAGGTGCTCGAAGGGCCGATTGCCAGCAGCCTTGTATTGTCCACCGGGTTGGCGGCCTTGACCACGCCCTTGGCGCTGACCCTGATCGGCCTCTAAGCCTTGAAGTAGCTAAGTCTTATATATGATTGTGTTGAAAGTTGTTTGACGTTAAGGTTGGCAAGATGGATACTATTCGGGTTGATTTTTTCGTTTTTTATTCCGTAAAAGTAAATTTTCCTCTGGGGGGTGCGTCGTGAGTGAGCGTAAGGGTATGTTGGATTGGTATTTCAAAACAAATCTGTTGTCACGAATTCTTATTGGTCTGGTGGCGGGTGCCATCGTTGGCATTGCCTTGGGTTACGGTAATCCGGATACCATCAAGGCTTTTTCCGACAACACCAAGTTCTTTGGCGACCTGTTTATCCGCCTGCTTAAGATGATCGTTGTACCGGTCATCCTGTTTTCGCTGATTGCCGGTGCGGCAAGTATTGCTCCATCACGTCTGGGTCGGGTTGGCATTAAGATCATGGGCTTCTACATCTTTACCTCGGCGCTCGCGGTGACGATTGGTCTGGCGTTTGCCAATGTGTTCCAGCCGGGTGCCGGCATGAATATCGTGGGTAATGATGCAGTCAAGGGGAAGGTCGCCGAGGCGCCGTCACTGATGACAACTCTGCTTAACATTGTTCCGACCAACCCGGCTGAATCATTGGCCAAGGGCGATGTGTTGCCGATTATTTTCTTTGCTGTTTTGTTCGGCCTGGCTATTGCTTATGTCAAGGATTCCAAAGATCCGGTCGTGTCAAAAGGTGCCGAAACATTGTTTCAGGTTACCAGTGCGGCAGCCGAAACGATGTACAAGATTGTTCGCGGCATCATGGAATATGCGCCGATCGGTGTTTTCTTCCTGATTGCTATTGTTTTTGCCCAGCAAGGAGCCAAGGCACTTGGGCCATTGCTCTTCGTAACCCTGACGGTTTACATCGGGTTGTTGACTCATTTGGTAGTTTCTTATGGGGGGTTTCTGGCAGTCTTCAATCTGGGTTTCTTCAAGTTTCTCAAGGGTGCCAATGAAGCGATGATTACCGCTTTTGTTACGCGTTCATCGGGCGGCACGTTGCCTGTAACGATGCGCGTTGCTGAAGAGAACCTCGGTGTTCCGCGCAATATCAGTTCGTTTACGCTGCCCTTGGGTGCCACCATCAATATGGACGGTACGGCGATCTATCTTGGTGTTTGCGCCATGTTTATCGGCTACGCTACAGGTCAACCGCTGACCATGGATCAGCAACTCATTGTTGTCGTCACTGCTACGTTGGCTAGTATCGGCACGGCGGGTGTGCCGGGTGCCGGCGCTATCATGTTGCTGATGGTCTTGGAGTCGGTGGGTCTTAAGGTTGAAGCCGGTTCAGCCGTGGCTGCTGCATATGCCATGATTTTGGGTATCGATGCACTGCTCGATATGGGCCGCACCTGCCTGAACGTCACGGGTGACATCGCCGGTAGCGCGATTGTGGCGAAGACGGAAAAAGAACTCGATCTTGAATTGTGGAAGTAAAACCTCGCTGAGTTCAGCGGTTGCTATTAAAAACGCCTGCTGTTGCAAGACAGCAGGCGTTTTCATGGGCAATCAGTCGTTCCGACGGGCGCTGCCTATGGCACGCAGAAACTCGGTGCGGTGCTGGTCAGAGTTCTCGAATTCACCGGTGAATGACTGGGTGATGACGCGCTCGTCACCACGCCGGTCTTCACCGAGTAGCAGGCAGAGTTGTTCAGCCTCAATTACGCAAGCCGCACCACGTGCCTTGCCGTGGTGCATTAATGCTTCTGCAATATCCCGGGTCATCCATTCCTGATAGGTAAAACGGTGGCCGATGGCGTCAACCAGCCGTGCAATACGGCCAAATCCATGCAAACGACCGCCTGGCAGGTAAGCAACATGGGCCAATCCGCGAAATGGCACCAGATGATGCGGGCAGACACCGTGGATGGCAATGCCGCGGACGATTACCATGTCACTGCGATGGTCAGTAAAACCTTCACCGAGTGCGATGGCTGGATCAAGATCGTAGCCGCCGAGCAAGCGTTTTTGCCAGAGTTCGCGGACACGTTGAGGGGTTCTGCCCATGTGTTCGATATTGGGCGCAATGCCACAGGCGCTGAGCAGGTCGCTGATGGCCTGTTCGAAAGCCGGTGCGTTAAAGTTGTTTCGGCGTGGAATACCGATTTCTGACGAGGCAGGTGGCGGACGATCGTGTTCCGTGCAATCAGGCATAGTGTACTCTCGGTCGAATCGCAGATATTGATGATAATACACGTCAGGCTGGGAGACGCTTCCTGTAGGTTTGACGTGCATAGGTTTTTTTTGACGGCTTGGTTCAGCCACTGAGGGTCTGGATGAGCGATAATGCAAAACTTTCGTGGTTTTGAAGGCCTGTCGTCACGTGGATGGTGCCTGTTGGGTTCTGGAAGGATATAGATGAAGTGTGTTGATGATTTCCGTCTGAAGCTGGGCAACAAAGAACTGATTCCTATCGTCACTGGTGGCATGGGGGTCGATATTTCGACGGCCGAACTGGCGCTTGAAGTCGCGCGACTGGGCGGTATCGGGCATATTTCCGACGCTATGGTTAATACCGTGGCGGATCGGCGCTTCAATGCCAAGTTTGTCAAAGACAAGCTCAAACAATACAAATTTAACGTCGCCAATACAGACAAGTCAGTCGTTCAGTTTGATCTCGGTCAGTTGGCCGAGGCGACAAAAATGCATGTTGGTCGGACGATGGAAGCCAAGCGTGGCGATGGCCTGATTTTCGTCAATTGCATGGAAAAACTGACCATGAACGCGCCCAAGGAAACCTTGCGCGTGCGCATGCAGGCCGCGCTCGATTCCGGGGTGGATGGCATTACTCTGGCTGCAGGTCTGCATCTGGGGTCATTTTCGTTAATTGAAGATCACCCAAGATTTCGCGATGCCAAGTTGGGCATCATCGTTTCGTCCTTGCGTGCGTTGCAGCTTTTCATCCGCAAGACGGCACGCAGTAATCGTTTGCCGGACTATGTCGTCGTTGAGGGGCCTCTTGCAGGAGGCCATTTGGGCTTTGGCATGGATTGGGCGGCGTATGATCTAGTGACCATCGTTGCCGAGATTCAGGCTTGGCTGCGCGACGAGAAACTTGATATACCGCTTATTCCTGCGGGCGGAATTTTTACCGGTAGCGATGCGGCCTCCTTTCTTGAAAATGGTGCGGCGGCTGTCCAGGTGGCAACACGGTTTACCGTGGCCAAGGAGTGCGGGTTGCCGGAAGATGTTCAGCAGCAGTACTTCAAGGCCAGCGAAGAAGAGATCGTGGTTAATCTGATCTCTCCGACCGGTTACCCGATGCGCATGTTGTCTGGCAGTCCGGCGATTGGCGACGGCATCCGTCCCAATTGTGAGGCGTATGGTTATATTCTGGATGCCCACGGTAGCTGCTCCTACATTACGGCCTATAACCGTGAAGTGGCTGAGAATCCTGGCGTTAAGCGTCTTTCGGTAAAGGATAAAACCTGCTTGTGTACCCAGATGCGCAACTTTGATTTGTGGACCTGCGGTCATTACACCTATCGGCTCAAAGATACATCGCACAAGCTTGAAGATGGTAGTTACCAGATGTTGTCTGCAGAGCATATTTTTAACGATTATCGGTTCAGCACCGATAATAAAATCGCTTTGCCGGAGTAGTTTCGGTTTTGGGCTGAAAACTTAATTAGACTCTGGCGTCTGGCCTTGCTATTGTTGTAGCGCAGTTTTCTCAACGTTTTAAACTGGAGGCTTTCAATTGGGCACGAAGCTATACGTCGGCAATCTAAGTTACGACATCAAAAAGAGTGATCTGGAGCAAATGTTTGCCGCGCATGGTACGGTGGCTTCAGCTCAGGTTATTACTGATCGGGAAACACAACGCTCAAAGGGATTCGCCTTTGTTGAAATGAGTTCCGAGCAGGAAGCACAAGCTGCGATTTCTGCTTTGAACGGCAAAGATATTGATGGGCGTGCTTTGACGGTTAATGAAGCCCGTCCGCAGGAGCCGCGTAGTGGTGGCGGTGGTGGTGGCTTTGGCGGGCAACGTCGCGGCCCGGGTGGCGGTGGCGGCGGTGGTGGTCGTGGCGGCTCGGGTGGTAATCGCTACTGAATATTGTTTCTATGGACGCCGAGCCTAAGTCGCTGATGCATCTCGTTGGCGATTTTTGATCTGGCGTTTTATTTTGTGCAGTGCTTCATTCAGCGTTAGTGCTGATCAGGGATATTGTTTTGGCAAAACCAAATTACTCGTTTGAAAAACGCCAGAGAGATCTGGAAAAAAAGAGAAAGCAGGAAGAAAAGCGCCTGCGTAAGCTTGCGGAGAAGAAACCCGCGGGTGAAGGTGATGATGCGGCCCCGGATGAGGCGACAGTTGCTGATGCCAAGCCGGCTGAGGCTGCTAACTGATCATCTCTGGGAGAAGATATCCTGCGCCGAAAAGAATGAGTGCTTAGCGGCACTGACAGGTTTGTTTCTTCCGCGGCATGTCGTTCTTCCTTTTTCATTATTGCCGGTAAATTCGCAGATAGTCTTCCCCCATGCTCAGTTATCGCCATGCTTTTCACGCCGGTAACCATGCCGACGTTCTCAAACACCTCGTTCTTGTTCAGCTGACACGCTATCTTTGTCAGAAGGATAAGCCGTTCTGGGTCATCGATACGCACGCCGGTGCTGGTGCCTATTCGCTGGATTCTGGCTATGCGGTGAAGCTGGCCGAATACAAGGAAGGTATCGGCCGTTTGTGGGCGCGCAACGATTTGCCGGAAGCTCTGACCGATTATGTTGAACTGGTGCGCAAGATCAACCCGGATCGCCGTTTGCAGACTTATCCCGGCTCGCCTTATTTCGCTTTGTGGACGATGCGCGAGCAAGATCGATTACGCCTTTTCGAATTGCATAGCAAAGACGCACGCCTGTTGCAGGAGAATTTTCAGGATTCAGGAAAGCAGGTCATCGTTGAGTCGACAGATGGGTTTGCTGG
>JBBRDR010000175.1:0-6019 GCA_038203745.1 Burkholderiales bacterium | reverse complement strand
ACCTTCTTGGCGACTGGTTTCGCAGCGACCTTCTTGGCGACTGGTTTCGCAGCGACCTTCTTGGCGACTGGTTTCGCAGCGACCTTCTTGGCTACTGGTTTCGCAGCGACCTTCTTGGCTACTGGTTTCGCAGCAACAGGTTTCTTTGCTACGGGCTTTTTGGCGGCCGGCTTCGCAGCGGCCGCGGGTTTCTTCGCACTTGTTGCCATGTCAACCTCCATCTCTGATTTCAAGGAAAACTGCTAGCTTGAGCACTACAAAATCGGTCCGTGAAACCGGACCATTCAATGGGCGCATCAAGAATGCGTTTATTGAATTCATGAACGGCAAAGTCAACAACTCAACAACTTTCGCCGGAAAAAAATAAGTCACCCAACTTGTTTCCAAAGAGGGTACCCGCCAATTCAGCGGCTACGCTTCGAGCATAACGCTCAAGAACACGGCTCGCCGGGCAACGCGTTTGTATTAACCAAGAGGTAAAGTGCAATAAAAAAGACTGCGCTGAAAGGGGCGCGGGGGCAGAAGAATCAGCCGGGAAAGAAGAAGGAGCAAGTACCGGAGCAAGACCGGAAAAGACCGGTGAGCATAAAGAGTAAGTATGAATTCTGCGTTCCTGCAATCCGTATAAATCCATCACTATCCGCATTCAGAGGCTGCCGAGGAAAATTCATACTGCCCCGAAAACCATCACTAAGTAGAAAGCCGGCACATCACGAAAGCTACTACATGTTGTGCCACCCTTGCCATTTGCAACTAATTCTAGTAGTGCATAACACTTGACGCAAGAACTTTTTTATGAGTGAGGTTGACGCTGTGAAAAATTGTCTCAATTCGACAACGTCGAATAATCGACTCGCCTATAAATCCGAACGGGATATTGCTACGGAGTGTCGCGACCACATCTGCAGTCAGCGCAGCAATGCCAATCGGGAAATAACAGCGGCGCGGCAAAGATCAGCGCGCGTTAAAAAGCAAGCCGTCAAACGTTACGAGCCGCGACCACTCAAAGCACGGCCCCGGGTCTGTCTTACGCCCCGGCGCAATATCGGAATGCCCGACAACAGCATCAATCGGATAACAAATACGTAGCGATTCGATCAGTTCAATTAACCGCGTGTACTGTGCAACTTCAAAGGGCAGCTCATCGCACCCTTCCAGTTCAATTCCGACCGAGAAGTCGTTGCAGCGCTCACGCCCATTCCACGAAGACGCGCCTGCATGCCAGGCACGTTGTAGACAGGAGACAAACTGAACCAAGGTGCCATCACGTCGAATCAGAAAATGTGCCGACACACGGATGTCGCCAATCCGCGAGAAATAGGGGTGCGCGTCCACATCCAGTGTATTGGTAAACAGGCGCTCGATATCATCGCTGCCAAACTGTGCAGGCGGCAAACTAATGGCATGCACGACCACCAGCGATATTTCATTCCCGTCGGGTCGATCGTCGTGGTTCGGCGAGTCGATACATTGCGCTGCACTCAGCCATCCGTCACGATCTATTCCCGGCACGTTCATTCCTCAATGCCGAGCCGCTCAATGCGGTAACGCAAGGAGCGAAACGTTACGCCTAGCAACCGTGCTGCCGCCGTCCGGTTGAAGCCGGTTTGCGCCAAAGCCTCAAGAATCACCTGCTTCTCAATACGGTTCATATGGTCATCGAGCGTTTCAGCGTCACGTCCTACACCATCCCCGGAAGCCGATTCAAGCGCAAGTTGCAGATCGGAAGGAAGCACTTTGTTACCATTGCACAATGCGGTAGCCCGCTCAAGAATGTTCTCCAGCTCACGCACATTGCCTGGATAGGCATAGGCACAAAGAGCTTGCATCGCTTCGGAAGTTAATTCTGGCGGTCGACTGCCACATATTTTCAATAACGCCGCTCCCACCAGCAGCGGAATATCCTCCTGACGCTCGCGTAGTGCGGGCATTTTCAACTCGATCACATTCAGCCGGTAGTACAAATCCTGGCGAAATGTCGCCGCATCAACACAGGCCATAAGTTTCTGATGCGTCGCCGAGACAATACGAACATCAACGGGCTCCTCATTCGCCGCACCAACTTTGCGCACTTTCTTTTCCTGAATCGCACGCAAGAGTTTGACTTGCATGGCCAAGGGCAAATCAGCGACCTCATCGAGAAAAAGCGTTCCGCCATTTGCTGCCTGGAAAAAACCGTCACGATCACTGTCAGCCCCGGTAAAAGCCCCCTTGCGATAACCGAAGAACTCACTCTCCATCAAATTTTCCGGGATTGCACCGCAATTCACCGGAACAAAAGGCGCATCGTATCGCGCGCTCTGGCTGTGGATAAGTCGAGCCGCGAGCTCTTTGCCGCTTCCCGACTCACCCGAAATATAAATAGGGGCCTGACTGCGCGCCAGTTTGCCGATCATTTCGCGCACATGGATGATGGCCAAAGATTCGCCAATAAGTTGCCCCGACGCACCTGCAACGGGCAAACTATCCTGCGTATCGCCCACCTGCGGCAGGTTGAGCGCCGACTTGATCAAGGTACGCAACTGATCAAGGGCAACCGGCTTGGACAGATAATCAAAAGCCCCCGCTTTCAATGCCGCCACAGCATTGTCCGCACTGCCGAAGGCCGTAATCACTGCCACCGGTGTTTCACCGTACTGGGTTCCAATCAGGCGCACGATATCCAGCCCCTCGCCATCCGGAAGGCGCATGTCGGTCAGGCATAGACTGTAGCTCTCAAGTTCAAGATATTTTTTCGCCTCAGCCACCGTGCCTGCACAGTCTGCCGAAAGCCCCATGCGCGCCAAAGTCAGATCAAGGAGTTCACGAATATCGGCCTCATCATCAACCACCAGCACTCTTGCCGACTCACCACGTGGCCGACGTTCCACTTTGCTTACTGACACTCGACAGCCCTCCCAGAAATACAAAAATCCGCCCCAGATACACTACTTAACAGTTCAAGCCGGGCTCCGTTGGCATCACACAATTCCCGCGCGATGTAGAGCCCGAGTCCGGTGCCGCGGCTGTGTGTGGTGAAGAATGGTTCGAATATCTGTTCGCGACTACTCTCGTTAATACCGTCGCCATTATCAAGAACATGCAAGTCCACCCAGCCATCCCGACTACCGTCCTGCACCCGTAAAGCAATACTGCCGGCGTTACCCCGCGCATGGCGCAGGGCATTACCCAGAAGGTTCCACATCACCTGATGCAAATGTGAGCGATCAAAAAACAGCTTGGACGCGCCCTGAAAGTCGAAACGTACCACGCCACCCGCAACCTTCTCTTTCACCGTGTATTCTTCAACGAGGTTTGGTAATGTCTGACGCAAATCAATTAACTCACGATGCGCCCGATCGCGCCGTCCCAACTCAAGCACATCACTCACAATGCGCTCCACACGCTGCGTATTGTCTAAAACGATGCGCAAAAGCCGTTCATTGGTTTGACCACGGCATTCTTCAAGCATCAATTCGCCGGCATGGTTAATCGCCGAAAGCGGATTCCTGATTTCGTGGGCGATATTTGCCGTCAAGCGCCCTAATGCCGCCAGTTTGATCTGTCGCGCCTGTTCCTGCAGCCGGCCCATGTCCTCCAGAAAAACCAGCACATCGTGTTCCGAACTGTCAGTTGAAGCAAAACGCGCACGCAATTGCATCCCGCTGGCCGGCGCCCTCACCAACACCGGCTCATCACTGGCATGTTCACACCAGTCGGCAAACCCCTGTGACAACTCCGTCGAATAATTGATCAGCATGCGTGCCGAGGGGTCGCCCAAGCCAAGCAATTGCTCAGCGCGCGGATTGTGCTGTTTGACCCAACCATTGCGGTTTAAAACCAGAACGCCGTCCTGCATTTCTTCGATAACGCGCTGACTGATCAGGGTCTGATTTCGGAGATCCACGCCGCGCTTACGCGCCAGCTCTTCGTTGGTAATGACACGGCGCGCCAGCAAACGTGCTGAAATGGCCACCGCAAAAAACCCCGCGCTAAACAATCCGGCCTGAAAGAAATCAACCATCTCGAAGTCGACCGCCATTGCCCGGTAAGACTGCTCGAAAAGAACGGCGAGTGTAGCGATTGCCGCGTAGAACAATACCAGCCGACCCTGCCCGACCAGTCCGGCGCCAGCCAACGCCACCAGAAGCATGGCGCCCAGTCCACTGCGCAAACCACCTCCGGTATGCATCAACACGGTGAGCACCAAAATATCGAGCAACACATGCAAACTCAATTGCAGGTTGAAATGCCGACGGTAGAAGTACAGCCCGATAAAGAAGACTACGGTTGCCAGCCAATAAATACTGGTGACTGCAAGATGAAACGCCCCGTACTCCGGGCTCAGTATTGAAAAAGATGGGGGGTGAAAAAGTGATGAAGCAAACAACAGCCCGGCGATGCAAAAACGATAGGCGTTGAAATAGCGCAGCGACTTCCAATGCATTTCGGAAAACTGGCCGGCACTGGCTTCATCCTGCTTCAGCATAAGCCTCTATTTTTCCGCGGATTCAGCTTCACGCCGATGCTCAGCGCAACAGAAATAACGCCCCTGGGTCAGAATGCTTTCACTGACCGGTTGATTTACGCCGCAGTAAGCACACTTGACCATGCGCTCCGGCTCACGCGAGACAGGCGACTGCGCCCCCGAACGGGGCATTTGCGCTTTACGCAAGGCCCAAACCACGATAAAAAACAGTGCAATCAGCATCAGGTATTTCATGGCAGCCCGACAATCCTGTAGAGTTTTCAAGCATAGCAGAAGCGCATCACAAGGGGGATCCTCGATCACGGCGACCGACCGCTTTTACTTGCCCTTAACGAGCACACGTCGGCATAATGGCACATGCGGCTATTCAACATTTACCCCACTGGCATCAGCGAACTTGACTCGCTGGACAAACTATCAGCGCACCCTATGCCTGCCCAAGGCTACCGGTGGATTGCCTGTGATCGTGACGAATTCGCAGCGATGCAGGATAAAATTCAGGCCACACTGCAATCTGTGTGCGGCATGCAGCTTGTTGACCTGCATGTCTCGGATCTGCTGAATTCACACATCCCTTCGCACTACGACTTCACATTCCAATACGATGTGCTCGTTTTTCGACGGCTCGCTGCAGGCAACGGCGAAAGCGATTTGGCACAAACGACTGATCCCTCTAAGCCACCTGCGCATAAGGGCGGCTCCCCAATTCTCAAGCGCATTGATACCAACCCGGTAGGTTTTGCCGTTTTTGACCAGGTTCTGCTCACTGTTCATCCCGTCAATGGATCAATGCTTGAATCCTACGCTGCAAAACTTTTTATTGCGGCATCCGCCGAATCACGTGCGGCGGGTGCACGCCTACCCACCAGCCCGGCCGAGCTGATGCTGCGCATTATTAACCAGATGGTTGATGACTTTCTGGAATTGCGTCGAGAGCTCACGCATCAATTGGACCATTGGCAAACTGAGTTACTCAACCCGAAGAGCCGTTTCAACAGTTGGGGATCTTTACTCGAAGCCCGGCTGACCCTGCATTACCTTGACGAGGTTTGTGAAGACCAGCGTTCAGCCATTCAGGACTGGATTGAGGCGATCAAAACCTGGCCGGACGCGCCCACACCGCAATTACATCGTGAGCGCGATCTGCTGCAGGTGCGCAGCCGTGATGTGCTGGAACATATTGAACGCGTCGTCCACCACGTCCGTCGCCTTGAGCAGAGTGTAGAAACCTCGGTGCAAATGCACTTCAATGCTCAAGGAAACCGTACCAACGACATCATGCGCACACTGACCGCGCTGACCGCCATTTTTCTCCCGCTGAATCTGATCGCAGGGATTTTCGGCATGAACTTCGAGTTCCTGCCTTTTATTCACATGCATACAGGCTTCTGGTGGGCACTCGGCACCATGATTACTATTGCCATTGGCCTCAGCGTGCTCTTCTGGCGCAAACGCTACCTCGCCAGAACCGGGCGCTAAAGGGAGCTCGAGCCCTTAAGGGATTATTTTATTTCCCTGAGAATGTCGGCTTGCGCTTCTGCCGGAAAGCAT
>JBBRDR010000174.1:0-6034 GCA_038203745.1 Burkholderiales bacterium | reverse complement strand
GGCGTCACTACCAGAAAGAGCCATGCGGCCGAGAAAAACAGTCTTTGGAAACTCATCGTGATCCTATCCGTTTCTAATAGCTAACAGCTTGAGGGTGCCAGTGTATGGGATGCCCCATTTATATACAAACGCACCAAGCCCCATGGAGGAGGACAAAAAAAACGCCGAGGCATCTAACCGATTGTCTATTCCAGCCGGATACGAAAAAAAGGACGGGCAAGCCCGTCCTTTTCGCCGCTGTTCCCGTGAAGCTTAGCAGCTGTAGTACAGATCGAATTCGACCGGATGGGTCGTCATGCGAACCTTGTTGACTTCCTCCATTTTGAGATCGATGAAGGCATCGATCCAGTCGCTGGAGAAAACACCGCCGCGCGTCAGGAACTCACGATCCTTGTCGAGTGCGGCCAGAGCTTCTTCGAGGCTGGCACAAACGGTCGGGATCTTTGCATCCTCTTCCGGCGGCAGATCGTAGAGGTTCTTGTCGGCCGGATCGCCAGGGTGGATCTTGTTCTGGATACCATCCAGACCGGCCATCAACAGCGCGGAGAAGCACAGGTACGGGTTGGCGATCGGATCCGGGAAACGGGTCTCGATACGGCGGCCCTTGTCGGACGCAACGTGCGGAATGCGGATTGAAGCAGAGCGGTTCTTGGCCGAATACGCCAGCTTGACCGGCGCTTCGTAGTGCGGAACCAGACGCTTGTACGAGTTGGTACCCGGGTTGGTGATGGCGTTCAGCGCCTTGGCGTGCTTGATGATGCCGCCAATGTAAAACAGCGCCGTTTCGGACAGACCGGCGTAACCGTTGCCAGCGAAAAGGTTCTTGCCATCCTTCCAGATCGACTGGTGCACGTGCATGCCCGATCCGTTATCGCCAACGATGGGCTTCGGCATGAAGGTTGCGGTCTTGCCGTACTGGTGTGCCACGTTATGCACAACGTACTTGAGGATTTGCGTCCAGTCGGCGCGCTTGACCAGCGTACTGAACAAGGTACCAATTTCGCATTGACCGGCGGTGGCGACTTCGTGGTGATGCACTTCAACCGGTACGCCAAGGGATTCGAGCGTCAGGCACATGGCCGAACGGATGTCGTGCAGGCTATCAACCGGCGGAACGGGGAAATAACCGCCCTTGACGGTCGGACGGTGACCGGAACCGCCACCACCTTCGTTTTTCTCGCCGGACGTCCAGGCTGCTTCTGCCGAATAAATCTTCAGGCTGCAGCCGGACATATCAACACTCCAGTCTACGGAGTCGAAAATGAAAAACTCAGGCTCCGGGCCAAAGAAAGCGGCATCGCCAATACCTGATGCCTTGAGGTAGGCTTCCGCACGGTGTGCAATCGAGCGCGGGTCACGGTCATAGCCACGGCCATCGGCAGGATCAACGACGTCGCAAGTCAGAACAAGCGTTGTTTCGTCGAAAAAAGGATCGATGTAGGCGGTCGAAGCATCAGGCATCAACTGCATGTCGGACGCCTGAATGCCTCTCCAACCGGCAATTGAAGAACCATCAAACGCGTGTCCGTTCTCGAATTTGTCTTCGTTGAACGCACTAACCGGAACGGTAACATGCTGCTCTTTACCGCGTGTATCGGTGAAACGAAAATCGACGAATTTGGCGTCGTTATCCTTGACCATCTTGATTACGTCTTGCGGGGTTGCCATATGCAAAGTCTCCTCAGCGGGTGCCGGCGATTCCGGCGACAATGAAAAATCGGTATTGGGGGGATAGCAGAAAGTGTGCCAATCCATTCTTGCGGACTTAGCATTGTGCCATAAGGCATTACAGCCTGGCACTGGTTTTTAAACGCACTTTAGTGGTGCATTTCCGCCAATCAGCGCACCCGTTTGGTGCTTTACTGCCCCAACTCCTCAAACAGCACTGCCGCAACAAGTGATTTATACTCTGATATCGAAAAATATCGATTGCCACCCCATGGGAAAACTGACCGACCTCCTGAATCTTGCTCAGACTCGCGCACGCGAGCTTGGCCTACCCTATGCTGGCGCACTGACGCCGAAAGAAGCCTATGAAATATGGCAACTGGCTCCCGGCTCCAAAATCGTCGATGTGCGCACCCGTGCAGAATGGGACTGGGTTGGTCGCATCCCCGGTGCCGAAGAAATCGAGTGGATGAGTTATCCGACCAACCAACCCAACAGTTATTTTCTCGCGCAACTAAAACAACAGGTTGATCCCGAAGTGCTGGTCATGTTCATCTGCCGCAGTGGCGCACGCTCTCACAACGCGGCCTGCCTCGCCAGCCAGGCAGGCTACACCGAGTGTTACAACGTGCTGGAAGGCTTTGAAGGCGACAAGGACGCCAGCGGTCAGCGCGGCAAGGCTGGCGGCTGGCGCAGCGCGGGTCTTCCTTGGCGCAGCTAAGACCACTCTTCCAGAACCTTTTCCAGAACTAGAAGTCTTTTCCATATTCATTGCAAGAATTTAAACCTCCTCATGCAAACCGCAAGTATCCATTTCGACAAATTTAATGCGTTGCAGGATGACGTCTGCCACCAGCGTATCCGCGTTGCGCGCGCCAAACTCGGAGATCGTGTCGTTATCCTCGGTCACCACTACCAGCGCGCAGACGTTTATCAATACGCCGACCTGACAGGCGACTCGCTCAAACTCTCACGTCTCGCGTCACAAACTGATGCCGAATTTATCGTCTTCTGTGGCGTGCACTTCATGGCTGAAGTCGCCGATTTCATGTCGAAGCCGCACCAGAAAGCCATCCTGCCCGATCTCGCAGCCGGCTGCTCAATGGCCGACATGGCCAACCTCGCTAAAGTTGAGCGCTGCTGGCGCGAACTGAACGAGGTACTGAACGCCGAAGACCTCGTGACGCCAGTGACCTACATCAATTCAACAGCCGACCTCAAAGCCTTCTGTGGTGAACACGGCGGTATCGTGTGCACCTCGTCGAATGCTGAAACGATTGCCAAATGGGCGTTCGCGCAGCGGGAAAAAATCCTGTTCTTCCCGGATCAACATCTTGGTCGCTGGTCCGGTTACACGATGGGCATCCCGCTTGACGAAATGTGTGTCTGGGACCCGGATCTCGAAATGGGTGGCCTCACCGCCGATGAAATCCGGAAAGCCAAGCTGCTGCTGTGGAAAGGCCACTGCTCAGTGCATCAGATGTTTCAGCCGGCGCACATCATCAAGTTCCGCAACCAGCATCCGGATGGGTTCGTCATCGCGCACCCCGAATGCAGTTTCGAGGTTTGCAAGCAGTCTGACTTCGTCGGCTCAACCGAACACATCGTCAAGACAATCAAGGAAGCTGCCCCGAACACGCGCTGGCTGGTTGGAACCGAGTTAAATCTGGTCAACCGGCTCGCCGAGGAAATGCGGCCTGAGGGCAAAATTGTGCAGTTCATGTCGCCCACCGTCTGCATGTGCTCAACGATGCAACGCATCGACCCGCAGCATCTGGCGTGGACGCTTGAGAATCTCGCTGAAGGGCATGTCGTCAATCAAATCCAGGTTCCAGAGCACGAAGCAACACTCGCCAAGCTGGCGCTGGAGAGGATGCTCGCGGTATCGTGAGCGCCATGAAAACCACGCCACTCAAAGTCGTCACCTACAACATCCACAAAGGCTTCTCGCAGTTCAACCAACACTTGATGGTGCACGAACTGCGTGAGCAACTGCGTTTGCTGAATCCGGATATTGTGTTTTTGCAGGAAGTCCAGGGCAAGCACAGCGGCCACGCCGAAACGCACAAAAACTGGCCGGATGAAGCCCAGTACGATTTTCTCGCGCAGGACGTCTGGCAGGCTACCGCCTATGGCAGCAACGTGATTTACGACCGCGGCCACCACGGCAACGCCATCCTTGCGCGCTTCCCGATTGGACATTCACACAATCAGGATGTCACCCACCATCGTTTTGAGCGGCGCGGCATTCTGCACTGCCAGATTAACGTGCCATGGCTGCCAGTTGCGCTGCACTGCGTGTGCGTGCATCTCTCACTGTTTGCCCGCTCAAGGCGCAAGCAGATGGACGCACTGGCGGCTTACCTGGAAGATATCGCAGAACCTGACGCACCGCTGATAATCGCCGGTGACTTCAACGACTGGCGAAATGAGGCGGATCAAAGACTCGCCCAGCGACTCGGGCTGACCGAAGCCTTTGGCGGCGAAGGCGGCTTAGGTAGCTCACCCGGGCGCTCCTACCCCGCCAAGCGGCCAGTACTCAAACTTGACCGCATCTATGTGCGCGGTTTTTCGATCAAGCACGCCAAAGTGCATTTTGGCGCCCCGTGGTCGAAGATATCCGACCATGCGGCACTGTCAGCAGAACTGCTTCGGCTTTAGCGCGCCGAAACCGCCTGCGCACAAACTGCAAGGCAAGAAAGACGGGGGGTTACGGCATCAACCCCGGAAGGCAATATCCATAAGCTTCTTCAGGCCATATAGCCTGAAGGTCGCCATTTTATGGGCCTCTCAGCCCACCGCTTTGGCTCATAGCGGGACCGATCCACCAGGAAATATCGCTCGCTCAGCCGGCACATGCGATAGCGACCAATGAGCAAGCGCCCAGCGCCAGAAATCGGCAAGCGGCGCAGTACGCAAATCCACCGGAACCTCGTGCCCGAGAAATTGCATCGCTGACGCCAGTACCGCACTACCGCCTGCCGAATCCACTGCCGCCGCTTGCGTCTGCTTGGAGAGTTTATCGCCGACGGCATTGACCACCACCGGCAAGTGCGCATAGCTTGGCGTTGGTAACCCGAGGCGCTGATGCAGCCACATCTGGCGCGCGGTTGAATCAAGCAGGTCGACACCGCGGACTACGGCATTTACGCCCTGCGCAGCATCGTCGACCACCACGGCCAGCTGGTAGGCGTATTGCCCGTCGGCGCGAAAAAGCACAAAGTCTCCGACATCCTGCTCAAGATTCTGTGTTGTCTCGCCCTGTACACGATCGATAAAACAAAACTCGCGGCCAGGTACGCGCATACGCCAGGCACGCGCCGCCAATCCATCGCCCAACCCCCTCCGACAGGTGCCGGGGTAGACCAGGCCACCATCAACCGAGGCACGATCCGTGGCGGCAGCGATTTCGCTGCGCGAACAGGCACAGGGATAAACGTCGCCATCGAGTTGAAGCTGGACGAGCGCCGCGTGGTAGTGATCGTGCCGCCGGCTCTGCACCAGCACTCCGCCATCCCACTCGAAACCGAAAGCCTCAAGCGTGCGCAAAATATTTTCCGCCGCACCGGGTACGGTGCGCGGCTCGTCGACGTCCTCCATGCGTAGCAGCCACTCGCCGTCATTCACTCGCGCATCAAGATAGCTACCTACCGCCGCAACGAGCGAACCGAAATGCAGCGGCCCGGTCGGCGAAGGCGCAAAGCGGCCGCGATAGCGATTGGCAATCTGATTCATAGCGACATTGTAGCCGCGCTTCGTAGATCAAATCAGCGCGCTATTTGCCCAAACTTAGGGAATCGCTGATTTATCCATATTGGCCGAAAGCCCGACGGGATTGAATCCCTACTGATCAAGAGGACTTTCAGCCCCGTCGAGATCAACCCCAACGATCTCAGCGTGACCGGCTAACTGGCGCAAATAGTGACGCAAGGCGGTGACATAGGTTTTTTGCCGCATCGCCATGGCCACAGCGCCCTGCACCACCTCGAAGGTTTGTTCAACGCCGGGTTTGCGCGCCAGAACTTCAACCACGTGGAAACCGAAGCGGCTATGCACCAGTCGCGGCAAAACACCGACCTCGGCGTGCCCGAAAAGCTCCTTGGCAAATTCCGGCGCACAATCTGCGGCACCAAGCCAGCCCAGACTGCCCCCTTCTGCGCCACTCGGACAGTTCGACTGTGTGCTGGCGGCCTTGGCAAACCGATCTTCGAGAACGTTGCCATCATGGCAACGCACATCAAGCAAGCTTGTCTCGGCACGAT
The DNA here is from genome assembly GCA_038203745.1 of Burkholderiales bacterium. Classification (GTDB taxonomy): domain Bacteria; phylum Pseudomonadota; class Gammaproteobacteria; order Burkholderiales; family Rhodocyclaceae; genus Propionivibrio. Next base: position 104 of record JBBRDR010000174.1, on the reverse strand, counting down.
TGCGCAACGCGACCACATCAACGCCCTGCGTTACAGCGAATAGAATATGCCGTGCATTGACCTGCTCGCCAGTGGAATAGAACGACTGGTGGGCCGCGTGGTGG
>JBBRDR010000173.1:0-6139 GCA_038203745.1 Burkholderiales bacterium | reverse complement strand
CCGACGTGCAAACCCATGTGCGCCACTTCAAGCATGTCACCCGAGCCGAGGCTGTACCACGGGTCCATTACGCAGTCGTGACCGAAGGCGACGTTAATGCCCTGCGCCAGCAACTCGGGGACGCGCGTCATGCCGCGCCGCGTCGGGTAGCTGTCGTGGCGGCCTTGCAGGGTGATGTTGATGAGCGGGTTGGCGACCACGTGCAGTTGCGCTTCGGCCATCAGCGGCAGCAGCTTGCTGACGTAGTAGTTGTCCATGCTGTGCATCGAGGTCAGGTGCGAGCCGGTGACGCGCCCATGCAGGCCGAGACGTTGCGTCTCGAAGGCCAGCATTTCGACGTGACGCGACAGCGGGTCGTCGGATTCGTCGCAGTGCATATCAACGCGCAGGCCGCGTTCGGCGGCGATCTCGCACAAGAGCTTGATGCTCTGCGCGCCGTCGGCCATCGTGCGCTCAAAATGCGGAATGCCGCCGACCACATCGACGCCCATGTCGAGTGCGCGCTTGAGGTTGTCCAGATGCTGCTGCGGCCCTGCGCCGCCGCGCAGCACGCCGTCCTGCGGGAAGGCCACCAGTTGCAGATCGATGTAGGGCGCCACCCGGCGTTTGACTTCGAGCAGCGCCTCGACGGCGAGCAGGCGAGGGTCGCAGACGTCGACGTGACTGCGGATGGCCAGCAAACCCTTGGCGACCGCCCAGTCACAGTAGGTCAGTGCGCGCTCGATCAGCGCCTCCTGCGTCAACAGCGGTTTGAGCTCGCCCCACAGCGCGATGCCTTCGAGCAGCGTGCCGGATTGATTGACGCGTGGCAGACCGTAACTGAGCGTAGCGTCCATGTGAAAGTGCGCGTCGACAAAAGGTGGGCTGAGCAGCAGGCCTTGCGCGTCGACGACTTCGCTGGCCGGTGCATCGAGTCCGGCGCTGACTTCAAGGATTTTCCCGTCGTTCACGGCGACCGACATGCCACTGCGCCCGTCGGGCAGCGTGGCGTTCTTGACTAGAAGATCGAGCATCAACGTTCACCTTTGCGATAAGGTTTCATCAGCGCCTGCGGGTAGCTGGCTTTGCGGGCGACCAGAATCAGCGCGACGATGGACAGCACATAGGGCAGCATGAGGTACATCTGATAGGGCAGAAGGGCGCCGCCCGATTGTTGCAGGCGCAACTGCAAGGCGTCGAAGAAGGCAAAGAGCAGCGCGCCGAGCAGGGCCTTTCCGGGGCGCCAGGAGGCGAACACGACCAGCGCGACGCAGATCCAGCCACGCCCGTTCACCATGTTGAAGAAGAAAGCATTGAAGGCCGACAAGGTCAGGAAGGCCCCGGCGACGCCCATCAGCGCCGAGCCCGCGACGATGGCACCAGTGCGCACGGCAACCACCGGAACGCCCTGGCCTTCGGCCGCTTGCGGGTTTTCGCCAACCATGCGCACAGCCAGCCCGAGCGGCGTGCGGTAAAGCATGTAGGCGATCAACGGCACCAGCAGCAGCGCGAGCAACGTGAGCGGCGTTTGCTGGGCGAGGATCGGCAGGCCCAGCCAGTCCATTTCGGCAAAGGGCGTGATAGTCGGCGGTGTGGCGACCTTGGGGAAGCTGACGCGGTAGCCGTAATAACTTAGAGCGGTAGCGAGCATCGTAATGCCCAGACCCGAGACATGCTGCGAGAGCGCCAGTCCGACGGTCAGGAAGGCGTGCAGCAAGCCAAGCAGGCCACCGGTACCGGCAGCGACGACAACGCCCAGCCAGAGCGGCGCACCACCGTAAACCGCCAGCCAGCCGGTGAATGCGCCGGCAACCATGATGCCTTCGATACCCAGATTGAGCACTCCGGCGCGTTCACAGAGCAGCACGCCAAGCGTGCCGAGGATCAGCGGCGTGGCGATGCGCAACACGGCGATCCAGAACGTCGGGTTGGCGAGTAATTCGATAAATTCGTGGCCGGTCATTTCCAGCGCGCCCGGTATTGCGTCAGCAGCGTTGCCACCAGCACAGAGATCAGCGAGGCAGCGACGATCACGTCAGCGATGTAAGTCGGCACGCCGATGACGCGGCTCATGCTGTCGGCCCCGACCAGCACCCCGGCAACAAAAATGCTGGCGGCGACCGCGCCGAGCGGATGCAGCCCCGCCAGCATGGCAATCACGATGCCGGTGTAACCGTAGCCGGGCGACATGTCGAGCGTCAGGTAACCGGTGCGTCCGGCGACTTCGATGGCACCGGCCAAGCCGGCCAGCGCGCCGGAGAGCATCGCCACCAGAACCACCGTGCGTGTCACCGGTACGCCGGCAAAGGCGGCAGCGCGGGCATTGGCGCCAACGGCGCGGATATTGAAGCCGAGTACGGTAAACTTCATCAGCGCCCACAGACCGACGGCCAGTGCGCCGCCCCACAGCAGGCCGGTATGCACGCGGGTTTGTGCAATCAGTTTACCGAGCGTCAGGTCGTCCAGCAGCGCCACGCTCTGCGGCCAGCCCATGGCCAACGGGTCCTTCATCGGGCCGTCCAGCATCATCGAAACGAACAGCAGGACGATGAAATTGAGCAGCAGCGTCGTGACGACTTCGTCGACACCCAGACGCGCTTTCATCAACGCCGGGCCGAGCAGTAACAACGCGCCGGCCAGCGCTGCGGCGAGCATCATCAACACGAACAACAGCGCGGGCGGCAAGGCCCAGCCGGTGCCGTCGTGCAGGCCGCCGACCGCCACCGCCGCCAGCGCGCCGACGTAGAGCTGGCCTTCGGCGCCGATGTTGAACAGACGAGCCTTGAACGCAACGGTTGCCGCCAAGCCGGTGAGCATCAGCGGGATGGCGCGGGTCAGCGTCTCGCTTAGAGCAAAAACCGATCCGAACCCGCCCTTGAGCAACAGAGCGTAGGCTTGCCCGACCGGTGCGCCGGCCCAGAGGACAAGCAGGGAGCACACGATCAGGGTAAAGATGACGGCACCGACCGGGGCCAGTGCCAATGCCAGCGTTGAGCTCTGCGACCGCTTTTCGAGCCTCATGCCGGCAGTGCTTCGTCAAGGGTGCGCGCGGGGTGCGTCCTCACACCGTGCTGGTCGTCGTGTTCAGCCGCAACGCCGGCCATCGCCAGACCAATGGCCTCGCGGCTCCAGTCCAACGCCGGACGTGCCGTGCCGAGGTGTCCGGCGTGCATCACGGCAACGCGGTCACCGAGGGTGAGCACTTCGTCGAGATCATCAGAAATGAGCAGCACGGCGGCACCGGCATCACGTGCGGCAATCAGTTGTCCCTGAACATACTCCACGGCACCGATGTCGAGCCCCCAGGTCGGCTGGTGGGCAATGATCAGCCGGGGTACGGTATGGGTTGTGGTGCCGTCGTCGTGGCCGGGGTGCAGCAGTGCGCGGCCGAGTATCAGTTTCTGCATGTTGCCGCCCGACAACGAACGGGCCGGCGAGGCAGCTCCGCTGCCGCGCACGTCGAAAGCTTTGATCACACGCTCGGCATAGTCACGCGCAGCGCGCCTGCGCACCCATGAATAACGCGAGAACACGGGGCTGCACAGCCGTTCGGAAACGGCGTTCTCCCATACCGGCAGATCGCCGATGAGGCCGACGGCATGCCGGTCTTCGGGGATGCGCGCAATGCCCATTGCCGTTAACTGGGCCGGATCGTTCGGCATGGGTTGCCCCATGAACTGCACGCGACCTTCAGTGGCGTGCCGCATGCCACACAGCAACTCGGCGAGTGCGGCCTGGCCGTTGCCCGAAACGCCGGCAATGGCGACGATCTCGCCGGCATGCAGGGCGAGCGAAGCCTTGTTCAGGCGGTCACGGCCGTGTGCCGTCGACACGGCGTGTAATTCACACACGGATACGCCGACGTTCGGTGCCGGCCGACGTTGCGGCGCGCTGATGGCGTGACCAACCATCCATTGTGCGAGCTGGCCTTGCGTGGTGTCCTTGGCCGCCGCTTCGGCGACCAGCTTGCCACCACGCAAGACGGCGACGCGATGCGAGACACGCAGGACTTCGCCAAGTTTGTGGCTGATGAAAATGATCGACAGTCCCTGCTTGACCATCTGTTCGAGAACATCGAACAGGGCTTCGCTTTCCTGCGGCGTGAGCACCGCCGTGGGTTCGTCAAGGATCAGGATGCGGGCGCCGCGATAGAGTGCTTTGAGAATTTCAACCCGTTGACGTTCACCAACCGACAGGCCGCCAATCTTGGCACCCGGGTCTACGCCAAGACCAAACTGCTTGGCCACGGCCAGCAATTTTGCGCGCGCTTCGCGGCGCCGGGTGAAGGGCTGCCAGAGGGCTTCCGAACCCATCATGACGTTATCGAGCACGCTCAGGTTGTCCGCCAGTGTGAAGTGCTGGTGCACCATGCCAATGCCGGCGGCCAGTGCGGCCTTGGGATCACCAGGAGGCAAGGCGTGGCCGAAGGCCTCGATATGGCCGCTATCCGCCGTGTAATGGCCGAACAGGATGGAGACCAATGTCGATTTGCCGGCCCCGTTCTCGCCGAGCAGTGCCAACACCTCACCGGCCTGGAGTTGCAGGCTGATGTCATCGTTGGCCAGCAGCGTGCCGAAGCGTTTGCTGATATTGGCGAGTTTGAGAACGGTTGTGGTCATTGCGGCCCGAATTATGACTGATCCGCCATTCCGGCAAACAGCGGAATGGCGGAATCCAGAAAATTACTTGGCCGTTGATTTGGGCTGGCTGTCGTCAACCTTAACGACAAACTTGCCGTCAAGGATGTCCTTACTCTTGGCCTTGACCTTGGTGACGATTTCGGCGGGGACTTTCTTCTCGAAAGTGCCGAGCGGCGCGAGTTCAGAGCCCTTGTACTTCATCGTCGAGTAAATGCCGTAGTCCTCGGCCGTAAACTTGCCTTCCTTGACCAGCTTGATCGCGCGGTCGATGCTCGGCTCCATGTTCCACAAGGCCGAAACGACCACGGTGTCAGGATACTGTTCCTGAGTGTTGATAACGTTGCCGATGGCCAGCTTGCCTTTTTCCTTCGCTGCGTCGCTGACACCAAAGCGCTCGGCGTACATCACGTCGGCGCCCTTGTCGATCATGGCGAAAGAGGCTTCCTTGGCCTTCGGTGGATCGAACCAGCTATTGATGAAGCTGATGCTGAATTCAACTTTCGGATTAACTTCCTTGGCGCCGGCCATGAAGGCATTCATCAGGCGATTGACTTCCGGAATCGGGAAGCCGCCAACCATGCCGATCTTGTTGCTCTTGGTCATTCCGCCGGCAACCATGCCGGAAAGATACGCCGGCTCCTGAATATAGTTGTCAAAGACGCTGAAGTTGGGCGCCTGCGGCTTGCCCGAAGAACCGAGCAGGAAGGCGATTTTTGGAAACTGTTTGGCGACCTTGCGGGCAGCCGCCTCAACGGCGAAGGCTTCGCCGACGATCAGGTTGTTGCCGCCGTTGGCGTATTCGAGCATGACGCGCTCGTAGTCGGCGTTGGAGACATTTTCGCTGGCCTTGTATTCGATTTCGCCACGCGCTTCGGCGGCCTTGAGCGCCTTGTGCAGGCGGCTGACCCATTGCTGTTCAAACGGGACGGTATAAATGGCTGCGACTTTGATTTTCGCTTGCGCGAAAGACAAGCCTGGCGCCAACACGACGAGCGTGGCGGCCAGCAGGAGGAGTTTGCGGCGACTCAAAAGTTTAACTGACATGGTTTCTCCGGAATGGCTAGAAATGAACAAGAAATCGAGTTTGAAAGGAGTGGCGGAAGACAGTATTGCCTACTGCAACAACAATAATCGCGTAAAAATTACTAGCAAAAATCACACCATAGATAATCCTTGCGCTATGAACGGCCTTACGTCAGCAGTTTACTTATTTCGCACCATTGTGGGGCGAGTGCGCACCAAAAACAACTATCAGCGGGCAATCCTAAAATTCACCCGGCCGACCTCGGCAAGCCGGAAGAACTCATTCTCTATAGCGCGAATAGATACTTCGCCAAAACAAAGCCGGCTATTGAGCCGGCTTTGTTTTATGCCTTCAGTTTGACCAGCTCGGTTCGCGTTCCGGGGTGGCCGTAATCTTGTGTATGGAAAGATCGGCACCGTTGTATTCCTCTTCCTGATCAAGGCGCAAACCGAGCGTTGACTTGATCAGGCTGTAGACGATGAAACTGCCAGTCATT
>JBBRDR010000172.1:0-6140 GCA_038203745.1 Burkholderiales bacterium | reverse complement strand
CGCGGGCATGATGACCAGGGGCGTCCAGCGTCGGAATGGGCGTTGATGATGAGCATCTTCATCAGTTGGATTTTTGCCAAATCGGTAACCAACGCCGCCAATCTCGGTGCCAGCTACGGTATTGTCGGTGGTCTGGCCTATGCCTGCTACTGGCTGTCCATCCCGCTCGCCGGTCTGGTTATTTACCGCTTGCGCACCCGCGAAGGCGCCACCGGCATGGTGCCCTTCCTAATCAGCAAGTACGGGCGTGGCGCAGCACTGGCCTTCTCGGCGGCGATTCTTATTCGCCTGTTCAACGAGGTATGGAGCAACACGGCGGTGGTTGGTGGCTATTACGGCGATGCCGGTTCCAGCGGGTTTATCGTCTCGGCGCTGCTCTTCACCGTGGCAGTCCTGTTCTACAGTCTCAAAGGCGGTCTGCGCAGTTCGATTTTTAGCGATGTGATTCAAGCCATCGTTTTCATCCTCTTCGTCGGCGTCGTGCTGGCTTTTGTGCTCCCGGCGCACCCACCCGCTGAACTGCTGACGCAGGGAACGTTTGCCCTCAATTCAGGAATGGATCTCCTGCTGGTCGCGTTGCTTCAGGTTTTTTCCTATCCCTTTCATGACCCCGTACTCACTGATCGTGGCTTTATCACCCGCGAGAAAACCATGCTGCGTGCCTTTGTCGTGGCCGGCGTGCTTGGTTTTGCGGCGATTTTTCTCTTCAGCCTCGTTGGCGTCCACGCCCGGCTCGAAGGCATGAAGGTAACCAGCAATGTGCCTGCCGATGTGGCGCGTGGATTGGGCTTCGCCGGATTTTTCTCGATGGTCGTGGTGATGGTTTCTTCAGCGGGTTCAACCTTGGATTCCACCTTTACCTCGCTCTCCAAACTGGTGGCACGTGAACTTCCGCTACTGGCCGGCCGGCTGCCTTCGCCAAAAGCCATGACCATCGGTTCGCTGGCCATGGTGATATTTGCCCTGTTCGGTAATCTGCCAATGATCGCCGGCACAGACATTCTCAAAGCCACCACCATCAGTGGCACGATGGTCATCGGTCTGGCGCCGGTCTTTCTGTTCTCAGGCTGGGTCAACTACTCTCCGGCATCCTTCCACCTCGCCTTCTGGACAGGTATCGTACTCGGTGTGCTGCAAGCCTTAAACCTGATCCCTGCCGGCTGGGCGATTGGTGATGGCAAATACGCCATCTTGCTTGGTACAAATCTTTATGGCCTGATCCTCTGTTGCACCGGCTTTTTTCTGCCCGTTTTCATGGAACGAATGCGTGCGTTGATGAGCGGCAACCCCGCATGAGTGATGCCGGCCGCGTCTGTCCACTTCACTATCACTACAGCGCACAGGCACTTTCGCTCGCCGTAAAGAAGCCGGCGGAAACGCTCTACGTCATCGGCGGCCTGTACGGCAATGCACAAGCGCTTCACATCATTGAGGCGCTGGCCGCCGAAGAAACCGGCGCGGTAACCCTGTGCTTCAACGGCGATTTCAACTGGTTCAATATCGATGACACCGGTTTTCGTGCCATCAATACGGCTGTTTTACGCCACGACGCGATTCTCGGTAACGTCGAAGCCGAACTGCTCAGTGATACCGGCGATGCAGGTTGCGGCTGCGCCTACCCCGAGTCCGTTGATCAAGGGGTTGTTGAACGCTCCAATGCCATTCATGCCCGCCTTTGTCACACAGCAGAACGTCATGTCGACATTCAAGCCGCGTTTTCCAGCCTGCCCATGTTTGCCCGCTATCAAGTGGGGGACTTACGCATCGGCGTAGTCCATGGTGATGCCGATTCGCTGGCCGGCTGGCGCTTTGATGTCGATGCGCTCAATTCGATGGCAGGCGCCGACTGGCGTGCGCAGGCATTCACCAAAGCCGCCGTCGACGTGTTTGCCAGCACTCATACCTGCCTGCCTGTGATGTGCCGTTCAGGCCCGGATCGACTGATCGCCAACAACGGCGCAGCCGGTATGCCCAATTTTTTAAAAACGAAATTTGGCGTACTCACCCGGATTAGTACGCGCCCGTCGCCGCACGTTCCGCTCTACGGCTGCCGCATCAAGGACGTACACATCGACGCATTACCTGTTTATTACGACCATGCCCAATGGGAGATTGCGTTTCTTGCCAACTGGCCGCCCGCTTCCGCTGCGTGGATGTCCTATTTCAAGCGCATTACCGATGGCCCGAATCACATGCTGGAACAGGCGTGTTGTAAGGTTATATCCGCCTCGCACGACAAGCTAGAAAGTACTTTTTTTCGCGAAAGCACAAGAACATGAACAAAAAACGCTTTTTCCTGATTGCCGTGCTGATCGCACTGATCGTTGCGTACTTCGCCTTCGACCTCGGGCGGTTTTTGAGCCTTGATTACTTCAAAAGTCAGCAAGTGGCGATTGAAAGCTGGCGCAGCGCGAATCCAGGCCTTGCAGCGCTGGGCTTTTTTGTTGCCTACGTGGCGATTGCCGGCCTGTCGTTACCTGGTGCGGCGGCAATGACACTGGTCGGCGGTGCGGTTTTTGGTCTGCTTTGGGGGCTGGTTCTGGTCTCTTTTGCCTCGTCGCTCGGCGCCACACTGGCTTTTCTGGTATCACGCTTTCTGCTGCGCGACTGGGTACAACAACACTTTGGCGACCGGCTGCGCGCCATCAATACCGGCGTGGAAAAAGAAGGCGGTTTCTACCTCTTTACCCTGCGCCTGGTTCCCGCCTTCCCCTTCTTTATTATCAACCTGCTGATGGGGTTAACAACACTCCGGACATGGACCTTCTACTGGGTGAGCCAGATCGGCATGCTTGCTGGCACGGTGGTTTATGTTAACGCCGGAACACAACTGGCGAAAATTGACTCATTATCCGGCATCCTTTCGCCCGGATTACTTGGCTCTTTTATCCTGCTTGGCATTTTCCCGCTGATAGCCAAAAAAATCGTTGAAGCCGTGGCTGCGAAGAAAATCTACGCCGGCTGGACAAAACCAAAACACTTTGACCGCAACCTGATTGTCATTGGCGGCGGTTCGGCGGGTTTGGTCACGGCGTATATTGCAGCTGCCGTGAAGGCCAAAGTCACGCTGATTGAGAAGCACAAGCTCGGTGGTGATTGCCTAAACACGGGCTGTGTACCGTCCAAAGCACTGATCCGATCGGCCAAACTTATCTCTCACATGCGGCGTTCTGCCGAATTCGGCATTAGCAAGGCCAGCGCAGAGTTTGATTTTTCCGAGGTCATGGAACGCGTGCAACGCGTGATCAAAACCGTCGAGCCACATGATTCGGCCGAGCGCTACACAACCTTGGGCGTCGAAGTCGTTCAAGGCACGGGAAAGCTCGTTTCACCCTGGGAGGTTGACATAACGGGGTACGACGGCGCACAGAGGCGCCTGTCGGCGCGCAGCATCGTTATCGCTGCCGGCGCGCATCCCTTCGTGCCGCCAATCCCAGGCATCAACGAGGTTGGCTATCTCACCTCAGATAATGTCTGGGAGCTGCGCAAACTGCCCAGGCGACTCGTTGTTCTGGGCGGCGGGCCGATTGGATCAGAGTTGACGCAAACCTTTGCCCGCCTTGGTGCGCAGGTCACACAAGTTGAGATGGCACCGCGCATCATGATGCGCGAAGATCCGGAGGTGTCAGAACTCGTGATGCTCCGCTTCCGCGCCGAAGGCATTGCGGTGCTGGTCAATCACACCGCCAAACAGTTCATTGTTGAGGACGGCGAGAAAATCCTTATCGCCAAGCATGACGGCCAGGATGTCCGCATTCCTTTTGACGCGGTGCTGGTCGCCGTCGGCCGTGCCGCCAATCTCAAGGGCTACGGGCTTGACACACTGGGCATTCCTGCTGCAAAAACCGTTGAAATCAACGGATTCCTGCAAACGAAATTTCCCAACATCTATGCAGCGGGGGATGTCGCCGGTCCCTTCCAATTTACACACACGGCGGCACATCAAGCCTGGTACGCAGCGGTCAATGCCCTCTTCGACCCGTTCAAGAAATTCAGCGCTGACTACTCGGTGATCCCGTGGGCGACCTTCGTAGAACCGGAAGTGGCCCGTGTCGGGCTAAACGAACTCGAAGCAAAGGAAAAAGGAATCGCCCATGAAGTCACCCTCTACAACATTGACGATCTCGACCGCGCCATTGCAGACGGTGAGGCACATGGTTTCATAAAAGTCCTCACCGTGCCCGGTAAGGACAAAATTCTCGGTGTGACCATCGTCGGCGAACACGCCGGTGATCTGATCGCCGAATACGTGCTGGCCATGCGCCACGGTATTGGTCTCAACAAGATTCTTGGCACAATCCACATTTACCCGACGCTAGCCGAAGCCAACAAATACGTGGCGGGGAACTGGAAGAAAGCACATGCCCCCCAGAAACTGTTAGCGTGGGTGGAACGTTTTCACGCTTGGCGGCGCGGGTAATCAACATGAACCTGCGTATTCTGACCGCTTTTGTCGGTGCATTTTTCTCTTTCCCTTCATTTGCTGATCCCATATGGGTGGGTCATTTCAGCGACACTGAAACAACAATCCCGGCACCCTGGAAAATCGAACAACTCGACAGGCGCGTTCCACCCACCCTCTATTCCTTGCGTAACTGGGACGGCGTTATGGCCATTGAAGCGCATGCAAAAAAAAGCATGGCGCTACTTGGCCGCCCGCTTGAAGTCGACCTTCAAAAAACGCCGATTCTCTGCTGGCTGTGGCGCATCGACGCGCCAGTGGCTACCGCCGATATGACAACAAAGGCGGGAGATGACTATGCGGCGCGAGTCTACCTGACCTTCGCCATCCCACCTGATCTGCTCAGTTTTACCACCCGCACCAAGCTATCAATTGCACGCACAATCTATGGCGACCAGATTCCTGACGCGGCACTCAACTACATTTGGGACAACAAACATCCAGTTGGAACGATACGCGAGAACGCCTATACCGATCGCGCCCGCATGATCGTGTTGCGCTCAGGCGATGCGGAGGCTGGTGGCTGGGTGCGGGAGCGGCGCAACCTGATCAATGATTTCCGGCGTGTCTTTGGTGATATAGATGCCCGCATCACCGGTATGGCGATCGCCTCGGACACCGACAATACCGGCGAGGAAGCCCACGCCGGCTTTGCCGACTTTCGCTTCGTGTCGAGTGAAACTGCTTGTCCAGCGCCAAGCGTGCCTGGCAAGTAGCAGAAGAATCTTCAGCGTAGTCGGCAATTCCACGCATTGTGTTTTCCGGCAAGGTCGTAGAACCCTATCGACGATGATCAGAACTTGGCACGATGCGACTCAGGGGTTAAGCAAAGCCTAGTTTTTCACTGCCTTGTTGATGATTCCTGATGCAGTCAGGGCACGATTGATTTCACACCGCTGTTTGAGGATTTTCAGCCCCTTTTGCAAAGCCTCAAAAACTGCAGGGCCGTCAGGATTGCAAGATCGTGGCGATTTCTACCGGTGTTGCGGATAAATTTCCTGCCCGGCATCCTTGATGTCTCGCCGCAATTGGCGCCGCTCTTCCGGCGATAGCCGTGGCGGACGTTGCGCATCACGCGACGAAGGATTGCTCGATGGTTGCTGATGCTGCACCCCTTTCTGGCGATTCGTCTGGCGTGCCTGAGAGCGCTCATTATCTGGAGCGGCCAACGCCCAGGGCGAAGCCAAAACCAGCATGAGCGCCAGCAGCAGCGATCGTTTCATTAACAGGTCAAACACAGCGTTCACAGTTTTATACCCTACTCCGACTAGCCTCTTCCCGGCATTACCATTTTACCGGTACTCAATACCGTACCCATCATCTGCATTACCGTCTGACCGCCAGTGGTATTCAAGTGTTCGACAGCTACCGTCAACACAGCACAGAAAATAATAGTTAACATTTTGCACGCCTTTCACAGTTCAAGGAACCTCCGACGCCTGATCCGCAACATTTAAGACAGTCTGCAAGCCAGATGTAACAAGGCTTTGTTCCTTATTGGGCAAGTTGTAATAATTTGTATCTGTCACACCCTCCAGCAACTTTTGCTCACAAGCAACTTCGCTTGCTCTCCCCCACTGAAGCCTTTCGGGTTAGCATCTGTTTATGGTTGATCGAAAAATCCTCGTTGTCGACGATGACAAACGTCTGCGTGAACTGCTACAGCGCTATCTTAGCG
>JBBRDR010000171.1:0-6150 GCA_038203745.1 Burkholderiales bacterium | reverse complement strand
GTACAATTCGTAACTCAGCATCGGATAGCATCACGCGAACCTTTGCGCCCCCAGTCGAATTTCCTGCGATCGCTTTCACGGATATACCTGCACAGGGGTCCCCCGACACGACATGTTTTGCTACTCCATGCGCAAAAATCAACCTAGCTGCACTAAGGACTGGTTTAACTAGCTTCGGAGAGTGATCTGCCACCCGTTCGAGCATTTGTACGATATCGGAACCAGTAACATTCTTGGCAGACAGATTGCCTATCGCCGGAAGCACATAATCTCTAATCTTTTGCTTTCGGCTAAGGATCGTTGCAGCCGCAAGTCCTATCAAGACTTTTGCTTCGTAATCTGCTGCGAGCTCTTTTACGCTCCAAGCCGAAATCGAATCGCGCAATTCAAGTTGCTTTTCGCGCGCAACATCGACGCCTTGCTGAATCCTCGCGCGATTCTCGGTAGCAAGCTCACGTGCACGCTTGAGCGAGATGTCGGGAAACCGCCCAAGTGTTTTCTCTTTCTGCTTTCCGACCAAGCGATAGCGCAGCACCCAGGTCGCCGTGCCATTCGTCGAGAACGTAAATGTGAGCCCATCTCCGTCTGATTTAGCCAACGGCTCTCCGACCTTGAGCCATGCTCGAATTTGAATATCTGTTAGCTTGCCCATATCATCCGCCTGAGTAGCTAGAGAGTAGTCACACAATGTAGCTACTCGCCTAGCTACACATATTAACTGATATGCAGCGAAACACAATGAGACGATGTGCAACAAAAAACCCATTATTTACATTGGTTTTTATTTAGAATCATAGCCTTATGAAACGACTCAAGACATTATGAGCCATTGGAATAAATTTCCTTAGGATCTTTCAATACTGGATCAGTAGCCACCCACCGCTCCCCTTGCAACTCGAAGAAGAAACAACTTTCGCGTCCGGTGTGACAGGCAATACCACCCACCTGATCGACGGCCAGTAACAACACATCGCCATCACAATCGGCACGGATCGAGCGAATTTTCTGGAAATGCCCGGACTCCTCGCCCTTGCGCCAGAGCTTGCCACGTGATCTGGACCAGTATACCGCGTTACCGCTGGCCAGCGTTTCCTGTAAGGATTCGCGATTCATCCAGGCAAACATGACCACCCGGCCACTTGCGGCATCCTGTGAAATCGCCGGAATCATGCCGTTCCCGTCCCACTTGAGGGCATCGAGCCACGGCTTGCTGGCATCAAGATCGTTCGTCGCACTCATCAGAGCCTGACTTCGATGCCACGCTCATGCATGTACGCTTTCGCCTGGCGAACCGTGTATTCGCCAAAATGGAAAATGCTCGCCGCCAGAACGGCGTCGGCACGCCCCTGCGTCACCCCGTCGGCCAGATGCTGCAGGTTTCCGACACCGCCGCTGGCGATCACCGGAATATCCACCGCATCGGACACCGCACGCGTGAGCGGCAAATCGAAGCCATTCTTTGTACCATCTCTATCCATACTGGTCAGCAGAATCTCGCCCGCGCCGAGTTGCTGCACCCGGCGCGCCCATTCGACGGCATCCAGCCCGGTGCGATTCCGTCCACCATGGGTAAAAACTTCCCATTGGCCCGGCGCCACTTGTTTGGCATCAATGGCCACCACAATGCACTGGTTACCGACCTTGGCCGAGGCCTCGGCCACCAGATCGGGATTATTCACTGCGGCGGTGTTCATGCTCACCTTGTCAGCACCGGCATTGAGCAGCCGGCGCACATCGGCAACCGTACGCACCCCACCGCCGACGGTCAGCGGAATGAAGACCTGCGCGGCGCACGCTTCAACAATGTGCAGCATGATATCGCGCTGATCCGAGGACGCGGTGATGTCGAGGAAGGTGACCTCGTCGGCCCCCTGTGCGTCGTAGCGACGCGCGATTTCAACGGGGTCACCGGCATCGCGCAGGTCGACGAAATTAGTACCTTTGACGACCCGTCCGGCGGTTACATCAAGACAGGGAATAATGCGTTTGGCCAGGCTCAATAGAGCACCCGTACTTTCGTTCAGTAAGTGCAGCGTTAGCGTTGCGTCAAACGGTCGGCTTCGGCCTGGGCCTCGGCAAAGTTGAGCGATCCGTCATAGATGGCGCGACCGGCAATGGTTGAAGAAATCCCTTCGTGCTCGACGGCACAGAGCCTCCGGATATCTTCAATGCTCGACAAGCCACCACTGGCAATAACCGGAATGCGCAGCGCCTGCGCCAGCTTTACCGTAGCCTCGATATTGATGCCGGAAAGCATGCCGTCGCGGCCGATGTCCGTGTAAATAATTCCTTCGACACCATAGTCTTCGCACTTCTTAGCCAGATCGATCACGTCGTGTCCGGTCAACTTCGACCAGCCATCAACCGCCACTTTGCCATCCTTGGCATCAAGGCCGACGATGATCTGCCCGGGAAATGCGCTGCAGGCGTCATGCAAAAAACCGGGGTTCTTGACCGCCGCTGTACCGATGATGACGTATGAAACACCGTCATCCAGGCAGCGCTCGATGGTATCAAGGTCGCGAATACCGCCACCCAACTGAATCGGAATCTCACCGCCCAGCGCATCTACAATTTCCTTGATGGCACGTTCGTTTTTCGGCTTGCCGGCAAAGGCGCCATTAAGGTCAACGACGTGCAGTCGGCGTGCCCCCTGCGCCAGCCAGTGTGCCGCCTGCTCGCCAGGCGTAGTGGAAAAAACGGTGGCTTCGTCCATGAGGCCTTGCTTGAGACGAACGCACTGTCCATCTTTCAGGTCAATCGCGGGAATGATCAGCATTTTGGGAAACGATGAGTAATTGAAGGAAAAGGTTGGGAAAACACAGCCTGTTCAGGGCTGCCATTGAATGAAGTTGGACAACAGGGCGAGACCCGCAACAGCACTTTTCTCCGGATGACACTGGAGAGCAAAGATATTATCCCGCGCCACCGCGCTGGTAAAGGGGATGCCATAATCTGTCGAGCCGGCGATACAGGTGCGATCAACCGGATCAACGAAATAACTGTGCACGAAATAGAAACGGGCGCCATCGTCAATACCGTTCCACAGGGCGTGTGACTGAACGTGGGCGACTTCATTCCAGCCCATGTGCGGCACTTTAAGCTTGTCGCCGTTTGCGCCAATCATCTTATCTGCGGAAAAGCGCCGTACGCGGCCGGAAAAAACGCCGAGCCCCGGTACGTCACCTTCTTCGCTGTGTTCGAAGAGCATCTGCAATCCGATACAGATTCCGAGGAAGGGCTTTGATTTCGCGGCCTCAAGTACTACCGGACGCAATCCCCGCGCGTCAAGTTCGCGCATGCAATCTGGCATCGCGCCCTGACCGGGGAAAACCACGCGATCAGCCGCAGCCACCACCGACGGGTCGGCCGTGACAACAACTTCGCGACCTTGCGCGACGTGTTCAAGCGCCTGCCACACTGACCGCAAATTGCCCATGCCATAGTCGACAACGGCAATCGTGCCTTGCGAACCACCCATCAGAGCGACCCTTTGGTTGAAGGAATGATGCCAGCCGCGCGCGGATCAGCCTCGACCGCCATGCGCAGGGCGCGCCCGAAGGCCTTGAACACCGTTTCGGCTTGGTGGTGTGCGTTGGCGCCGCGCAGATTGTCGATGTGCAGCGTAATCAGTGCGTGATTGACCAAACCCTGGAAAAATTCGTTGGTCAGATCAACGTCAAAGGCGCCGATCATCGCACGAGTGAATTCGACGTTAAATTCAAGGCCGGGACGGCCGGACAGATCAACCACAACGCGTGACAGCGCTTCATCCAGCGGCACGTAAGCACTGCCGTAACGACGCAAACCGGCTTTGTCGCCCCAGGCCTTGGCCAGAGCCTGACCGATAGTGATGCCGATATCCTCAACAGTGTGATGCGCGTCGATGTGCAAATCGCCCTGCGCATCAACATCAAGGTCAATCATCCCGTGCCGGGCCACCTGATCGAGCATGTGATCGAGAAAAGGAACGCCCGTAGCGAATTTCCCCTGACCGCTGCCATCGAGATTCAGGCGAACCGTGATCCGGGTTTCGAGGGTGTTTCTGCTAATTTCGGCTTGCCGCATGATGGCCCCGTCGCAAAGTTGCAAACAAATTCAATACACTGATTCAACCTTAAAACCTCATTTAACACAGAGGATACGGAGGCTTGCGTGAAATGGGTCACTCACCCTCAGGGTGAGGATCGTTTTCCCTCTGTGTTCTCTGTGTTCTCTGTGGCTCTGTGATCTCCGTGTTGAAAGCGGTTTCAACTGCGCTTTATAGGTTCAAACTACCGAAGCCAACACCGACCGGGTCAAACCAGCAAGCCATCATGATACCATTTAAGGCTTCTGCTGCCTTCGACCTTGCGAGCCGTTCATGAGCCAATTCTGGAGCCCCCTTGTCCACCACCTGACGCCCTACGTACCGGGCGAGCAACCCAAAGTTGCCAACCTCGTCAAGCTGAACACCAACGAGAATCCCAACCCGCCCGACCCCCATTCGGTCACTGCGATGCAGGCCGAGTTGGCAGCGAACGGAATGGCGGACGGCGCTCAGCTGCGCCTCTACCCCGACCCCAATGCCGACCGGCTCAAGTCGGCCGTCGTCGAACACTTCTCAGCATTCGGCATCTCCCCGGCGCAGGTCTTCGTCGGCAACGGCTCGGATGAAGTACTGGCGCACACTTTTATGGCGCTGCTCAAGCACGACGCACCGCTGCTCCTGCCCGACATCACCTATAGTTTTTATCCCGTGTATTGCGGGCTGTACGGCATCGACAGCGTAAGCATTCCGCTTGACGAGCGCTTCCAGATTCGTGTTGATGACTACGCCCAGAATAATGGCGGCATCATCATCGCCAACCCCAACGCGCCAACCGGCCACCTGCTGCCGCTCGCCGAAATCGAACGCCTCGTCGCCGCACACCCGCAATCAGTTGTCGTTATCGACGAAGCGTATATCGACTTTGGCGGAGAAATCATTCCCACGGCCATCGCACTGGTCAATCGCTACCCTAATCTGCTGGTGATTCGCACACTCTCGAAGTCGCATTCGCTGGCCGGACTGCGTGTTGGCTACGCTGTTGGCGATGCCGCACTGATCGAGGCACTGGAGCGCATCAAGAACAGTTTCAATTCGTACCCGCTCGACCGGCTGGCCATTCTCGGCGCGGCTGCCGCAATGGACGACAAGGCGCATCTGGAATGTACGCGGCTGGCGGTGATGAAGAGCCGTGACACGCTGACGGCCGAACTCACCGGGCTTGGTTTTGACGTTCTGCCTTCGGCAGCTAACTTTATTTTCACCAGCCACCCGCAACACGATGCGGCACAACTTGCCGCTGCACTGCGCGAACGAAAGGTCATCGTTCGCCATTTCAAACTGCCACGCATCGATCAGCACCTGCGCATCACCATCGGCACTGACGCGCAGTGTTCGGCGCTGGTCGACGCACTACGGGAAATTCTGAAAAACTGACCGGCCTGAAACCCAACAAATACGGCCCTCTTTAAAACGACAAGGCTGGAAGCCCATAAGCACGGGGCCTCCAGCCTTGCCTCATCTGACGCAGAAATTTACTCTGTGAATGTCTCTTCCCGTTTCTTGTAGAACATCGGCAAACTGGCGATAACAATCGCGATCACCCCCAGCGCGAGCATCGTCGCGCTGATCGGCCGCGTGATGAATACCATCGGGTCACCGCGGGAAAGCAGCAGCGCACGACGCATGTACTCTTCCATCATCGGGCCGAGGATGAAAGCGAGCAGCATGGGCGCGGGTTCACAGTCGAGCTTGACGAAGATGTAGCCGACCAGCCCGAACAAGGCCATCAGATACACATCAAACTCGGTATTGTTCAGGCTGAACACACCGATGCCGCAGAACACTAGGATGGCCGGGAACAAGTATTGATACGGAACGCTCACTAGCTTGACCCACATGCCGACCATCGGCAGGTTGAGAATGACCAGAAAGAGATTGCCGATCCACATTGAAACAATAATTCCCCAGAACAGCGCCGGTTGCTCGGTAACCACCGAAGGCCCTGGCTGGATACCCTGAATGATCATGGCACCGATCATCAGCGCCATCACCGGGTTCGAGGGAATGCCCAGCGTCAGCATGGGAATGAACGACGTCTGGGCGGCCGCATTGTTGGCCGA
>JBBRDR010000170.1:0-6184 GCA_038203745.1 Burkholderiales bacterium | reverse complement strand
GACCGGCCAGTGGCAGAACATCCGTTGTCGCGTGAAGTTGGCTCGATAGCATCGAGCCAGAAGTTAACAGCTATTTCTAATGTTTACAATAGCTTGCCGAAAAAATAAAAATGCCGTTCAGGCTTAACTGAACGGCATTACGGCTTGAGCCGGCTTTTTTTCGTCTGATGTAAATCACCTAAACCAACTGGCGCCAGCCAAAACCGTTCTCCTGGCTTGCTACGCCAATCCACTCCTCGGTGCAATTGAGCGCAGAGGCCAAAGCGTTCACCGCCAGTTCGGGGCTGTTATTCTGCTCACTCAGGTGGGCGGCTACAATATGTTGCAGCTGCTGGGTATCGATCTGTCGCAGCAAAGAAGCCGCTTGTTCATTATCCAGATGGCCGTAATTCCCCGCAATTCGTTGCTTTAACATCATCGGATAACCGGATTCTGCAAGCAAACCAAGATCATGGTTGCACTCGAGAACCAGAGCATCACAGACTCGCAGCATGTCTACGATATGCTGCGTAATCGAACCGGTATCGGTAAGCACCCCTAGGCGGCGTGCGCCGTTGGAAAAAACATACTGTACAGGCTCACGCGCATCATGTGGTACCGGAAATGGATGAATTTCAAGATCACCAATTTCAAACGGGGTATGACTGTCAATCTGACGGCACTCCGGCAAGGCCGATTTACCCCGTGGGATGGACATTAGCGTGCCATGCGTGAGATAGACCTGAATACCGTATCGACTGGCAAATTTGAAGACACCGGCGATATGGTCGCTATGTTCGTGGGTTACTAGGATTGCGGAAATTTCATCAGGCGTAATGCCGAGATGCGCCAAATTTTCTACTGTCGCTCGCGTAGAAAATCCACAGTCTAGAAGAAGCTTGGTCTCCCCTGCATCGACAATCAGGGAATTACCCCGACTGCCGCTACCCAGCGAAGCAAATCTGATCACTTCAACTGATCGTAAAGCAGATTCAAAATCTTCTTTGACGTATCGGACTGATCAGTACCACCCTCGGCTGACAACACCTGTACTGTCGTCGATTTACCGTTATCCTTAACAAAAATTCGGTATTTCAATTGCGGAGGAGGTGCTGAACCTTTCCAGAAGGCTAATTTCGACAGTAAACCATCATCTTTTTTCTGCCCGTCGGTTTCCGGATCAACATACCGAACGAAGTACAACCCCTTGGAGCGATCTCTATCCTCAACCGTGAAACCAACTCGATCCAGCGCCAACCCAACACGACGCCAAGCTCGATCAAAGGACTCCTGCATCTCAAGCGTAGCCGCGCCATCACTACCGCGTGACAATTTGGCTTGTTCAACAGGCCTTGACTTGGCTGCAGCAAATTCAGACTCAGCCCTTTTTTTATCACTCCCCAAGCGCACCATCAGGCGACGTAACATTTCCGCTTCCAACTCGGGATCCGGGGGGCGGGGCTGCCACTTGGTCTCATCCCTGCCTTCTGTAGTATAGATTTCATACATCCCGCGGTGGCTGATAAAAATTTCGAAGGTACCTGGCACCGTGCCGGGCTCAAAGCGCGTTCTGAACTTGTCACGCTCAGCTGTCGAATAAACCGAATCAAGAAATTTTCCCAGCATGTTGCGGATAAAATCATTGCCAATTTTGGCACGGTTTTCAGCCCAGTCGGTTTCCATCACCCCGGCTTCTGGTAGGTCAAGGTTGATCGGAAAACCAGTCTCCTGCCAAAATTCCTTGACCTGCTCCCAAAGTTTGTCAGGTTTACCAGCGACCACCAGCCAACGCTGATTACCCGAGCGTTCGATGCGCGAGTTGTCAACCTGCGGCAAAACGTCACTCTGTTGTTCACGCGATTGTGCACGATCACCAGTGTAGGCAGAAAATGTGGCCGACCCCTTGCCCGACGTATCAGGCACGGCAAAGCGATCATCGCGTGTCGGCGAGGTCAGGTCCGGAGGAACTTCCAAAGTCGGGACCTTAACGGTAGAGGCCGATTTATAGTCAATTTTCTTGGGCTCAATATCCATACTACTGCAGGCCGCCAGAGCTACCGCCAACAAACAAAGTGTCAGACGAGAAAAAACAAATTTCATCGGGGATTCCTGGAAAACTGAGAAGTAACTAACAAAGAAAACTGACAAACTATTTCAACAAACCAGCTTGACGCATGGCTGTGCGAACGCGGTCATGGCATTCGGGCGTCAAAGGCGTCAAGGGCAGGCGGATGCCCTCTTCGATCAATCCGAGTTGCTGACATGCCCACTTGACGGGAATCGGATTTGCCTCACAGAACAATTGGCGATACAGGCCCAGCATCCGGACATTAAGCTCACGTGCCTTGACGAGATCGCCCTTCAACGCCGAGACACACATTTCATGCATCAGGTGTGGCGCGATATTGGCAACTACCGAAATATTGCCCTGGGCTCCCAGCAACAGCAGAGCACAGGCGCTGGGATCATCGCCGCTATATACCGCGAAGCCTTCGGGGGCGCGCGCAATCAACTCGCTCCCGCGATCAATATTGCCGGTCGCATCCTTGATACCGACAATATTGGGGATCTGTGCCAGGCGCAAAGCTGTGTCATTGCTCAAATCGGCCACGGTACGCCCGGGAACGTTATAAAGGATGACCGGAGTATCGACGGCCTCGGCAATCGCCTTGAAGTGCCTGTAGAGGCCTTCCTGGGTCGGTTTATTGTAGTAAGGAACGACCGACAGGGCTGCGTCAGCTCCGGCCTGCTTGGCGAAGTGCGTCAATTCGATCGCTTCAGCCGTTGAATTGGCGCCCGTCCCTGCGATAACCGGAACACGACCAGCCGCCTGATCGACAACGACCTTGATCAGTTCCTGATGTTCTTCGACATTGACTGTGGGCGACTCGCCGGTAGTACCGACGACGACGATTGCGTCCGTTCCCTCCTGCACATGAAAATCAACCAAGCGGCGCATGCCGGCCAGATCGAGGCTTCCATCCTCGTGCATGGGAGTAACTATCGCAACGAGTGATCCTGTAATCGTGTTCATAAGTAAAGCACCTAAATTTAAGTGAGTAATTTTAACCGAAGGCGGGCTGTCCGAACATGAAAAACGCAGCCAGCTGAAATCGGCTGACAGGGGACGCAGTAATAGCCTGTCAGATCCCGGCCAGAACCTTGATATGGGCCGCAACGCTCCGAGCCAGAGCGGAAAGCGAATACCCCCCCTCAAGAATGGAAACCACGCGTCCCTGAGCAGTCTCATCAGCGAGTTTCATTAGTTGCTCGGTGACCCACGCAAAATCTTTTTCGACTAGATTCGTGCCGCCCATCTCGTCTTCTATGTGCGCGTCAAACCCCGCCGAGATGAAAAGCATTTGTGGAGCAAACTCCATCAACCGGGGCATCCAAATGTCGTTAACCACCGCATAAAACTCCTCGCCGCTAAAACCGCGTGGCACAGGGACATTAAGCATATTGAACGATTCGTTATCAGTTCCGCTGTAGGGATAGTAGGGATGCTGAAAAATACTGGCCATCAGCACCTGATCGTTACCCCTAAAGCAGTCTTCCGTACCATTACCGTGATGCACGTCAAAATCAATAATGGCCACGCGCGAAAGTCCGTGCGCCTTCAAGGCATGTGCTGCTGCAACCGCAATGTTGTTGAAGAAACAAAAGCCCATCGCATTGGCCCGTTCAGCATGATGGCCCGGCGGACGGACGGCACAAAAAGCATTCTGAACTTCGCCAGCCATAATCAGGTCAACCGCCATGACGCCTGCACCAGCCGAACGCAAGGCCGCTCGCCAGGTATGCGGATTCATTGCCGTATCAGGGTCGAGGTGAACGACACCGTGATTAGGTGAATTACGCTTTAAACGCTCAAGATGGGAAGCAGGGTGAACACGAAGAAGCTGCTCAAAAGTAGCCAGAGGCGCATCATGGTAAACAAAATAATGGTCGAGTCCTTGTGCGATCATATGGTCGCTAATCGCGCCCAAGCGAGTCGGAGATTCCGGATGAAAGGAACCCATGTCATGCAGATGACAATCACGATGCGTTATGAATGCGGTACTGGTCATTCAGACCTCCCTGCTGCTTGTCGAAACGGGATTCGGCGCTAGAATCGGTAACAAATCCACTTGCCGGCACACAAGCGTCTTGTTTCCTTTCCTATTATCAGCCCAATCATTACTTCACGACAACCATGGATAACTCCAGCAAACACGCCTCCATCACCGAAGTCCTCGCTGCCGCCAACCAGATCATACTCGGCAAAGAGGTGCAGACCCGGCTTGCGCTTGCCTGTCTGCTAGCGCGCGGTCACTTGTTGATCGAAGATTTGCCGGGCGTGGGTAAAACGACATTGGCACACACCTTGGCCCGTCTGCTCGGCCTGCAGTTTTCGCGCATCCAATTTACCAGCGACATGTTGCCGGCCGACGTTATCGGCATTTCGATATTCGACCGCGAACGCAGCGACTTTCGCTTCCTCCCCGGCGCTTTGTTTTCTCAAGTACTGCTTGCTGACGAAATCAATCGCGCCACCCCGAAAACCCAAAGCGCCCTGCTTGAGGCCATGGAAGAACGTCAGGTCACCGTCGAAGGCGAAACCCGACCGCTGCCTGAACCGTTTTTCGTCATTGCCACGCAAAACCCTTCCAGCCAGATTGGCACCTTCCCCCTGCCTGAGTCACAACTTGACCGATTTCTCCTGCGCATCGAACTCGGTTATCCGGACCGTAAGGCCGAACGGGCCTTGCTTGAGGGCGGTGGCCGACGCGAACACCTGCCGGAGCTAGCCGCCTGCTTCTCGCCCGAGCAACTCGTCCCATTGCAAAAACAGGCCGCTGCCATCCATGTTTCATCAGCCCTGCTCGACTATGTACAAATGCTGATTGAAGCTACCCGCAGCAGCCCGAAATTCATCCACGGATTAAGTCCGCGTGCCGCTCTCGCCCTGCTCGCTGCCGCTCGTGCCTGGGCTTTTATCGACGGGCGAAACATGGTGCTGCCGGATGATGTGCAGACCGTCCTGCCTAGCGTGGCCTGTCACCGGCTGCGTCTGGTTAACAGTACCAGCCATGCCCGTCCTGAAGACATCGAGCAACTGATTCACACCATTCCTGTTGCCTGATGTCCATCTTCACCCCACTTCGGCAATGGCTGTTCCGTTTTGGCCATGACACCGAGTTGCCCATCGTCCTCACGCAGCGCCGCATTTTCATCATCCCCACGCGTACTGGCCTGTTATTTGTCGTTGTTCTCTGCGTCATGCTGCTCGGCGCCATCAATTACAATCTGAGCCTCGGTCACGCACTGGTTTTCCTGCTGGCCAGCCTAGGCCTGGTGGCCATGGTGCATACCTTCCGCAATCTGGTTTCTCTGCGCCTTAGGCCGGGACGAGCAGAGCCCGTATTTGCCGGGGACATTGCGCACTTTCCGGTGTTTATTGAAAACAGCCATCAACAAGCCCGCCGGGCACTCGATTTTGCGTTCGAAAAGAATCAAGGCATCAGCCTCGATATTCCGGCCGGCGAGCAAGGCATGGTTACGATCCCCTGCCCAGCACCTTCGCGCGGCCGCCTTGACCCGGGCCGGATCACGCTATCAACACGCTATCCCCTCGGCCTCTTCCACGCCTGGAGCTACCCGCACCCGCAATTCGACTGCCTGGTGTATCCGAAACCGACCGTGTCACCGCTCCCCCTCGCCTCTGCCGTATCTCACACCGGGCAGCAGCACGGCAACAATGGGCAGGAAGACTTTACCGGCCTGCGCCTGAGCCAGCCGAACGACTCACCAAGACATATCGCCTGGAAGGCGGTAGCGCGTGACATTGAAACCCGGCCGTTGCTGATCAAGCAGTTCGCTGGAGGTGCGGCAGAAGAGCTTTGGCTTGATATGTCATTGACGCCTGCCGGCAGCACACTGGAAGACCAACTCTCAGTACTCACCGGCTGGGTCCTTGCCGCCGAACAGACCCTCATCCGATACGGACTCCGCCTGGCCGGGCAGGAAATCGCGCCGGATCAGGGTAACGCCCATCGTGACGCCTGCCTAGAAGCTCTGGCCTTATATGGCAAAGAAACCAACTAAACCGCCCGTCAAGCCACAAGTGCTGCTTGAACACAAAGCCATCCCGTGGCTGCTCGCCGTAGCCTTTGTTACGGCGGCCCCACACGCCAGCCACCTTCCGCTCTGGCTGTCACTCCTG
>JBBRDR010000169.1:0-6195 GCA_038203745.1 Burkholderiales bacterium | reverse complement strand
TCCAGCCCGGATGTCGCTGCCAGAATCGGTGATAAAATTGCAGGTCTTTGAAATATCGCCTGATTAGGGATCAAAACCGATGAAAAGCGCCGAAATCCGCGAGAAGTTTCTCAAGTTCTTCGAATCCAAGGGACATCAGATTGTCGCCTCCAGTTCGCTGGTGCCGCACGAGGATCCGACGCTGTTGTTCACCAATGCCGGGATGAATCAGTTCAAGGACGTTTTTCTCGGTTTCGACAAACGGCCTTATAACCGCGCCACCACCTCGCAAAAATGTGTGCGTGCGGGGGGTAAACACAACGATCTGGAGAATGTCGGGTATACGGCGCGGCATCACACTTTCTTCGAGATGCTCGGTAACTTCTCGTTCGGGGACTACTTCAAGCTCGACGCGATCAAGTATGCGTGGGAATTGCTCACCGAAGTGTACAAGCTGCCGGCTGAGCGCATGTGGGTCACGGTCTACGCCGAGGATGATGAGGCCTACGATATCTGGCACAAAACCATCGGCGTGCCGGCCGAGCGCATTGTGCGTATCGGCGATAACAAGGGCGCGCCTTACGCCTCCGATAATTTCTGGATGATGGGCGATACCGGCCCGTGCGGCCCGTGCACTGAAATTTTTTACGACCACGGTGAGCACATCCCCGGCGGTCCGCCCGGATCGCCTGATGAAGACGGTGATCGCTACATCGAAATCTGGAATAACGTCTTCATGCAGTTCAACCGCGATGAAGCAGGCGTCATGCACAAACTGCCCAAGCCCTCGGTCGATACCGGCATGGGGCTGGAGCGCATCGCCGCCATATTGCAGCATGTGCATGCCAACTACGAGATCGATCTGTTCCAGAGCCTGATCAAGGCAGCTGCTCGTGAAACGAACTGTTCGGACGCGGATGGTCCGTCGTTGCGCGTACTGGCCGACCACATCCGTGCCTGCTCTTTCCTGATCGCTGACGGCGTGATTCCCGGTAATGAAGGTCGCGGTTACGTCCTGCGCCGCATTATCCGCCGCGCCATTCGCCACGGTTACAAACTGGGCGCCCGTGCCGCTTTCTTTCACCGCATGGTGCCTGACCTTGTGGCTGAGATGGGCGGCGCCTATCCTGAACTCGTGTCAGGTGAGAAGCGCGTCACCGAGGTGCTCAAGCAGGAAGAGGAGCGCTTTTTTGCCACCATCGAGCACGGCATGGCCATCCTTGAAAATGAATTGAAACTGATGAATGGCCAGGGCGTTTTTAACGGTGAAACGGCCTTCAAGCTGCATGACACCTTTGGCTTCCCACTCGACCTCACCGCCGACATTTGTCGTGAGCGCAATGTCACGGTTGACAGTGCCGGCTTTGAGGCGGCAATGAATCAGCAGAAGGAAAAGGCGCGTGCTGCCGGCAAGTTCAAGATGGCGGCAGCGCTCGAATACGTCGGCCAGCCGACGATTTTTCATGGCTACGAGGCGCTCGAATTCACAGGGAAGGTACTGGCGCTCTACAAGGAAGGTAGCCCGGTCAATGAATTGAAAGAAGGCGAGCTGGGCGTTGTCGTGCTCGACGAAACACCGTTCTACGCCGAATCCGGCGGCCAAGTCGGAGACCGCGGGGTGCTGCAATCGGCGCAGGGCATTTTCGCCGTTGAAGATACGCAAAAGATTCAGGCCGCCGTGTTTGGTCATCAGGGCGTGCTCAAGACCGGCGCACTCAAAGTGGGTGATGCACTGGCCGCCAAGGTTGATCTCGCGGCGCGCAAGCGCATTACGCGCAACCACTCGGCTACCCATTTGATGCACAAGGCGCTGCGCGAAGTGCTCGGCGAACATGTGCAGCAGAAGGGCTCGCAGGTCGATGCCGACAAGACGCGTTTCGATTTCGTGCACAACCAGCCGCTGACGGATGAGGAAATCCGGCGTGTTGAGACTATCGTCAACGCCGAGGTTCTGGAAAATACCGATTGCGCGCATCGTGTGATGCCGATTGCCGAAGCGCAGAAAGTCGGTGCGATGATGCTCTTCGGTGAAAAGTACGGCGACGAAGTGCGCGTCATTGACGTCGGTTCGTCGCGCGAACTGTGCGGTGGAACGCACGTGCGGCGCACCGGCGACATCGGCATTTTTACCATTGTTGCCGAAGG
The DNA here is from genome assembly GCA_038203745.1 of Burkholderiales bacterium. Taxonomy (GTDB): domain Bacteria; phylum Pseudomonadota; class Gammaproteobacteria; order Burkholderiales; family Rhodocyclaceae; genus Propionivibrio. Next base: position 4,071 of record JBBRDR010000169.1, on the reverse strand, counting down.
TGGCGTAGCGGCTGGCGTGCGTCGCGTCGAGGCAATAACCGGCGACGTGGCTTTGGCCTACATGCAGGGCATGGAAACTGCGCTTGGCGGTGTTGCCGGCACGCTCAAGGTGCTGCCCGGCGATGTGCAGGCGCGGGTTTATTCGATACTCGATCAGGTGCGCCAGTTGGAGCGCGAACTGGCCTGGCTCAAGAGCAAGCAGGCTGCCGCGCAAGGCGATGCGCTGGTCGACAGCGCGGTGGACGTCAAGGGCGCCAAGGTGCTGGCAGTGTCGCTCGAGGGGGCTGATCTCAATACCCTGCGCGAAACCATGGACAAACTCAAAGGAAAACTCAAGAGCGCGGCCATCGTGCTGGCTTCGACGGCAGGTGGTAAAGTCACGCTGATTGCCGGCGTGACGCCGGATTTGCTCGCCAAGGTCAAGGCCGGTGAGCTGGTCAACATGGTTGCGCAACAGGTTGGCGGCAAGGGCGGCGGCCGACCGGATATGGCGCAGGCCGGCGGTACACAGCCGGAGGGCCTGCCGGCTGCACTGGCGTCAGTTCAGGCGTGGGTGGAACAGAAATTATAGATGGGCTTGGGGCGACTGTTTCTTTGTGCTTTACTGAAACGCCACGCGGGACGGCGTAACTGAATCAACGAGCGATAAAGGCAAGCTTGCAATGTCATCGAGCTGCGGGCTCTCTTCTTTATCATTCGAATTTCAGCGCCCGACCAACGGATAAAGGCAGGAGGTGGCTATGCAGATGAAACGCATCAATTCCGGGAAGCTGCGCGCTATCGGATACGAATCGCGGGAACGTGTCTTGCGCGTCGAGCTCGACGACGGAAGCGTGATTGATTATTCGGGGGTCGGTGACGAAGTTTGGCGCCGGCTGTCGTCCTCCGGTTCGGCGTGGAGCTATTACCGCGATACCATCGAAGAAGAGTTCTCGGGCCGCAGAGCCGTCGCAATCGCCCCGAAGACATCTAATCCGCTCGACGAATTGTTCAAAGGGTAGAAACGGTTACGGTAATTCTGTGGTTTATCGAAGAAGGTTTTCCCGTGTTAGCTGCCTGTTAAGGTGGCTTTGAAAAGGAGTTGTGATGCAACCCATTCAACTGTTTGATCCTGATTCTTCCACGTATACCTATATTGTATTTGACGACGTGACGCGCGAAGCGCTGATCATTGACCCCGTTGATCAGCAGATCGAGCGGGACATGCAAGTGCTAAGACAGCATGGGTTGAGGCTGATCTGGGCCGTAGAAACGCATGCCCACGCGGATCACATTACCAGTGCGGGCCAACTGGCTGAGCATGCGGGAGCCCGAACTGCGGCGCCCGCGGGGTGCGGAATCACAACGGCGGCTGTGCAATTGTCTGACGGCGACGTGCTGCGCTTCGGCAGCGAAACACTGCGTGCTGTGCTCACGCCTGGGCACACCAGCGGCAGTATGTGTTACTTATGGCGGAACCATGCGTTTACTGGTGACACACTACTTATCAATGGTTGCGGCCGAACCGATTTCCAGTCCGGGAGTGCTGAAGCGATGTACGACAGCTTGACGCGCATCCTTTTCGCTTTGCCTGACGAGACGGTGGTCTGGCCGGGTCATGATTATCACGGACGGACCCGTTCAACCATTGCCGCCGAAAAGGCCGGCAACGTACGCATCACCGGGAAGACACGCGATCAATTTGTGGCCCTCATGAACGGGCTCAATCTTCCCCGTCCTCGGCGGATTGACGAGGCTGTGCCGGCCAATCTGACCTCGGGTCAGCGGCACGACGCCGGCGGTGAGGCACAAAATGTGGTGCGTGAAGCGGCAGGTTATGCCGGCGATGTTTCACCGCAACTGGCACAGGCCTGGTGGCAGTCGGGCGAGGCTGTGCTTGCGGATGTGCGTACCGACGCCGAGCGGGAGTGGGTTGGATTCATACCCGGTGCTGTTGCCTTGGCGTGGAAACAGTGGCCGGGTATGGCACCCAACCTGAACTTCGATGAGGAGCTCAAGCGGGCGGTTCCTGCAGGTAAAAAGGTGGTGTTGCTGTGCCGCAGCGGTGTGCGTTCTATCGCTGCCGCCAAGCGGGCGACCGAGCTGGGTTTTGAAGCCTATAGCATTCTTGAAGGCTTCGAAGGTGATCCCGATGGAAGCGCGCACCGGGGGTGCCTGAACGGCTGGCGCTACCATGGTTTGCCGTGGCGGCAGGCTTGAGCTGATCGGCGTTACAGCCGGCGAATCTTGTCCAGTAGCGCCGTGGTCGATTTCTGGTGGATGAAGGGGATGGAAACGGTCTTCCCACCCCAGCGGGCGACTTCGATGTTGCCAACAATTTTGTCCACCGGCCAGTCGCCCCCCTTGGCCAGCACGTCCGGGCGGCATTCGAGGATGCGCTCAATCGGCGTGTCTTCGTCAAACCACGTAACCAGCGAAACGCATTCGAGTGCGGCGATTACGGCTAGCCGGTCGGCGAGTGAATTCACCGGGCGGTCGTCGCCCTTGCCGAGACGCTTGACCGAGGCGTCGGAATTGACGGCAACGATCAGCGAAGCGCCGAGTGCGCGGGCTTGAGCGAGCAAGGTGACGTGACCACGGTGCAGGATGTCAAAACAGCCGTTGGTAAACACCAGTGGACGCGGCAGAATGGCGAGGCGAGCGGGCAGGTCGCTGGGGGCGACGATCTTGCTTTCAAAAGCGAGAGGCGGGCAATTCATATCCGGTGTCGTGTAGTGAATGTTGCCGGATTCTATCAGGTGGGCGGGTGCCAGTCGCGCACCGCGGTCAATGCATCGTTTAGCGTCGGCGTGAGGGTGATGCCGGGAATGCTTGGCAGACGTTCGCTGCCGCCGCCGCCAGCCCAGAGCGCCGTTTCGACAACGAGCAAATTACGCAGTTGAACAAGCAGGGCGGTCGTTTGTCGCGTCGGGAACGCGGTCGAGAATGACAACGCGACGACATCGGCATGGTGCGCTTCGGCGGCGCGGGCGATATCAAATAGCGGCGTCTGTGTGCCCAATGAAATGCAAACTGCGCCTTCGAGCGTCAGCAGGCATTCGGCCATCAAGAGACCGAGCACATGCTGTTCCTCCGGTACGGTGGTGAGCAGGATGCGTGGTCGTCCGCCACTATTGCCGGGCAGGCTGCCAATGGCCTGGCGCAGCAGGGCTTTGATCTGTTCCGAGTAAAGATGCTCCTCGAAAACCTGTAGCTCGCCACGCATCCAGGCTTCGCCGACGGCGCGATTGAGCGGCGCAACAGTGTCGGTGATGAAGTGTTGCAAGCCCTGGCGCAGCATGGTTCGGTTGAGCGTCAGGCGCAATCCTGCGGTGTCGTGCGCGAGCAGCAGGTCGATTACCTGCCGGATCACCGTCGGCGCGGGTTCAGTAGGTGTCTTGGGCGGCACAGCGCTGGCCGTGGCGAGCGCCAGTAATTCGTCTTCCGGGATTGAGAGCAAGCGACCCGGGCGATGCCCCTGATCCATCAAGCGTTTGACGAGCCGTAGACGATTTACTTGCGCGGCCGGGTATAGCCGCTCGTCGTTGGCATCGCGCGTCGGCTGCGGAAAGCCGTAACGGCGCTCCCAGACACGCAAGGTGTCCTTGCCGATGCCGGTGTCGCGTTCGACGGCGGCGATGTTCAGTTCGGGCTGGGCGGCAGAAATTTCTGAAGTATTCATATTTGTCCTGGACAAGTGCTTGACAAAGCACTTAACGTGAACTATCTTAGGCTCATATTATCATTTTGTCCAGGACAGAATTGACATATAGTTGTTGGCGATAAGGCGGTGACGGATCGATGGGTTCGAGAGTCACGTGGATATTGGTTCTTCGCCAAGGCGTTTTAAGGCCGATTTATGTTTTTGTGAAATAGATCTATTTTGTCATGGACAAATACAGGAGTGTTGGAATGAGTGAAAAACAACGCATCGCCGTGATCGGCGCTGGAATTTCCGGTTTGAGTGCGGCCTGGCTGCTCGGCCAGAAGTACCGCGTCACGCTCTACGAAGCGGGCGCTTACCTCGGTGGGCATACCAATACCGTCGATGTAACGGTCGATGGCATCCATCATCCGGTAGATACCGGATTT
>JBBRDR010000168.1:0-6255 GCA_038203745.1 Burkholderiales bacterium | reverse complement strand
AACATTAGCAGCGTTACTTGCATTGTTATCAATATCACGATTCGCGTACGAAGCGAAAACCTTGACCATCTTGAAGTCGTAGTTGCCGAACAAGCCCCACGTATCCTTCTTAAAATTGGTGGAGGCAGCGAAAGGATTGTTATCGCTATCCAGCTTCTGTGCAGAATACAAGCCGGCAAGAGCCAGAGGGCCATTGGCGTACTTGGCACCCAACGACCAGAATTCGCTCGTGTCATTGCTGTCTTTTGCTGCAGTTATGCTTTGATCAACGTTGCTATAGCCGTACTGGGCAAAGCCTTGGAATCCACTGAAGACTGGCGAGGCGTAGGTGAACATGTTGGCACGCGACGTATCGGTAATGAACCCGGTGTCTGTCGTGTAAGTTGCGCTACCCAGCGAGACCTTGGAATTGAAGGCACGGCCGACGTTGCTCAGGTTGCCCGAACCGGCATTGCCGATACCATTGAGGTCGTTTTCAAGGGTGTTCTGGTAACCGATACCAGCTTTACCCCATTTTGCGCCTTCCAGGAAAACATAAGCCTGACGGTTGCGACCGAAAGCGTAGTTAGTATTGCCATACCCTTGATCAACGCCGCTACCACCCGTCATCGGGTTCAGGCCGATGGCATTGAAGAAGCCAGCCTTGAGGCCATTGCCCAGATCTTCAGTCACCGAAATACGGAATTCGGTGGACGACCAGTTGGAGGCGTCGTTACCGCGGAAGCCTGTGGTGTCAGCGTTGTATTTAACGCCACCAACTTTTGCATCGGCATTCAAGTCCGAATAACCCAAGTCAACGTTGCCGCTCATGACAACGCTGGTTTGTGCGAAGGCAACGCCGGAAGCCAAGGCTGCAATAGCCAGAGCAATAATTTTCTTTTGCATTTGTGAATCTCCTCTAGGTTTAGGATCAGCGGTGCTTTTTATGGCCCCACTAAACTGTACCTCTCATGAATGAGAAGTTGAACGAATGATGGCAAAGGGCCGGCTCTTGAGCAAGCGTCACACCTCTATTCGGTGATAATTCATGCCCGACTGTTGCGCAATTGCAACAAATATAACCAGCGCTTGTGCGGCACGCAGCCCTGTTAACTTATGAGATCAAGCACTTAAGCCAAACAAGCCGGCTAGCGCCAGCCCGGGGCTGGGCGCCCGCATGAAGGCCTCGCCGACCAGAAAGGCATTCACCTGATTCTGGCGCATCAATTCGATGTCGGCCGCCGCCAGAATGCCGCTTTCTGTCACAACGATGCGCCCGGCCGGGATGCGCGGCAGCAAATCCAACGTAGTTTGCAGGCTGACGTCAAAGGTGCGCAGATTCCGGTTATTGATGCCGATGAGCGGTGTTTCAAGCTGTAACGCCTGTTCGAGTTCGTCTCCATCATGCACTTCAACCAGCACGCCCATGCCCAATCCGCTGGCAATCGCCTCAAAATCGCGCATCGCCGGCAGATCCAGCGCCGCCGCAATAAGCAGGATGGCGTCAGCACCCATCGCTCTCGCCTCGAACACCTGATACGGATCGATGAGAAAATCCTTGCGCAGCACCGGTAGCGCACAGGCGGCCCGCGCCGCGTGCAGGTAGGCGGGAGCACCCCGGAAAAACTGCTGGTCGGTCAAAACCGAGAGGCAGGCCGCGCCGTGTGCTGCGTAGTCGGCAGCGATCTCGGCGGGGCGAAAGTCTTCGCGCAATATCCCCCGGGACGGGCTGGCTTTCTTGATCTCGGCAATGACCGCCGCTTTTCCGGCCTCAATTTTTGCTCGAATGGCGCCGACAAAATCGCGCGGCGCGGCGTGAGCACTTTGCGCCTCAGCTTCGGCACGAATCACGGCTAAGGGCTTGACCGCTTGCGCGGCAGTGACTTCCTCGTGCTTGACAGCGAGGATTTTGTTGAGAATGTCGCTCATGTTTTCCAATCCTAAAATCCTCATTTACTCAACAGCCCGGAACATGGCGGCTTCTCTCCGTATCTCCGTGCGCTCTGTTTTGAACCTAAAAAACTCTTTTAACACAGAGAACACGGAGAAAAACACAGAGGCTTACGTGAAATTGACCACTCACCGCAGGGTGAGGTTCGTTTTTCCTCTGTCCCTCTTCAGGGAGGCTTCGCGCTGTACTCTGTGGCTCTGTGATCTCCGCACCCCAGGGGTATTTCCTGCGGGGCATGTTGAAAGCGGTTTCAACTGCGTCTTATAGGTTGAACGAGGTTTGAACCAAGGCTTTAAGGCTAATAGTGATAACGACACTGCGCCACGAGAATGCATTCATCCACAACAGCGTAAATGAGCCGGTGTTCATCGTCGATCCGGCGCGACCAGAAACCAGCCAGGTTATGCCTGAGCGGCTCTGGCTTGCCCACCCCGGCAAAAGGCGATCGTTGAATATCTTTCAATAGCTGGTTGATGCGCTTGAGTGATGCCTTGTCAGCCAGCTGCCAGTAGAGATAGTCTTCCCAGCCGCGCTGCGAAAACTTAATCGGCAGCATCAAGCAACTCTTGCCGCTGCCCGCCACCAAGACGCAATTCTTCGACGGCATCAATCAGCCGTCGTGCATTGGCCGGACTACGTAACAGGTAGGCGGTTTCTTCCATGGCGTTGAAGTCATCCAGCGACATCATCACCACTGGGCGCCCCTTTTGTCGTGTCACCAAGAGCGGGGTGTGATCCTCATTGACACGATCCATCATGTCAGCGAAATGCTGACGGGTATAGCTGTAGTTAATCGCATCCATGTCGTACTCCCTCTAACTCGCTCAATATTGTACTTATTTTTGTACAACATTGAGCGGAAGTCAACTCAACCCGTGCTTACGCCGCAAAGCCTTGCGTAACGCGAACGAATTCATCCAGCTTGGCACGCGCCGCGCCGTTGGCGATAACTTCGCGTGCCAGCGCAATACCGGCCGGGATCGTATCGGCCTTATTCGCGGCATAGAGCGCCGTACCGGCGTTGAGCGCGACGATCTCGCGGGCAGTGCCTTCTGTATTGGTCAGCGCGGCGAACATCATCGCTTTCGATTCCTGCGCGTTGGCCACACGCAGGCTGCGGTTGGACGCCATCTGCAAACCAAAATCCTCGGGGTGAATTTCGTATTCCCTGATCTTGCCGTCCTTGAGCTCGCCCACCAGAGTCGCGGCACCGAGCGAGATTTCATCCATCCCGTCCTTGCCGTAGACCACCAGCACGTGCCTGGCACCCAGACGCTCCATGACACGCACCAGAATACCCACGAGATCAGGGTGAAAGACGCCGAGCAAGGTGTTGGGCGCACTGGCCGGATTGGTCAGCGGGCCGAGGATGTTGAAGAGGGTGCGCACGCCCATTTCGCGGCGCACCGGGGCGACGTTCTTCATTGCCGAGTGATGATTCGGGGCGAACATGAACCCGATTCCGGTCGCGGCCAGGCATTCACTCACCTGTGCCGGTGTCAGCATGATATTGACGCCCAAGGCTTCCAGCACGTCGGCGCTGCCCGAGCTTGAGGAGACACTGCGCCCCCCATGCTTGGCCACCTTTGCACCGGCCGCCGCCGCAACAAACATGGCGGCCGTTGAAATATTGAAGGTATGCGCGCCATCCCCGCCCGTGCCGACGATATCCACAAAATGCGCGTTATCGGCGACGGCAGCGATATCGATGCGCGTCGACAACTCGCGCATCACTTGCGCCGCCGCTGCGATCTCTCCGACGGTCTCTTTCTTGACGCGCAGGCCGGTGAGGATGGCCGCTGTCATGACCGGGGACACTTCACCACCCATGATCTGCCGCATCAGCGATACCATTTCGTCATGAAAAATCTCGCGGTGTTCAATGACCCGCGCCAGTGCGTCCTGTGGCTTCATTTGGCGTGCTCCTCAAGAAAATTCTTCAACATGTCGTGACCGCGCTCGGTGAGAATCGATTCGGGGTGGAACTGTACCCCCTCGACAGCCAGCGTCTTGTGGCGCACGCCCATGATCTCGCCATCGTCGGTCCAGGCCGTGACTTCAAGGCAGTCGGGCAGCGATTCGCGCTCGATGGCCAGCGAATGGTAGCGCGTGCAGATAATCGGATTGGGCAGCCCGTGAAACACACCGGTATCGTTGTGCTGTACGGGCGAAACCTTGCCGTGCATTAGTTTCTTGGCATGAATAACTTTTCCGCCAAAGGCTTCGCCGATGGATTGATGGCCGAGACAGACGCCGAGCAGCGGAATTTTTCCGTAAAACTCGCGAATCGCGGCAAGCGAAATACCGGCTTGCGCCGGCGTACCGGGGCCGGGTGAAATGACCAGATAGTCGGGCTTTAGACGTGCAATTTCAGCCAAGGAAATGGCGTCGTTGCGAAATACTTTGACCTCTTGCCCCAACTCGCCGAAGTACTGGACGATGTTGTAGGTAAAGGAGTCGTAGTTATCGATCATCAGCAGCATTTTATTCAAGTCCTCTCTCGGCCAGTTCGATGGCTTTCATTACCGCCATGCCCTTGTTGACCGTTTCCTGCCATTCCGCCGCCGGGTCGGAGTCTGCCACGATCCCCGCTCCGGCCTGAAGGTGAACCTTGCCATCCTTGATCACCAGGGTGCGGATGGTAATGGCCAGATCCATGTTGCCGGAAAAGGAAAAATATCCGACCGCACCGCCGTAAACCTCGCGCCGGACCGGCTCCAGTTCGTCGATGATCTGCATGGCCCGCACCTTGGGAGCGCCGGAAAGGGTCCCGGCCGGGAAAGTGGCCCGCACCAGATCGAAGGCATCACGACCCTCGGTCAGTTCCCCCTGCACATTGGAGACGATATGCATGACGTGGGAGTAACGTTCAATGACCATCAGCTCCGAAACCTTCACCGACCCGGTTGTACAGACCCGCCCCAGGTCGTTCCTGCCCAGGTCCACCAGCATGACGTGCTCGGCCCGTTCCTTGGGGTCGGCCAGCAGTTCCTCCGCCAGCCGTGTATCCTCTTCAGCTGTGCTCCCGCGGGGGCGTGTGCCGGCAATGGGGCGCAGTTCGACCCGGCTGCCCTCCTTGCGGACCATGACTTCCGGGGAGGCTCCGGCAATGATTGTATCGTCCAGGCGCAGGAAAAACATGTACGGTGAGGGGTTGAGGGTGCGCAGCACGCGGTAGATGTCGAACGGGTCGGCGGAGAGTTCACCGCTGAAACGCTGGGAAAGCACGACCTGGATGATGTCGCCGGAACGGACATACTCCTTGGCCTTTTCCACGATGGTCTCGAAGTCGGCCTGTGATATGTTGGAGTGCAGTTCGACCCGTTTCCCGGCAGCCGGAGCAGTGCTGCCGGTGAGCGGTGTGCGCAGCTTTCCGATTATGGCGGTGATATTCTCTGTTGCCCTGCGGTAGGCTTCTGCGGGGGGTGTATCACCTTCTATATGGGCGTTGGATACGACCTTGATCTTCTGACTCATGGTGTCAAATATCACGATAGTGTCGGTGACCAGAAAATAGGAGTCGTAGGCGTCGAGCAGCGCAGGTTTGTCGCTGGGAAGATGCTCGAAGTGACGCACCATGTCATAGCCCATGTAGCCGACCGCACCGCCAAAAAAGCGGGGCAGTCCTTCCACCTCGACAGGTGTGAAGCGTACCAGTATTTCGCGGACACACGCCAGGGGATTATCGGATATCCGGGAGGTCAGCTGTCCATTCTCAATTGTCTCGACCGTGTTGCCCCTGCTGCGGACGATCAGGGACGGAGTTGAGCCGAGGAAGCTGTAACGCCCCCATTTTTCTCCCCCCTCGATACTTTCGAGAAGGAAGGAAAAACAACCGTCATCGAGCTTTTTGAAGGCTGAAACCGGCGTGTCCATGTCAGCCATGATCTCGCGATAGACCGGAATCAGATTGCCCTGGAGCGCAAGATCATGAAAAGTTCTTATATCGGGGGAAAACATATGCGGGCTCCGTGTGCGTGGTGCGGCGGGAATACGAAAAACTAGCACAGATCCCGGAAGGTAGTCAAGTAAGCGGGGTTACGCGATGGAGGACATCTTTATTCAGCCAGGCAGATTTACATGTGGCAGATTGAACTTGACATCATCATCGCTACTGTGTTTTATTTGAAGTCATGAAATCCAACAGCTTCTTCAGCGCCTTTTACTTTTATTTCTGGTTCGGCTTTATCAAGCCGTCTGCCCGGGTAGAGGTGTAAGCGCACAGAAGCGACACATCACACACCATAAAGTCGGGGCGGACGGAAGTCGGCCCCGACTTTTTTTGTTGCCGCGCCTTTCTGTGCGGTGACCAGGGCCGGGGGAAC
>JBBRDR010000167.1:0-6297 GCA_038203745.1 Burkholderiales bacterium | reverse complement strand
CCGCCAGCCCATTCTCGATGAACACGAGGATCTTGTCGGTTACGAAATTGCGCTTCAATCTACGCCGTCCGCACCTGACCCATCACGCTCAGCAACACTGGTCTGTGCCGCTTATGCCGAACTCGGCATCCGCAGCGCCCTTGGACAAAGCAAGGCTTTCCTGTGCGTTGACCTGGACTTTTTGCACGACGATGCCATCGAAGCACTCCCATCGGACGCCGTCGTCCTCGAATTGATTCTCGGCACGGCACCGGACGCAAGCACTCTGGAACGCTGCCGTGTATTACGCGAGCGCCGCTATTCTCTGGCGTTGGCCAACTACGGCGGGCTTGACGAGCGCAGCCGGCCACTGCTGACCATGCTCGACGTAATCAAGATTGATATTCGTCAGCACGATGAAACCGCACTGAGTGAACTGGCCAGCCCGTTGGTCAGACTACCACTCAAACTGCTGGCTCAAGGCGTCGACACGCACAATGAAATGAAGCGCTGCAAAGAAATCGGCTTCAAACTTTTTCAGGGGCATTATTTCGCCCGCCCCGAGATTGTTAGCGGACGTCGCTTGTCTGCCTCACAAGCCGGCCTGATCCAGATGATCAACCTTACCGGCCGGGATGCGGACACGGTCAAAATTGAGGCCGGTATCAAACGCGAACCGGCGCTCGCTGTTAATTTGCTGCGCATCGTGAATTCCGTCGGTTTTGGCTTGACGCGGCGCGTCAGCTCGCTGCAGCAGGCTATCACCGTACTTGGCCGGCGGCAGTTACAACGCTGGCTACAGCTACTGCTCATGACGCCCGCCGGAAAAACTCCCGACGCCCGCCGCTCTCCATTGCTGCAGGTTGCTGCCTTACGCGGACGGATGATGGAATTGCTCATCGAACAGAATCATCCGCAGGACCGCAAACTGGCCGACCAGGCTTTCATCACCGGGATCATGTCGATGATGCCGGCCGCCCTGGGTTTACCAATGAACGAGATATTCGAACAAATCATGCTTGAACCCGAAGTCATGCAGGCACTTTCAACTTACACAGGCAACCTCGGAACAACCCTGGCTTTACTCGAATGCTTTGATGCCGAAGACAGTGGGGGCTGTGACCGTCTGCTTGAGGAGATTTCCAACCCCAGCCTTGATCGCGCAGCACTTAACAACTGTCTGATGGAATCGCTGCGCTGGATCAACGGAGACGACGAAAAGGGCTAATTCCCCGACAAGCCGACCGAATTCGCACGTGACCAGGCCTGGTAAACCTTTAAGGCCACATGCGCATCATTGGCCGCATAAAGCAGCTGGCGTTCAGTCAGATGAGTATTAGCCCAATTGCTGGTGCCCGTTTTTTTCGATTTCTGTAAACGCTCACCAAAGAAATGCGCAACGGCCACTTTGGCACCCACGGTTCCCTTATGCCCCGGACCGCGCAACACCTCGCCCAGATCAAGCACCTCGTGCAAATCAATGCCCAGTCTCGACTTAAGGGCGCTGCGGTCATTACCCAGACCAAAGCCCACCTTGAGCACGGCGGGCGACTCCAGTATTTCTTTCAGTACGGCGTTGCTGGTTAATCGGGGAATCGGAAAGAGATAAGCACGGGTTTCGGTCGCCAGTTGGATCAGATGCGGGCCGGTCGATACCTCACCTTTCAGAAAGGTTGGTTTCGACTCCGTATCAAAGCCGACAACCCGCGCCGCCATCAGTGCCGCCAAAGCGTCAACGGCAAGCGCCTCTGACGTCACTACGGAAATATCGGCCAGCGCAATACCTGCATAGTCCGGCAACTCGGCGGCACCCAGTGACGCCCTGTTAAAAACAACGTCGCTCAATTCAAGACTCCTCCATGGCATTACGCAGCCATTTTCCGATATCATTGATTTCTTCAAGGCAAACCGAATGCGGCATAGGGTAATCATGCCACTCCGGCTGGTAACCACGCTGCCTCAGGACATCTCGGGCCGCCTCGCCAAGCGCTACAGACACGACATTGTCTGTACGGCCATGGGCGGCAAAAATCGGGATGGACTTGTTCGCTTCCGAAGCTTCTTCGGCGAGCCACTGCGGATTCGGAATATAGGTAGACAACGCCATGACGCCAGCCAGTCTCTCGGGATACGTCAGCGCAGTGACATAAGCGACCGCGCCACCCTGCGAGAAGCCGGCAATAAAGATTCGATGGCTTGGAATACCACGCTCATTTTCGCGGGCAATCAACTGGCAAATCGCCTGCCGCGAGGCGAGGATGCCCTCAGCATCGATCTGCCGGCTGTTTATTTCGAGCGAAATAATGTCGTACCACGCCCGCATGACGTACCCCCCGTTGCAGGTCACTGGAATCATTGGCGCATGGGGAAAAATAAAACGGACAGCACAGTCGTTGCCCAGCCCTAACTCCGGCACCACCGGCACAAAATCAGACCCGTCCGCGCCAAGGCCGTGCATCCAGATCACCGAATAGCGCGGATTGTCAGACGTCTCCACTTCAATCGCAGGCAATAATTCCAGCAAGGGTTTCTCCTCAATAATTAACCGCTACATGATCGCAGATTCAGGCCGGTTGCGGTCAATGACCGGGCTTTCATTGACACAAACTGGCGGAAAAACTACTGTACTGTTTATTTATACAGTTACTGTATATAATGCCATAAGTCATCGCCAAATCCACTCAAGGAGTAATCGTCCATGATTCGCATCCAAAGACTGTTTGATCTCATTGCCGGCGTTTCTCAAGAAGAGCGTCAACGCTGGGCGATTGCCCAGGATATCTTTCAATCGCCGCGCATGGATATTCTCGCCTTGCAAATCCCCGCCTGCTGGCGCAGGAAAGCGAATGTGCATGGGATCAAGCGTTAAAACGTCCCCGCCAGAACACCCTTCAGCCCGTTAAAAACCGTTTCATTTCAAACCTGCGCTTGGTTTTGCGCCATAAAGCAGTACACTTCACTCCTCGCAGCGAACACGCACGGGCCAGTTACAATGGGCGCACGCGTTCGCGCGCGCCCTCCCGGTGCGTTTCACGCCTTCAATTTGTTGGCACTTAGTCAAGGTTAATCGATGCAAACAATTTCCGATGTAGATGCTTCCCTATTGTTGGCCATGTCTCTTGCAGCAAAGCGGCGACCGGCTGAACTGCTCGAAATCATTGCCGCAATTGATCTGATACATGGCGCCCAAGGCATTGTTCCTTCGGAATCAAGATTGAACGAGGCCTTTCAACGACTCTCCACAAACGGCCTGATCTGTGCAGTCGAAGATCGCTTTACGCTGACGCCAGCGGCACAACTCATTATGACCGGCCTCCCCAGAAAAGCGGATACCGCGGCGCGCATTCAAAGCCTCAAAGACAGATTCCTGGCACCCCCCCCTACAGGGGAACATGCCGAGTTGCTACTCACGAACAAGCAAATCTGTGCCGCCATCCTGATGCACCGGGCAGCAAGTAAAACCAGTGTCAAAAACCTGTTGGTGCCCAAACCCCCTTCACCTGAAGGCAACGTCAAACCGGGGCAGCGCCAGCGCAAACCCCTGCCCGCTAAACGCCGCAAGGACTAAGACGACGCGATGACCGATCCTGCTCACCCCCACTCCCCACCACCCGCGCCCAACACGCGTTCGTTCAGTGAGTTGCCGCTGTCGCCTCGCATGCTGGCCACACTGCAGCAACTTGACTACCTGACAATGACACCCATTCAGGCGGACAGCCTGCCAATTACGCTGGCCGGACATGACCTGATTGCACAAGCGAAAACCGGCAGCGGCAAGACCGCCGCTTTCGCGCTACCGCTACTCAACAATCTGAACCCGCGCCGTTTTGCCGTACAGGCCATGGTACTGTGCCCAACACGCGAGTTGGCCGATCAGGTGACGCAAGAAATTCGTCGTCTGGCGCGTGGCGAAGACAACATCAAGATACTGACGCTGTGTGGCGGAACCCTCCTGCGCGGGCAACGGGATAGTCTGGAGCATGGCGCACACATCGTTGTTGGCACACCGGGGCGCATCATGGATCATCTGGAACGCGGCAGCCTGAAACTCGATGCGATCAACACGCTGGTGCTTGACGAAGCCGATCGCATGCTCGACATGGGGTTTTACGACGACATCGCTTATGTGGCCAAGCAATGCCCTTCTGGGCGCCAAACCTTGCTCTTCTCGGCAACCTACCCCGAAGGCATCGCACGGCTGGCCAGCCAGTTCTTGCGCAATCCACAGGAAGTAAAACTCCTTGAGCAGCACCAAACCACCAAGATACGCCAGCGCTTTTATGAGATAAAGCACGATGAACGCCTGCAGGCCGTTGCCATTCTGCTCAAGCACTACCGTCCGGTCAGCACCCTGGCCTTCTGCAACACCAAGCAACAATGCCGTGACCTGCTTGACGTACTGCATGCCCAGGGATTTCATGCGCTGACACTGAATGGCGACATGGAACAACGCGAGCGTGACCAGGTGCTGATTCAGTTTGCCAATCGCAGTTGCTCCGTATTGGTGGCTACGGATGTTGCAGCACGCGGTCTGGATATTTCGAAACTCGAAGCGGTGATTAACGTTGACGTCACCCCCGACCCGGAAATGTATATTCATCGCATTGGCCGTACCGGCCGGGCCGACGAAGACGGCTGGGCGTTCAGCCTGTGCAGCCCGGCCGACAAGCGCCGGGTAGCCGTCATCGCAGCAATGACTGGCGATGAACCGGAATGGCACGGACTCGGCTCACTGCAAAGCGACAATGCCACACCGCTCGAACCGCCCATGGTTACGCTGCAAATTCTTGGCGGACGCAAGGAAAAAATCCGGCCCGGCGATGTCCTGGGCGCGCTCACAGCAGAAGCGGCTAACTCACGTCAATTCACGCGTGAGCAAATCGGCAAAATCACAGTAACGGATCAATCCACCTATGTAGCGGTTGCACGTAGCATCGCGCATGAAGCCGTGCACAAATTATCGACCGGCAAAGTGAAGGGCAAAACGGTAAAAGTTCGGGCACTGGAAAACTGACAGCCTAACCCGTTACCCGTTCGCATCGCCTGCCGCCACCGACCAGAGTGGCTGGCCAGTCTCTTCCAGATAGCAAAGGTAGACCCGCAGATCAAACTCCAGTTGGTGATACTCAGGCTCCATATGCCTGCAGAGTTGATAAAAGGCCTTATCGTGGTCGCGTTCCTTGAGATGTGCGAGTTCATGCACGACGATCATGCGCAGAAACTCCGGTGGCATGGCTTTAAATACAGAAGCGACGCGAATCTCGCGCTTTGATTTGAGTTTTGTACCTTGCACGCGCGAAATGCTGGTGTGCGTACCCAATGCGTTCCGGATAACATGCAGAGTGCTATCGAAGGCCACCAGACTGAGTTGCCCGGCGTTACGCAGATAGCCGTTTTTGATCTCCTGCACATAATCGTAGAGTACCTTGTCGGAACGCACGGTGTGCGCTTGCGGATACTTCTCTAACAGAATCCCGGCTAGCCGGTTATCTTCGATCAAGCGCCGAACATGATCAACCAGTTGTACTTCATAGCCAGCAAGGTAATTCGGCGTGGCACTCGAACGCATAGGCGGATCGACTTTCCAGAGTCTTGGCAATCAAATCGGGATGATAATCGAAACGATGGTGCAGAAGTCAGGCCAGACGCCCATCACGAAAGTCATTCAGCGCCTGGTAGATTTCTTGTTCTGTGTTCATCACAAACGGCCCGTATTGGGCAATCGGCTCGCTGAGTGGCTGACCAGCGATCAGCAGTGCCTTCGCCTCACCCGAGGATTCGATCACAACGCCGTCAGCGAACGTGTGACAGGCGAGTATCGCCATACGCTGTGCTGGCACTACTGACTCGGCACTTAACAGGCGCAAGGGCGGGGGCGCGAGAGGCACAAAGACTTCTTTCTGCCGCAGGCGTTCCTTGGTGACAAATACCCGCACGACGGTGTAAACACCCGCATAGCCATGTTCATCGCGCAGGCGTTCGAAGATGCGCAACGCCGTATGTCGCTGTTTCTTTAGAACTTCGCGGTCGTCTTGCAGAAGCTGATTGACGACGCCTATGAATCGGCCAAGTTTCGGCGAGACTAGCGCATCCTTGTGCTGGTATCCCGCCGGCTCGGCGTCTTGAAGCATCGTGCTGACGATCTTGCGGCTGATTTCAAACCGCTTGGCCGTGGCTCGCTTGCTCTGGCTCTCAACCATCACTGCCCGCCTGACTTTGGCGCATAGATCCATTTTGTACATCCTTCCTACTCTCCACGATCCTTCACAGATCGTAGATTAGGCTTCACGACTGGTACCCGGTTACCCCGTTAGGTGG
>JBBRDR010000166.1:0-6321 GCA_038203745.1 Burkholderiales bacterium | reverse complement strand
GATTTCAATGGTTCAGATCAGGCGAAATGAAGATTTTACCAGATCACCCCATTTTCTTTGACGAGACTTGAGAAGACCGCCCTACTCCATAAATTTCAACCCATATCTGCCATTGCCGCCAAATCATGCTTGCGCTCTCCGTTCACCACCGGCGCAATTACGAACGAACGCTGCTCTACAACGTGGTGCAGACTCAACTCGCCACTTGGGTTGCGCTACACGACAACGGATGTGGCGGACATGCTCCAGCAGTGACCGAGCGCGAATTCAACTGCTACATCGAATGCGGCATCCTCTCACACGGTTTTGCATGTTAATGACGGCGTTGGTCGCAGCCTACTTCGTGTCTTTTAGACTAGAATCGAAAGGCGAAGGGTGTTTTCAGGGTAACAGACACGGATCTCAGGATAGATCGGATGAAAAGTGCGGCGGTATTTCGGGGAGGATGGTTGGATTTCCTATCTTTTGTTCACATGCCGAGGTAGGCTTTCTTTACATCTTCATTGCTCAGCAGGTCTTCCGCACGGTCTTCCAGCGTAATCGCGCCGTTCTCCATCACATAGCCGCGATGGGCGATTTTCAGCGCCTGATTGGCGTTCTGTTCGACGAGAAATACCGTCGTATTACTCTCGACATTGATCTTTTTGATGATCTCGAAAATCTGCTTGATAATCAGTGGTGCAAGGCCAAGTGATGGTTCGTCGAGCAGGAGCAGCGATGGTCTTGCCAGCAGCGCGCGCGAAATGGCAAGCATCTGCTGTTCGCCACCCGAGAGGGTGCCGCCGGCCTGATGGCGTCGCTTTCCGAGAATCGGGAAGCGGTCGAAGGCATGGTCGATGTCGGCCTTGATGCCGGACTTGTCGTCACGCAGATAGGCACCCATCTCCAGGTTTTCAAGCACACTCATCTGCGGGA
Source organism: Burkholderiales bacterium (assembly GCA_038203745.1). Classification (GTDB taxonomy): domain Bacteria; phylum Pseudomonadota; class Gammaproteobacteria; order Burkholderiales; family Rhodocyclaceae; genus Propionivibrio. The sequence continues at coordinate 5,406 of JBBRDR010000166.1, read as the reverse complement.
AAATGTGGCGGCCTTCCGGCACCTGACAGATACCAAGATTGACGATTTTTTCAGCGCCGAGCTTCTGGATCGGCTGGCCGCGAAAGAGAATTTCGCCATGCCGCGGCGGCGTCACGCCGCTGATCGACATCAGAGTAGTGCTCTTGCCAGCGCCGTTGGCACCGATCAGGGTAACGATCTCGCCTTCGTTGATGTTCAGTGATACTTTCTTCAGCGCCTGGATGTTGCCGTAATAGGTCTGGATATTGCGTACTTCAAGCATGGGCTTCCTCACCGAGATAGGCCTCGATCACGCGTGGATTTTCCTTGATCTCGTTGGGTGTTCCCTGAGCAATTTCTTTACCGTATTCCATCACGTAGATGCGGTCGGAAATGCTCATCACCAGTTTCATGTCGTGTTCGATGAGCAGGATCGCTAGCTTGTCTTCATTGCGGATGCGCACGATAAGTTCATCGAGCTCCTGTGTTTCCTGTGGATTCATTCCGGCAGCAGGCTCATCGAGCAGCAGCAGGAAGGGATCGGTCGCCATGGCACGGGCGACCTCCAGACGGCGCTGTGCGCCGTAGGAGAGGTTGCGGGAAAACTCGTTGGCTTCGTTAACCAGACCGACCTTCTCCAGCAGGCGGTAGCTCTTTTCGACCGTTTCCTTTTCCTCGCGCTCGGCCTTGCGGGTCAGCAGGATGGCGTCAAGAATGGTGGTACTGGTGCGGCAGTGACAACCGATCATGACGTTCTCCAGAACCGTCATCGCCGGGAAGAGGCGGATGTTCTGAAAGGTTCGCGCCATGCCCAGGGTAGTGATACGGTTCGGTTTCATGCCGTTAATGCGGCGGCCGGCTGCGCCCGGCGGGTGAATCGTCACATCGCCGCCAGTCGGTTCGTAAATACCGGTCACACAGTTGAAGAAAGTCGTCTTGCCGGCGCCGTTCGGCCCGATCAAGGCGACAATCTCGCCTTCGAAGATATCCAGTCCGACATTGTCGATCGCACGCAGGCCACCGAAATCCATGGTCAGGCCGCTGACTTCGAGCAGCTTCTTGTCCTTATTTTCGGCCATCGCCCTTTTCCCCTTCCGTGCTGTAGCGTTCGTACTTGCGCCGCATGTTGTTGATCAGGCCCTGCGGCCTGAAGACCATCATCATCACCATCACCGCACCGAAGAGCACCATGCGGTACTCGGCAAAGGCACGCAGGTATTCGGGAAGCAACTTGAGCGCGAGCGCCGCGATGATTACACCGAGAATCGAGCCCATGCCACCGAGGACGACCATCGCCAGAATCATCGCCGAATCCATGAAATTGAAACTATCGGGATTAATGAAGTTGTTGTGCGCGGCGAAAACAACGCCGACCAGACCCGCCCAGAAAGCGCCCAGGGCGTAAGCCGATAGCTTGGTGCGGGCCATGTCGACACCCATGGCGACACAGGCAATCTCATCTTCACGCAAAGCCATCCAGGCACGGCCGGGGCGTGAATTTTTCAGGCGGGTGGTGACCAGAATGGTCAGACAAACCAGCGCCAGCACGATGTAATAGCTGTAGATTGATTTTTCCCGACCGTCGAGCACCATACCAAAGAAGTCGGGACGCGGGATGCCGGCGATCCCTGCTGCACCGCCGAAGAGCGTATCCCAGTTTTCCAGAACGATCTTGGTAATCGAGGCGAAACCTAGGGTGACAATGGCCAGGTAGTCGCCCCGGAGGCGCAGGATCGGAAAGCCAAGGACAATGCCAAAGAACATGCCCATAATTCCGCCCAACGGCAGGCAGGTCCAGAATCCGAGTCCAAAATTTTCGCTGAGCAGTGCGTAGGTATAGGCGCCGACAGCAAAAAAGGCGATATAGCCAAGATCGAGCAGACCGGCAAGGCCGACCGTAATGTTGAGGCCAAGTCCAAGAACGACGAAGATCAGGGCGCTGACCATAATATTGACGTGGTAGTAGTTCTGTCCGCTGGAAACCACCCAAGGGAAGACCATCGCCAGCAGTGCCACGCCAATCAGGAGGCGTCTGCAGAGCACTTTGTTGTCGAAAAACCGCTGCAGCAGTGACAGCTTCTCTTCTTCCAGAGGCGCATCATCCGGAACCAGTGCGCGCTGGATGGAGCGACGCTGGACGGAGAACTGCCAGACCCACGAAATGGCAAAGGCACAGAGGCCGACCCAGATCATGTTCGACCAGCGCCATTCAACTTCATTGTTGAGGGTATTAACCCTGACGACCATCAGTGGCAGGGTGAGAAAGATGAACCACAGGCTGATGCCGAGAGAACGTTTAAAGTAAGCCATACCCTTACACCTTCTGTTTGACAGCTGTGCCGAGCAGGCCAGCGGGGCGCAGGATAAGAATCAGAACCAGCAGGCCGAAGGCAAAGACATCCTCGTAGGCGCTGGAGATATACCCTGCACCGAGGGTTTCAGCGATACCGAGAACGAGCCCGCCGAGCACGGCACCGGGGACGTTGCCAATACCACCGAGCACGGCGGCGGTAAAGGCCTTGATTCCGGCCATGAAACCGATGGCGCTGTTGATCTGGCCGGTGCGCGAGGCGATCAGTACGCCGGCAATGGCAGCAAGAACCGAACCGATGATGAAGGTCGCCGAGATCACACGGTCAACGTTGACCCCGACCAGACGCGCCATGACCATATCCTGTTGCGTGGCGCGCATCGCCTTGCCGATACGGGTGTATTTGATCAGTACGGTCAGCGCCACCATGGATAGCGTCGTGACGATGAGGATGACCAGATCGACTGAACTCAGGTAGCGGGAAATCGGCTCCATGAATGCAAAATCGGAAACCAGTTCCGGAAAGGGTAGAAAGTCGGGTGTCTGCGCCAGTTGCACGTAGTTCATCAAAAAGATCGACGCGCCGATGGCGCTGATCAAAGGCGAGAGCCGCGGTGCACCACGCAGGGGACGGTAGGCGATCTTTTCCAAGGTGTAGCCGTAGGCGGCCGCATAAATTGAGGCGATGACCGCGGCCAACAGCAATACCGTGAGCCCGGAATAACCGCTCAGGCTGAGGATGCCGGAAACGATAAGGGCAACAAACGCCCCGATCATGTAAACCTCGCCATGGGCAAAGTTGATCAGCTGGATGATGCCATAGACCATGGTGTAGCCGAGGGCAATCAGCGCGTAGATGCTTCCCTTGACCACTCCGCTGCATAGCAATTCGAACAAATACTCAAAATCCATGGGTAGCCCGTTATCGATAGGGATGGGTAAAGCAGGCGGTCATTGTTGCAACAACGGACAACAACCCAAGCGGCGCATGCCGCCTAAAAGCCGGGAGGGGGTCAAGACCCCCTCCCGAATTGATACGTAAGCCTACAGACTACGCTTACTTGACCTCAACGAAAGCATCATTCTTGACCTGATAGACCGTGAAGCCGACACCGACAGCATCGCCCATGGCATCAAACTTAATCTTGCCGACAGTGGTATCGACCATGCTGTTCTTCAGCGCCTTGCCCAGTGCATCATAATCCGTACCGCCGGCAACCTTGACGGCATTCAGCGCGGTGAGCGTGGCCGCGTAAGCCTGATCGAAGAAGGTGCCAGGTTCCTTGCCGTACTTGGCCTTGTAGTCAGCGTGCGCTTTGATATTCACCGGGAACTTGGTGACGTCCATCGGGCCGGTCGCGTAGACGCCTTCAGCATCCTTGCCGGCGATCTTCAGGAAGCCATCACCTTTGAGACCGTCAGGACCGATGAAGGCAACCTTAATTTTCTTTCGGTTCAGCAGCGACAGGATCTTCGAAGCTTCCGGATGGTAACCGCCAAAAATCAGGGTGTCAGCGCCTTCCGAACGCAGCTTCTGAACCACGGCGGAATAATCCATGGCACCCGGCTGGATCCCTTCGTACATCACGATTTTGGCCTTGCCGCCTTTTTCGATAGCTTCCTTGGCAAAGTCGGCAAACCCCTTGCCGTAATCACCCTTGTCATGAATGATGGCGATCTTCTTGGCATGCAGCTTGTCGATGGCGAAGGTGGCTGCGAGCATGGCCTGAACGTCGTCTGCCGCAATGGTGCGGTAAAAGTTGGGGAACTCACCGCTCTTGGTCAGGGACGGTGTAGTTGCCGAGGGGCTGATGGCGATTATTTTCGCACCCTTGTAGATGCCCATGACTGCCTTGGTCGCGCCGGAGCAGACGTGACCAATGACGATATTGACGCCTTCGGAGACCAGCTTGGTGGCCACGTTGGTGGCAATTTCAGGCTTGCACTGATCGTCGCCGAACATCAGCTCAACCTGTTTGCCATTGATGCCGCCTTTGGCGTTGACATCAGCAACGACCATCTCGGCAGCTTCCTTGGAAGGAATGCCGTAGGGAGCAAGGTCACCCGTGTGCGGGCCAGCCAAACCGAGCTTGATGGTATCGGCAGCGATGACGGGAACGGAAAAGGCAGCCGCGACAAGCGTGGCAGTGATAAGTTTGACCAGAATCGTGTTTTTCATTATTACAGCCCACCCTAAAATTTGGTTCAACGAAAAGAGCAAATGCTAATTTAAAACCGTAGTATGGTCAATAAAAATCCTTTTGTTTTCAGTCAAAAACAAACAAAATTCCTTATTGTAAACAAAAGGATGAATCGCTCACTCGGGCGTTGACTGTAATTTAAATCCATCACATAGTCTCAGTCCACCATCTTCCGTGATCAGTCACGGAAATCAGCTTGCTTGATCATCACGACAAATCTGTCATTCGGTGAATGAGTGACCGTGTCACGCATTACTGCGAAATCCTCGAAACCGGCAACGATTCCTTCTGCTTTAAACAGTAAAAAAACCAGTCAAATCAGCTTAAAAAACTGGTAACTATTGGACGCTGATTGACAGTAGCCACGGATACAAATTTATAAACTAGGATCATCTTGGACAGTTAAGGCGAAAAAAACCCGCATTTAAGCGGGTTTAAGAGGATGCTTCGGATTTATTTGGACCGCTTTGGATTTGTCCTTGGTGCCCGGAGCCGGGATCGAACCGGCACAGCCGTTAAGCCGAGAGATTTTAAGTCTCTTGTGTCTACCTATTTCACCATCCGGGCTAAGGAGAAGCATTATAACTGCCTGAGGTGCAGTATCTAAAAAGGAAAAAAGGGAAAATGCTTTACGCACTTTCCCTTTTTTGTTTGGAGCGGGAGAAGAGTCTCGAACTCTCGACCTATACCTTGGCAAGGTATCGCTCTACCAACTGAGCTACTCCCGCAAACCCTGGAGGCGCGAGCCGGAGTCGAACCGACCTACACGGATTTGCAATCCGGTGCATAACCGCTTTGCTATCGCGCCGTGCCTACCTCACGATAGGATTACATGTAAAACTGAAAAGCAAATTCTGCTTTTCGCCAAAATGTGGAGCGGGAGAAGAGTCTCGAACTCTCGACCTATACCTTGGC
>JBBRDR010000165.1:0-6337 GCA_038203745.1 Burkholderiales bacterium | reverse complement strand
TTGCCCTATCTGGCCGGGCGCGCCGAGACCGTCTTCGGGGTGCGCGATCTCGCGCGGGAAATCAAGTCCCAGTACGCGGTGATCAACCGCATCGCCGAGGAGATGCAGGATGCCATCATGCAAGTGCGCATGATGCCGGTCTCGTTCGTGTTCCAGCGTTTCCCGCGCCTCGTGCGGGACATTTCGCGCAAGCTCGGCAAGGAAGTCAATCTGGTGCTGGAAGGCGAGCAGACGGAGGCCGACAAGAACATCATCGAGTCACTAGGCGATCCGCTGGTGCATATCGTGCGCAACAGCCTCGATCATGGTTTCGAACAGCCCGATGTGCGTCGCGCTGCCGGCAAGCCCGCGGCCGGCACGCTCACCATTCGCGCCAGCCAGGAGTCGGGCCGGGTGGTGATCGAGATCAGCGACGACGGCAAGGGTATCGACCCTGAAGTCATCAAACGCAAGGCCTACGAGAAGGGCATCATTGACGAGACCGCGCTGGAGCGCCTGAGCGATCAGGAGGCGGTGAATCTCGTCTTTGCTTCCGGCTTTTCGACCATGGAAGTGGTGTCAGATCTCTCCGGGCGTGGGGTCGGCATGGACGTAGTAAGGACCGCCGTCGAGAAGGTCAACGGCACCGTCATTCTTGAAAGCGAAAAGGGCAAAGGCACCCGACTTCGCCTGTCGCTGCCGCTGTCCATGGCGGTGACCAACGTCATGATCGTCGAATCCGACGGTCAGATCTTCGGCATGCCGATGGACAGCGTCGTGGAGACGGTACGCGTGCCACGCAGTGCGATTCGTACCATCAAGCAAAGCCTGGCCACCGTCTTGCGCGGACGCATCGTGCCACTGAAGTCGATCAACACCTTGCTGGGCATCGCCGCTCCGCCCAAAGCCAATGCCGAGGACGAGCTGGCGGTAATGGTGGTACGCCTGGGCGATGAATCGGTCGGTCTTCTGGTGGACGATTTCCGCGCCACGGTGGACATCATTCTGAAGCCCATGACCGGCGTATTGGCGGGGCTCTCCGCTTATTCCGGCTCCGCCCTGATGGGCGACGGTTCGGTGCTGATGGTACTCAATGTGAAGGAGATTCTGTGATGGCTATCGCGTACAACAAAACCCATGCAGTGTTCAGCGACGTGGTGAGCGTGGAGGAAGCGGAAGGCTTGCTGGAATGGCTGCAAAACAATATCGCGGCTCGCGTCGATCTTGCCGCCTGCACGCATGTGCACCCAGCCAATCTGCAAGTGCTGATGGCGGCGAAAACGGCCATCAGCGCCTGGCCGGCAGATGCCGAACTCTCACTTTGGTTGAAGTCTGCTTTGTGCGCGAAGTGATTTTCGTTGCAGCGTTGAATTCAGGAGAACAAGCATGGCAAAAACCATTTTGATCGTAGATGACTCCGCCACCATGGTGATGAGCGTCAAATCCACGCTGGAGATGAACGGCTTCAAGGTCGAATCTGCGGGCGATGGCGTCATTGCGCTCAACAAGATCAAGGCGGGCTTGAAGCCCGATCTGATCATCACCGACATTAACATGCCCAATATGGGAGGTCTCGACCTGATCAAGAACGTCAAGGCACTTCCAGGCTTCCGGTTCACGCCGATACTCACGCTCACCACAGAAAGTCAGTCCTCTAAACGCGACGAAGGCAAGAAACTGGGCGCTACCGGCTGGCTGGTAAAACCTGTCGCCGGGCCCGATCTGGTGAAGGTCATCAAGCAAGTACTGCCAGGAGCCTGAGATGAGTGACACTGATCGGTCTGCACACCAGGCCATCGAGTTTCCGGGACCCGGTTTTATTCCCAAGATGATCCTTGCTGCAGTGGTCGCAACAGTCGTCAATGGCCTGATTGCATGGGTTAGTTCATCATGGTTACATGACATAGTGCTGGCTCCGGCAGGCGTGAGTCTAAAGGGCGAGTTTGTGATCACGACGCTGCTGACCATGCTCAGTTTTGTACCGCTGACGCTGCTCATCAGCTGGCCCTTTGTCAGCGATGAATTGCGCTGGGTGCGCCTCACTCTGCGCGCCGGTGAAGCTGAAAAGGGAAGTTTTGCCGCGCGGAAAGTCGATCTCCTTGGTGAACTGGAAGATGTTGGCCCCTATATCGCCATCATGACGCAGCAACTCGACGGCGTGCTGCAACAGACCGAAAGTAACGTATTGGTCGTGATTGAAAACATTGACCTCGCCAGTCGCGTTTCACGTAATCAGGTCGAACGAATCGAAGAGTCAATGCACAACGGCATGAAGCTGTCCGAGGTTATGCGACAGCAATCCACCGTCAATAAAGACGTTGTCTCCATCTTGAACCTGCATATCGAAAAGCAGCAGAACGAGTTGAGCCGTCACCTTGATCGAATAAAGAATCTTTCAGATGAGGTCGGCCTACTTTCTCCTTTGGTTGGCGTCATTTCTGACATCGCCAAAAGAACCGACTTGCTGGCGTTGAATGCGGCGATAGAGGCCGCCCGTGCAGGGGACTATGGGCGCGGTTTTGCGGTGGTAGCCGATGAGGTCAGAAAGCTGTCTGCCCAGACTACCGAAGCAGCGACGTCGATTGCCCTGAAAATCAATGCAGCCACGAAGCGCACGGAATCCGAACTCATCGTGGCGACACAGGCCATTACGAGCTACGAGACTTCTAGTGATTTGAATAAGATCATTGCTGAAATCGGCGACATCGAGTCAACTTTCGCTGAAGGCAGCAAAGTGCTGCTCGACGTGATGTCCAGCGTCGATGCGGGTAACAAGGAAATGGTCACTCGACTATCCGAGGCCCTCGGCCATCTTCAATTTCAGGATGTGATGCGCCAACGCATTGACCAGGTAAAGCACGCCTTGTCAGAGCTCAATGAGCACTTTGTTGGCCTTGGGAGCCAGATGGGCGAAGGCGGGTGGGATGGCGCCTTGGCAACCCCACTAAAGGAACGCATGGACACCCATCTCGACCACTATGTGATGGACAGTCAGCGCAATGTGCACGCAGCGATTACCGGCGCGGAAACACGTGGCAGCGGTAGGCCCGCTATTGAACTGTTCTAACCACCATGGCAAGCGCGCTCGGCATTACCAGCCCAATGCTGGCGGCGGGCTACACGCGCTGGCCTGCCCAGGTTCCCATTGTTCTCATGGAGCAAAGAAATGACACTAAATATTAGCTGCTCTATGCGTCCCCGCGCCGGACAAAGCGATTGTGCTGATCGCTGCGGATGGTGGAGAACGTCGGAGCGCATCGTCATGGCGGTAGCCGATGGCGTGGAACATGCATCGGCGTATGCGGCAGAGATTGCCATAGCGTGTATCGGCGCCAGCCTTGAGCGTTCCATTGATGAGACGTTCGCCGCATGTGATGCCAGGCTGAGTAAAACTCATGGTGTAGCGCTAACCGTTGCTGTCGTCGATATAGACAGCCAACGCATGACTATCGCTTTAGTAGGAAATATTCGTGCGATGCTGTTGGGGAGAAACACCTATCATCACTTTGGCAGCACGAGAGGAATCGTCGGTAGCGGTCATGATCAATTGAGATACCAAACACGAACACTTGCTGCCGGCGACGTTTTGGCGCTTTATTCCCATGGATTTGACGAGTTTTTTTCTCTGCGGGAAACACTCGAAACGGCGCAGCCGTTCTCGGCTAATCCGGCCCAGACGGTACTGCACCGCTGGGCACGCGTTGATGACGATGCTGCGATACTGGTCTATCACCATAACGCAAGGACGATTGATCTGGCGACCATGGACAAGCCGGCGAGCCCGTTTCGCGTGGTGCTGGGTTAGATGCTAAATAAGTACACTCATCGAGGGATGTTCGCGCCGAGCGGCGCGAATATGGAAAGCACCTTGGCACCGGCTGATGCGCTCAAGGCGACCATCCTGATTGTTGACGACACGCCGATAAATCTGAGCGTTCTCGCCGCGCTGCTCCAACCGACTTATCGGGTACTGGCGACCCATTCCGGCAAGCGCGCGCTGGAGATTGCCGGAAGCGACCTCAAACCCGACCTTGTTCTGCTCGACGTGATGATGCCGGAGATGAGCGGCTATGCCGTTCTTTCACACCTTAAGGCAGATCCGGCCACCCAGGATATCCCAGTCATCTTCGTTACCGGTCTGAACTCGCTGGAGGACGAAGCGAAAGGACTTGAACATGGCGCTGTCGATTACATCACAAAGCCTTACCATCCGCCCATCGTAAAGGCGCGGGTGCGCACCCATCTTGAACTCAAGCAGGCGCGTGATTGGATGCGGGACCAAAACGCCTTCCTTGAAGCCGAGGTGGCGCGGCGTGTCGCCGAAAACGAGCTGATCCTGGTCAGCGCGGGAGAAGGAATTTACGGCACAGATACGAGCGGCATCATCAATTTCATCAACCCAGCCGCCGCCACCATGCTGGGATATGAGCGAGGAGAACTGCTCGGGCGGGAGGCGCATTCCAGCATCCACCACTCGCCGCCCGACGGCAGCCCTTATCCCGCCGATGTTTGCTTACGGCATACCGCCCTGGCAACAGGCCTGGCGTTACTGAATAAAGAAGACCTGTTATGGCGCAAGGACGGTAGTCCGCTGCCCGTTGAATTTTCCAGCATGCCTATGCGCAGGGACGGCAAACTTCTGGGGGCGGTAGTGACTTTCACCGATATCAGCGAACGGAAGCAACATGAAGAGCAATTGCTGCATCAGGCGACCCATGACGAACTGACGGGTCTGCCCAACCGCTATCTATTTCAGAAACGCATCCGTCAGGCAATTGCCGGCGCCTGGCGGGATGGCAATCGTGTGGCGGTTCTGATACTCGATCTGGACAATTTCAAGACAGTGAATGACAGCTTCGGCGATGCTTTCGGCGACGACCTTCTGGTTGAAATTTCCCACCGCTTGAAAGACCTGCTTGGAGAAGAGGACACGCTGGCACGCCTCGGCGGCGACGAGTTTGGAATTCTCCTTTCCAACCTGGATCGGGCCAGTGAAGCGGTGCACATGGCGGAAATGATTCTGCGCGACATTACTGTTCCCTGTCGGGTGAATAAACAGGACATCATTGTCGGCGGTAGCCTGGGTTTAAGCTTTTTCCCGGAGGATGCCGCAGATGGTGCAACGCTCTTACGCTATGCCGACGTCGCCATGTACCAGGCCAAGCAATCGGGGCGAGGAATCCAGGTGGCATTCTCCGCATCGATGGACCGCAAATTGCAGGATGACCTACGTTTACACGTGCGGCTCAAGCATGCCCTTGATGTCGGAGGACTGGTTCTCCACTACCAGCCTCAGGTTGATACGGACACCGGGGCGATTGTCGGGTCCGAGGCTCTGCTGCGCTGGCGGGACGATGAACTCGGCGATGTGTCGCCAGTCCGCTTCATTCCCGTGGCGGAGGTAACAGGCTTGATCCTGCCCATTGGCGACTGGGTGATCGAGACTGCCTGTAAGCAGATCGCCATGTGGTCTGCCGCAGGCACCCCCATGAAAGTGGCAGTCAACCTCTCTCCCCGCCAACTGCGCGACCGGAATGTGGTCGAGAAAATCAGGCAGGCGTTGGACGTGACGGGCGCGCTTCCAGAACTGCTGGAGATCGAGATCACCGAGACCGCTGTCATGGAGAACCTGGAGCTTGCGCAAAAACTATTGGCCGAACTCGTCGGCCTGGGTATCGGCATCTCTCTGGACGACTTTGGTACTGGCTACTCGTCTCTCAGTTCACTCAAGACCTTGCCCATCACCAAACTCAAGATCGACCAGAGTTTTGTCAAGAATCTACCGGGGGACGGCAACGATGTCTCTCTCGTGCGCACGATCATCGGCTTGGCTAAGAGTCTCAATTTAAGGCTGGTGGCCGAAGGTGTGGAGACCAACGAGCAGCGGATATTCTTGCACCAGTCAGGCTGTGACACCTACCAAGGCTGGCTGTTTTCCAAAGCGGTGCCGGCAATAGAAATGGGGACGATGCTCTCTGGACGGGAGTCGGACGCGAATTGAATTGCCCCGAGCTCACTTGCGCCTGACTGGCGAACGTATCCATCTTGCACCAGCTTAGAGTTTCGGCCGACGACTTGCCTCACATCCCCCATCTCCAAATGGCGGCACTAACTCCGACTGAGGTCAATGACCATGCTGAGAATCGGATGCCAGCAACGGGTCGGGAGGGGCCCCAGAGAAAGTGGAAGCCTGCCGTTCGGCACGGATTTCCTGGCCTCAGACAACCTGATCTCTAGCAGCCTGTCGGACTTGAAATACCCAAACGGCCCAGAATCCCGCCCGGAACGGGGTTTGCACAATAATTAGGCACTTTTTCCCTCTTTATGCCCTGTTTTTGCTGAATTCGAGCGGGTTTTC
>JBBRDR010000164.1:0-6339 GCA_038203745.1 Burkholderiales bacterium | reverse complement strand
TGCTGGAAGCCATGAAAATGGAATCGCCAGTGTATGCGCCCTGCGCAGGCACGGTCGCCTCGATCCTGGTCAAGGAAAGCGACGCCGTCTCCGAAGGTCAAGTCCTGATCCAACTCAGCTGAGGTTCTTATGTCCGGAATTCAAGACGGGCTTCTGAAAAACCTCTGAAGCCCGTCTCGGTAAGCCGATAGCTACAAACCGCTGCAACAATAATGCCGCGAGAACCGCTTAAATAGCAGTTCTCACGGCATTATCCTTTTAGAGCGCGAGTTTTATGCACAACTGAACATCAGGGAAAAATCAAAAGGTAGGTGCTTAGAATAATCACAAGCATGAAAATACTCCAGATCACCCAGCCCTGGCGTGTACGGGGGTAACCAAGATGTATATATTCCCCGACGAAACCGCGACGGTTCAAAAAACTTTTGGTCTGATCTCGCTGACGAAACCAAGCGTGCTTGCGCTCCAGACCAATCACGAAAACCGTCAAAGCCACCATGATGAGCCAAGACGATACTAATAAAAACACTCGTGTAACAATATCCACTTCAAAATCTCCTAATACCACCTAAGTTGGACCATCATCCGAAAGACGTCCTCGTGACGACAATGGCCGATTGAAAACTGCGCGTCAGTGGCCGCCACTGACGTAAAGCGGGATGAGACGGGAATACCCAATCATCCTGAATTTGCGGCGATTTTCTGTGCCAGTTCAACAGCGGTTCTAACGCCCATCTTGCTAAAAAGGCTAGATCGATGAACTTCAACAGTGCGCATGCAGATCAGTAACTCGTCGGCAATCACCTTGTTAAGTTTTCCGGCGAGAATCTTTTCCATAACTTGCCGTTCGCGGGCGGACAACTGGTTGATCAGTGAATTGATTGAATCCATTGACGCGACCGACTTAAGGCGAGCCTCATCCTGCTCAAACGCTTGGATGACACGGTCAACAAGTTCATTATTGTTGCAAGGTTTTTCAACAAAATCGAACGCGCCATTCTTAAGCGTAGAAACTGCCATTGGAACATCGCCATGCCCGGTCAGGAAGATCACAGGCAATTTGCACTTTCGCTCCAGAAGGCGTTCAAAAAGTTCGCAACCACTCATCTCTTCCAGACGAATGTCGAGAAGGATGCAACCGGTAAGCGAACTGTTCCAGTCATCCAGAAAGGCTTCAGCCGTGGAATAAGCAAGGCTTTTAATCCCTCGTGACTGAAATAGCCAGCCAAGCGAGTCCCGAATGGCTTCATCATCGTCTACGATAAATACGTGTTGATTCATAGTTGCTCGACGGGCAGTGAAATAGCTGAAATCGTACCACCTCCCGGGTTATCTTCGACCCACAACCTGCCGTGGTGAAACTCGATGATTGAACGGCAAATATTTAGCCCCATGCCCATGCCTTCGCTTTTTGTTGAGAAAAATGGTGTAAACAGCTTTTCCTGAACGGCCACAGGAATACCCGAACCGCGATCGCAAACCCGTATCTCAATTTGCTCGTCAAGCTGTTTCAGTACGATCGTCAAATACCGGTTACCCGTCGCAGTATCACGCATCGCTTCAATACCATTGCGCATGAGATTAAGCAAGACCTGCTCGATCATCACGCGATCGGCAAGCAACAATGGGGAGTTACCTTGCAGCTCTCGTACGAGTACGATCCGCACATCAGAAAGCTGAGCGCTGGATTCGATCAAGGCGATGGAATCAATAATGACTTCAGCGATATCGCAAGGTGCCCGCTTTGGTTCGCTTTTCCGGACAAAATCGTGAACTCTGCGGATGATACGCCCGGCCCGTTGCGCCTGTACGCCAAGTTTAACGAGGGCCGCCTCGATCTCGCTACTGATGAAGTTGCCTGATTGAAGCTTGTTCAGGCAACCCGTGTTGTAACTGGCAATCGCAGCCAGCGGCTGATTGAGTTCGTGTGCCAGGGTCGACGACAGCTCGCCCATGGTAACGAGCCGTGACGTAAATTGAAGCTTCTCCTGTTGCTGCCTGGCCAGTTCCTCGACAAGCTTGCGTGCGCTGATGTCGACCACAGAGGCCATCCAGCCCGTGTGCACTCCGTCGGCATCAATAAGAGGCGCTTCGTAAATCAGCGCATCAAACAGGCTGCCATCCTTACGCATAAAGCGCATTTCCAATCCTTCACGCGGCGCTGTGCCTTCAATTACCGCCTCCTGGAAAGTCAGCACTCTCTCGGTTTCATCAGGCGCCCAGTAAGCACTTGAAATTTTTCCACCAATCAGTTCCTCGGCACTGAAGCCAATCATTTGACAAAAAGCGGGATTGGCATACGTTATCAAGCCTTGCCGATTCCGCGCGCGCATGCCGACGGTCAGTGAATCTTCCATGGCTTTACGGAAGGCATATTCTGAGCGCAAGGCTTGTTCGGCAACAAGTCGGCGTCTGATATGGTTACGCATGACCCATAAACTCACAAGCACGATAGCCGCAAGCGCGATGATCAGCGTTTTGATCAAGCTCTGCACGAGATTGCCTTCACTGCGATAGGCCGTAACTTGAAGGACCAAGCCATAACCGGGCGGATCCAACGGGATGCTGTAGCTGATCGTGGTTATCAGGTTTTCGATTTTTGACTTGCTTGCCAGCTGATTGCCATCACCATCAAGAATGTGCACCTGATACTTCTCGGCAAACCACCATGGAACAATCTGTTGCAGTAATTCATCGAACGAGTAAACACTGACTAACGAACCCTGGTACTGACCGCTTTCGAACATTGGCGAATAAACCTCAAATTGAAATTTTTCCGCCGTTTGATAGGCATCGGTATAAATCGGTTTACGGAGTTTTCTCGCCATTTCAATTACCCGCGCCTGCCGGCTTGCCAAAACATCGTCAGCCGGCTCGTTATACCCTAGACGAGGGAGCTTTCCCGATGGCACCGAGTCAATCACCTCGGCTGACGCGTCTAACCAAACCAATTCTTTCAGGCTAGGGCTATTTTTCAACAGGTACTGACTTCGCAACTCAAGCAGAGCGTGTTTATCCCTCGCTTTGGTCAAATCATTGGCCAGTTGCTGGACTTGCTCGGTGGTTCCTTCAAGTTCGAAATTGACGCTTTGCTCTAACCAGAGTACGTCAGCAATCAGCGTGGAGCGCTGTTCGTCCGCTTCGTTCTGATGTAAGAGCAAAAAAAGGATAACAAGCAATGCAAGCAGCGACGCGACCGCCAGCCTGAGACCAATAAAATACCAGTTGGACCATTTAAGCGGAACGTTCTTGAGCAGTTTGCCGTTTTTAAAAGCGTGAGCCAATTTCATGAGCGTTGATGTTACACACTTTCTCCTAAGCACGGTGGGGGCTGCAAGTCAATCGTGTTTGCGTTCAGCTCACAATAAATACCATAGGAATGCCCACTGCGGTTTTCCACAATATTTTGCATGCCCTATTGTTGCTAACGTATCCTGTTCATCTCCCCATCAAGGACATGAACCGGCAATTTAATCTATAAAACGCAGTTGAAATCGCTATCAACATGCCCCGAAGGAAACACCCTTGGGGTGCGGAGATCAGCGCGAAGCCTCCCTGAAGAGGGACAGAGCCACAGAGCACACAGAGGTAAAACGGGGCTCACCTTGCGGGTGATCGATAAATTTCATGCAAGCCTTTGTCCCCCGAGGGAATTTCCTTCGGGGCATGTTTTTCTCCGTGTTCTCTGTGTTGAATGAGGTTTTTAGGTTTAATGAAAAGAGTGCAATGAAGGTTTCCAATTGGCTTTTCTGCTTCCTGGCTATATTCATTTGTGGCCTTTCGCCCCTTGCCCGGGCAGAGGCTCCAATCATCATCAAATTTAGCCATGTCGTCTCCATTGACTCTCCCAAAGGCAAGGCGGCCGAGTTCTTCGCCAAACGTGCGGCTGAGTTAACCCAGAACAAAGTCAAAGTTGAGGTCTACCCCGATTCGACACTCTACAAAGACAAACAGGAAATGGAGGCGTTGCAACTTGGCGTCGTTCAAATGCTGGCCCCAGCCCTGTCAAAAATTGCCCCTCTCGGTTTGAAAGAATTTGAAGTCTTTAATTTGCCCTACATTTTTGACAGCATCGAGAAATTGCATAGAGTTACGCAAGGACCGATTGGAGACTCGTTGCTGGCCAGTCTTGAACCGAAGGGAATCAAGGGATTGGCTTTCTGGGATAACGGTTTCAAGTCATTTTCGGCTAACACGCCACTCAAGAGACCGGCAGATTTCAATGGACTGAGAATGCGCATCCAGCCCTCGAAGGTCATCGAATCGCAGATGCTGGCTCTGGGCGCGCTGCCTCAGGTTATGGTCTTCTCCGAGGCCTATGCCGGTTTGAAAACCGGCGTCTTTGATGGCACGGAGAACCCACATTCCAACCTCTATACGCAAAAGATGTATGAGGTACAGAAATACATGACGCTAACCAATCATGGTTATCTCGGATACGCCGTCATCACCAACAAGCGATTCTGGCAGAGCCTGCCGACCGCTATCCGCAATCAGCTTGAGCAGGCGATGAGCGAGTCCACCATTTACGCAAACAAGATTGCGCTGGAAGAAAACGAAAACGCACTCGCCAAAATCAGGGCCACCGGGAAAATGCAGATTTACACGCCGACAGACAGCGAAAAAGCCGAATTCAAGAAGGTTATGCTTGCGACGCATAACAAATTGGCGCCACGTATCGGGCAAGCCATTATTTCTGCCATCTACTTGGAAACCGGATTTGACCAAAGTCAATTGAATGGCGGCAGCTCCAAGTAAGATTAAATTGCTATGCAACATACATTCTGAACGCTGATTCTACGCACACGCGCCCATCGCGCCGCAGAAATCTATCCTAAAGCCTTGATATAATTCAAGGTTTAAATCTAACTGCCCAGATTTGCCACACCCTGGCTTTCTTGATAAAATCAATACATCGCCAATGTATTTATTGCTTAATCCATTCTCGGTTCATACATCCTCCAGCCCTCGAAGATTATGAGTGGCAGATGCCGACTCTGGGCACGCTACCTCAGCTTACAGCCTTCTCCGAGCGATATACCGGACTAAAATCCGGCGCCGTTGGCAGGATCGAGAATCCCGACTCCAACCTCCATATGCAAAATACGCATGAGGAACAGAGATACATGATGCTGAGCAATCATGGCCATCTCGAAGACAACGCTATCACCAACAAGAGATTCTGACAGAATCCGCAATCTGATATATATATATTGTAATTCAATATATATTTTAGCCTGTATCAGCTGACAACTCGATGGCAACCAACCCATAACAACCGTGAAGGTTGGCTAATTAAAATGGCGACAACAGTATTTCAATATGGTTCCCCACATTTGTCACGCCATAGCTTTCTTGGTACAATCCATTTGTTTTCTATGTATTTGTTGCCTTAGTTGCACTAAATTGCACGGCGCGGACACGCCAAAGCCAAGCGTTGTATTCGGTTAAAGGCCACCGTTCTCTCGTGCGTTCTGCTTTTAAAATTTAATAAAGGGGTTAGCATGAGTAATGCGGGATTAACGCTAGTTGTTTTGGCGGTCGTTGCCTTTTTCTTCGTCACCGAATTGCTTCCATTGGCCATAACAGCAATGGGCGGCGCAATTGCCGTTGGCGTTCTCGGGATCATTCCGATGAACACGGTCTTTTCCGGCCTGTCCAACTCGACCGTGGTGCTGTTCGCGGCCATGTTCGTCATCGGCGCCGCCATGTTCCATACGGGCTTGGCGCAAAAGCTTGGCGAGGGGGTGGTGAAGTTCACCGGCACGGGTGAAAACTCGCTGATGATCGGTACCATGGTCGCCGCCGCCGGGCTGTCTTCGGTTACGTCGAACACCGCCACAACGGCGTGCTTGATCCCCGTGGTCGCCGGCATCTGCGCCGCCTCAAAAATCCCTGTCAATCGTCAGATGATGCCCTTGGCTTTTGCGGCCGGACTGGGCGGTACCATTACGCTGGTCGGTACGCCGCCCAACATCATTGCGGCCGGTGCACTTAAAGCCGCCGGGCTGACGCCATTCGGCTTCTTTGAGTTTGCCTGGATCGGCGTTCCGCTGACCGTCGCCGGTATCCTTTACATGGTTTTCATCGGCAAGCACCTCCTGCCCCCCGCATCAGCCAGCCCCGCCAACATCGAAATTGATGCCGAGGCTCTGGCAGAATCCAAAGCCGGCAGCACCAGTGTGGCGAAACAATGGCTCACCGGCCTGACGCTGCTGTCCGTTGTCGTCGTCATGGCGCTCGATTTAAAATCGCTCCCGCTTCAAGTGGCGGCCACGATGGGCGCTCTGTTCCTCGTGATCACCAAGTGTATCGGCGAAAAAGAAGCCTACAAGGGCA
>JBBRDR010000163.1:0-6356 GCA_038203745.1 Burkholderiales bacterium | reverse complement strand
AAGACGAGCTCGCAAGGCGAAGTCAGCACCGACAGGATTGGTTTGGAATTGAAATAAAGCACTTACGCACAGTTGCTGATTCGCGGACGTGAGCATTCGCTCACGTCACTTACCGTACCGGTTTTTTCGCCGGCGCTTCCATGAGCTTCAAAATAACCACCGACACATTATCGCCCTCGCCCTTGGCGCGCGCGCGCGCACGGCTAATCAGCAGTTCCGAGGCTTCGCGGGCGGAATGCGCGGCCACCACACCGCCCAGTTCGGTGTCGCTGAAATACCCCCACAACCCATCCGAACACAGTAAAAAAGAATCGCCGGCCTGTAGGTCTTCGGCTTCACCCAGATCGATCTTAGGCACTTCGTTGCCGCCCAGTGACGTGATGAGGATATTGCGGTTGGGATGAACCAGCGCCTGCTCCGGCGTGATTTTGCCTTTAGCTACCAGTTGCTCGACATACGAATGATCCGTAGTGCGGAAATAGGGGGTGTCGCCACGGAACCGGTAAAGACGGCTATCGCCACAGTGCGCCCAGCTTACTTTGCCCGGCTGCAGGAGCAACATCACGGCCGTACTGTGCGGATCTTTCTCGTTGATAAAGCGCGCGGCCTTGATCAGCATGTGCGCTTCGTTAAGACTTGATTCCAGCATGGCTCGCGAGTCCTCGCTACGCGCCGAGAACTGATCGAGGTTGTTACGTGCCGTGTGGACGACCTGCTGTGCTGCCAGCACTCCGCCCGTATGCCCGCCCATGCCATCGGCCACCACCGCCAGCGCCACGCCGCCGCCTTTGGGATGGGGCACAAGCGCCACTCTGTCCTGCTGCTCCTTGCGATCACCCTGATGTTGGGCAACGCAGGCATCAATCGTTATTGGCATTACGCTAAGCTCCCCTGAGGGCGCTAGCGTATCACGTTTGGCCAATGCCATTACCGGCAAGTCATCGGGAACAGCTCCACAACGTGTCATGGCAGCGGTCAAAAATGACCACCGCCAGTTTGGACATCGTTCCGGCTGTCCGAATTGGGCGCCTTCGGAAAATGGCTGTTGCACACGAAGCGGACGAAAGTTTCCGATATAATCATTTACCCCTCCCCACACTTTTCTTAGGAAAAACCTTATGGGCAACCGCCTTTCAAAAATTGTTACACGCACCGGCGATGCCGGCACCACCGGCCTCGGCGACGGCTCCAGAGTGACCAAGGATTGCCTGCGCATTGACGCCATGGGCGAGGTTGATGAACTCAACTCCAGCCTCGGCGTTCTGCTCGCCGAAGAAATTCCGGAAACCATCCGTACCGCCCTGCAAGGCGTTCAGCATGATCTGTTTGACCTCGGCGGTGAACTCTGCATCCCCGGCACAAACATCATCAGCGAAGCACACATCGTCCGACTCGAAGATCTCGTCACGCAGTTCAACGACAGCCTGGGCGCTCTCAAAGACTTCATCCTGCCCGGCGGAACCCGTCCGGCCGCCTTGGCTCACCTCTCACGCACCATTTGCCGCCGTGCAGAACGTCGCGTCGTACATCTGGCCGGTAGCGAAAACGTCTCCGAATTTGCACGCAAATACCTTAACCGTCTGTCTGACCTGATGTTTGTGCTCGGTCGCGCCCTCAACGTCGCCGGTGGCCGTACTGATGTGCTGTGGGTGCAGGGCAAAAACCGCAGCAAGGAATAAGAAAACCGGATGAGCCGCCGCGAGTCAGCGTCTTATCCAGATTTCCAAATCAGAATCATCCGGCTTTCGTGTGAGTGACGAAAGCCGGATACCGCTTGAATTCTCTCCTGCTCAAAATCTCGAATTGGTTGGAGACGCCCAGTTATTCAGTGGCTCGATGCCACCCGCCTGCCTCCCCGGCCGCAAGCAACAATCCTCCTCCGCAACAATGCTTTCAACCTATAAAACGCAGTTGAAACCGCTTTCAACATGCCCCGAAGGAAACACCCCTGGGGTGCGGAGATCACAGAGCCACAGAGCACACAGAGGAGAAACGAGCCTCACCTTGCGGGTGATTGATCAATTTCACGTAAGCCTTTGTATCCTCTGTCCCCCAAGGGAATTCCCTTCGGGGCATGTCCTCTGTCATACAAGGGGCTCTGCATTCCTTACAGTCAGATTTCCTTCGGGGCATGTTTTTCTCCGTGTTCTCTGTGTTGAATGAGGTTTTAAGGTTCTATTGAACCCGCGCTGAACTCTATGTCGGGGCATTCCGGTTAATTTAAGGTGCAGGCGACGTGCCATGTCTGCTCCAAAAACAACCCGCCCCCTTTCGTTGGCAAAACTCTGGCGAATGGCGAAAAGAAGTCATTTAGCGGTTACGTTGCCAGCCCTCGCTTCCTATAAACTTCAGTGGCGCGAATTTTGCGTATTGTTTAATTTTCATTTCCTGAAAGGATGTTTCTGTCATGTCTGCATTAAACGTCGCCGTGCTCTGCGGCAGCCTACAACGGCCGTCGCGCACTCTTGTTCTGTGTGAAGCATTGCTTGCCCGGATTGGAGAACACCGGGAAATTGTTCCTCAGGTGTTGGAAATCTCACAATTTGGCCGGGCATTGGGCGCTTGCTTGAAGTGGGACGAACTGCCTGCTGAAATTTTGGCGCATCTGCAAACCATGGAAGCAGCCGATATCGTGATCGCGGCGAGCCCCGTTTATAGCGCCACCTACACCGGAATGCTCAAGCACTTCATGGATTTCATGGGCATGGATTCGCTGGCAGGAACGCCGACCTTTCTTGCCGCGACCGGAGGCAGTCCGCTGCACGGCCTCATGATCGACCAGCAGATGCGTCCGCTGTTTGCCATGAAACAGGCATTGACCCTGCCGCTCGGGATTTATGCCACTGAAGCTGATTTCACCGATTACCAGATAACCAGTCCAGGGCTTGAAAAGCGCATCGCACTAGCGGTCGATCTGGCGTTGCCGTACCTGCCAAGGAACGCCTGAACACGTCGCCAAGGCAAGCGCCCCACGAGATCCAATACAGAGGCGGGTCTCGGGGTGTTTTACGGTGAAGAACGCCTATTGGCGCGGGTTGCTTCGGCGCAAGTATTCAAGCCCCCTAAGCCAAGCCTTTGCGACACGTGCCCAAAGGCATATATGCGCTTTCATTGCCGCCTGTAGTATTGCGAAAATTAAAAAAATGATGGATGGTTTTCAACTTCGGGGGTGATTCGTGACTCATCAGAGAGTCAGCTCAAACGCCATCTCTTCGAGAACCGCTCCACCGGCATGCTGGTCGCCCACATGCGCGGCGCCGAAACCATCCGTGAGTTCGTCTCCGGTGCGGCGGTCACCCTGATCCTCGACTTTCCCTTCCTGCTCACCTTCCTCACCAAAAACAGAGTGCGCAGCGTAACTTTGATGTTGAGTTTAGGGCGTTAACTTAATTGCTAAAATAGAGGTGATGCTGACCCCTTTTAGTTGCTTTTAGTTGGCTTGATTCTGCGTGGATGTGGAGACTCGCCCGACTACAGCCAAATGAGTAAGGAAAGTCCGAACTTCGCTGACATCCATATCCCGATGATGTCGCTTGCCAAAATGCCGGATAAATCGTTTAATCCAATCCGAATAGGCCTGTTCGGTTCGTATGCTGTAATGCTTGAAGCGAATTCGGGCGCTAACCTGCTCGAGCAACCGGGGTTGGGAAACGGTGTCAGCCGATGACGGATTTACAGGCATTTTAGGCTCCACTAAATTGAAGTAACCCAATGATTAAATTTAGCTTAGCGCACAAAACTGTGTATTTATACAGCCTATTTGACGGGAAACACTCCGTCAAATAGGTGCCACACTTAACGTTAGGCCTTCAATGAACGAAACCCTACGCACAGAAATAGGCAATCACTTCAAGAACACACCACTAGGATTGACAAGAATAAGTCGAAACTTGAATTTGACTCACACTTCTATTAACGATGTAGAACTGCTAATGAAATCTATAATCCTTGCTACTGATATTAATGCGATTGAATCAATAGGTAAGAATTACTATTTCCATAATCAAAAATTCAATGCAGTTCTTACAATAAACAAACACAGTTTTACAATTATCACCGCAAAAACACTTTCATCATTTTCCAGAAGGCAACCCAATGGGGCGTAGGCCTAACATCGCGCTCAACCTCGTTCGCTTCGCTCTCTGGACGCCGGGCGATGAAGCCGCCCGGCGCCGGTTAGCTCTACGTTAGTCCACTCAGTCATTACCATGAAGCTACGCGCCAATCAATTCGGTTTCCTCCAAGTGCATCGGCCTGCAAGGCCCGTCCTTATTGGTTCTCAGCGCCTCGTGCTCGAAGGTCGCCATTCCATGCGGGTTCCAGGCCGGTTCGGTTTTGCGTTTGTCGCTCCGCTTCTTTTGGCGCTCGTGGTGGCTCAGCATCGTTTGGCGTCGGTGCTGGCTCAACGTCTCGGCGACCCCGCCGTCGTGCGTTTCGCTCAAGCGGTGTCCCGGCACTTACGCCTGGTTTCGGTGGTGCCGGTTTCACGATTCGTGCTTCAAAGCCACGCCCAAAAAACAGCGCCCTCTTCAAGCCAGTGGTCTAACCCGGCAGTCGAGGGGACGCCGAATAAGCAGCCGCTCTTCGCCTCATGCCGCCTCGCGCGGCGCCCCTCACTTCTACGTTAGCTCTTTGGAGATCTAATGAAACCTTGGTCTATCTTCTGGCGCTTGCTCCTGGCGTACTTTGCGCTTGCGCTGGTATTTGGAATAGCTGTCCATGCAGCCGTCAACGCCACTGCCCCTAGTGCTGTACAGTGGAAACAAACTCTTTTGTGGTGGTTACTCGCAATATTCTTTTGGATAACCACATCAGTTTCGTCCAGTTTTCTTGAAACGTTACTCTTTGGAAGGAAATTGAAATTCACCCCGGAATCGTGGCTCAAAATTGGCGGGTACGCTGCACTACTTTTTCTAGCCCTAG
The DNA here is from genome assembly GCA_038203745.1 of Burkholderiales bacterium. Lineage (GTDB taxonomy): Bacteria > Pseudomonadota > Gammaproteobacteria > Burkholderiales > Rhodocyclaceae > Propionivibrio. Next base: position 1,433 of record JBBRDR010000163.1, on the reverse strand, counting down.
GCGCAGCAAACTTGATAGTGTTCGAGCTTTCAACTTCGGCGTGGAGCACATTCCAAATTGCCGCCATCCCTGTCGGTTTGGCGCTTCTTTCCGTGGCTCTCGGCTCACAAATCAAACAGATCGCACCGTGAAAAGAGCTAACCCGGCGCTCAACCTCGCTCCCTTTGGTCGCTGGACGCTGCGCGATAGAGCCGCGCAGCGCCGGTTAGCTCTACGTTAGGCCAAAGCAATGCTCCAGCCACGAACACTTAAATTCTTTGCCGCAATCATTGCAATTTTCCTTTTGCTATCTTTGCCTGCGGTTCTTTGGTCAGGCTATCTTGACTCACCTGTAGGTTTAATCGTGGCAGTACCGTATCTTTCCATTTATTTGTTCCATAAAATCGGCATCCCTGGCCTGCTTGCAAACAATGGCTTATGCGGTTGGGGCTGGTGTTCACCCACCATCTTCGGTTGGGTTTTTCTAGTCACGTTTTGGCTTCTGGTTGCATGGCTTCTTGCGTACGGCTTGTCCAGCCTAACCCATCATTCAAGCGGGACGCCTAACGGCGCCCCTTAATTCAAACGTTAGCCGTCGCAAACCTCATAGCACCATTAGCTAGCGCAAGCTCTGAAAGCAATCAAACATGCCGAAGGTTCGTAGAACGCCCCCGCCGGAGCACATCGTTGTCGTGGACACGAACATTCTCTGGGACAAAGACAAGAAGCTACCTGTGTCACCTGCGTTTGACGTATTCTGGAAGAAGAACTCACCACTAATTCCGATGATTCTGAATGTTCCTGATGTCGTCTTTGGAGAACTTCAGTTCCAGCAGACCACATCTGCACTAAAAGCTCTTGCAAGTATCACTGAAAATTTTTCAGAGCTTGCTGGCATCACGAACGCACCGTATTCGCACAAATGTAACGAGTCCGCGATCAAAAATCAGGTACGGACAAAACTAGAAAAATGGCTTAAGGGGCACAGCGGTAGCCTCATACCAACACCCGTCGCGCATGTTGATTGGTCGGCCGTTGTAGAGGCAGCCATTTGGCGAAAACCGCCATTCACCTTTGACCCCAAAGACCAGAAGAACGAGAAGGGGTTCAGGGATGCAGTGATTCTTGAGACGCTTGCACACACTTGTACCAGCGCAAGCGCTGGCAAGACTGTCATATTCGTATGCAACGACTACCTTCTACGAACAACCGCCGAGTTTAGGCTCAAAGCGTCCAAGAAATTTCTTGCCTTTGAATCTTTGGCAGACTTTGACGCCTACATTAATCTGACTCAGCAGCAATTTACCAACGCTTTCGTCAAGTCAATTCAAAACCATGCCCGAACGAAGTTCTACGCCAAGAACGATCCAAACTGTATATACACAAAGCACGACCTGAGGAACGTGATTCTGGCCGATCATTCGTCTGAGCTAGCCTTTCAAGGAGCCTCTACA
>JBBRDR010000162.1:0-6390 GCA_038203745.1 Burkholderiales bacterium | reverse complement strand
GTTCTCGGCAACGCATTGGCCAACAACTTCCTTGTTGGTTTTAAGGGCATCGGTAAATTCCAAGCCATGTTCGTAGGCAACCTTGTAGCCCACATGGATGAGTTGGCGGAAGCTGGGGTTGTATTTGGGATTGCCCGGAATATGCCGAAGGGTAGACGCGTAATCGTCGCTACTCCAATTGGCAATCGAGTCTGGTGTCGGTAATTTGTCGTCTTTGATGTCGATTACCGCGGCATAGGGAGCACACAGCTCATCTTTTCGCTTGAAGGCCATGGCATAAATCGATTTGGCAAGATCAAGACCTTTGTCGCCTGAAACGGAAAGCCCAATGACTTCTTCAAGCCATGTCGTTCCTGCCGTCTTGATGTGTATGCCTTTATCGTACTTTTTAATTAACTTGCCCATGACCGGATAAATGGAAAACTTGTCGCTGCCGGAATGAACGCTTAATTTCAGATCGCTCGGCAAACCGAAATTTTTCACGGCGTAATCGATAACCAGCATGTCTTCTTCGAACTCTTTGCCGAATTGCTCAACGTTGCCTTCGTAGTCGACGCCTTTGTTAAAACGACCTGTGAACTTTGGGGCAATGGTTTGTGCGGGTACTTTCAAGTCAGCAAGTGACTTGAGGATGAACAACATATCCAATGGCTTTTGCGGTTCGTCGACCTCATCCATAGAAACTTCGGTTACGAACTTACCGGCCCCTTTTTTGGACACAATGTGCTGGTATATTTTTGAAGCTTCAATCGTGGCAAAAAGGAATTTACCGGCAAATTTCTTCAGATACTCTTCAGTAATGGTGAACGCCTGAGCAATTCCAGGAATGCTAAGAGAGCCCACAAACTTTTTGTGGTCGGAAACGAATTTGTCAATATCGGACTGAGCGGCCGGCTTGCCAATATAGTCAGCAACGTCGAGCGTGAAGAAGTCAGAGTGATCAATAAAGCGATCAACATTGCCGAGATTGATGTGGTCAGCATCGACAAAGTAGGGGCCCGTATAGGCCAGAGCTTTTACAGCGGCATCTGCTTCAACTCGGGTATCGGAGGGCTCGGTGTGGACGATGCTGTGCTCCCGGTTCGATTTGTTCCAGACAGGTGTGATTTCAATGCCTAGATCTTTTTTGGCTTTTAAAATTGCAGAAAGCTGAGCTTCTCCCTGATGCGAAAAACGATCACCCATGCCTAACGAATATTTTCCCAGGTTCATTTTGCTTTTTCCTTTGTTGGTTAGATTGAATTGTTACGAACAATACAAAAATACGAGATCAGGGCGTTGATACACAAAGCATTGCCACTCGTTTTTATCCAGCCAGCCAGCCGCCGTCCACGCAGAGAATGTCTCCGGTCACGAATTCTGAGCAGGGAGACAGCAAAAAGGCGACCGGTCCAACCAGCCATTTTCTTTCACACAAACGTCCCTTGGGGATGCGGGAAATAACCCAGTCATGAACTGCCTCGTTATCCAGCAATGTTTTGTTAATGTCGGTTAGCGTAAAGGTGGGAGCAACCGCATTAACATTGACGCCGTGCGGCGCAAACTCCACTGCGAGTGACTTGGTCAAGGTATTGATCGCGCCTTTGCTTGCCGCATAGGCCGAGAAACCGGCCTTACCCTGAAACCCTCGCACAGAGGAAATATTGACGATTCGCCCTGATTTTCGCGCGAGCATATGTTTTCCCGCATGTTTGCAACAATTCATCACGCCGCTGACATTGATATCCAAGACCTTGCGGAAAGAATCCATATTGAACTCAGTCGCGGAGTCGAGTTGTGTGATGCCGGCACAATTAACCAAACCATCAATACAGCCGAAGGCTGCCATGACGCGGTCGGTCATGGCAGAAATATCGTCCTCAACACTTACGTCGGCAACAATTGAAATGCTGCGGGATGATTGCTCCTTGAGCATGGCGAGGGTCGTGTTCAGCGATTCGAGAGAACGGCCGACCAAAACGACGTGTGCGCCCAAACCAGCCAACCCAATAGCAATTTCCTGCCCTAGCCCATTGCCAGCACCCGTTACGATGCACACCTTGCCGTTCAGTCCGTACATTTCATCTAGTGAATAGCGCATAGTCCAAAGCCCGTGAGTAGAAGAAATAAAGTCAATTCAATACGTATTCCAGAAGCGAATTAAAATCAAGCTTGGGCTTAATGTCACCGGTGTTCCCCATACATTTAGCGCCTTAGTTTCATTGTGGAAACAAACCCCAGGCGCTTTGAGATTACTTTCCCCATGTTTTTCACGTCTTCAATGATTTTCGCTTTGTTCTCAGTCAAGCGCGTGATTGGCCCCGATACGCTGATTGCAGCAATAACGTTGCCGGTAAAATTGTAGATCGGTACCGCCAAGCAGTAGAGACCGTACTCGATTCCTTCGTCATCGATGGAGTAACCTTCCCTTCTGATGTTTGAAAACTCTTCAGAAAGTTTGATTCGGTCTGTCACTGTTTTTTCAGTAAATTTACCCAGTTTTTTTTCAAATACACGGTCAGACTCTTCAATGGGTAGATTTGCTAGGATGGCTTTCCCAAGCGCTGTGCAGTAGGCGGGACGTCGACTGCCTAATCGGGCCGTGGTTTGGATTGAGCTTGTGCCTTCAGCCTTGTACAGATAGACCACATCACCATTGTTATACACACCTAAAAAAGTGGTTTCGCCAACCGCTGCTGCTAATTCCTGTAAATAGGGAATGGAAACATCAACGATATCCTGTCCGTTCAGCCCGCGAATGCCGATTTCAAGTGCTTTGATACCGATGTAGTACCTTTCATTGTCCTTGTTCCAGGTTACATATTCGCGTGCGGAGAGAATTTCCAGAATACGAAAGGCCGTTGTTTTCGGTATTCCGACAGATTTGACAATATCGGCCAGTGACAGTCCTTTTGCGTTCTGCGAAATCGCTTCAAGAACGCTTAATGTCTTGTCAATCGTGGAATTTAATTTTTCGTTCATCTCAAAGTTCTTTTCGAAGCGGATGGCACCTTATGTGTCGTGAAATTCAGACCGGCAAACTGGTCACGCATTCCACAAGTGTATGCTTTTTAAGCTTGCCCCAATCGAAGTCCACCCCGATACCCGGCGTGTCCGGCGCGATGGCACGGAATTTATCGACAACAAGGGGGCGGGTTGTGTATTCATCAATTGGGAAGCTATGGACCTCCAACCACCCAGCATTAGATTGTGCAGAGAGCAGGCTGACGTGCAATTCCTGCATGCCGTGCGTGCAGACCGGTAAGCCATATTTCCGGGATAATTCTGCTACACGTAACCAGCCAGTAATCCCGCCGCAGTTAGATGCGTCCGGTTGTATGTATGAAAGTCTCGCCTGGTCAAAGGCGTAGCCAAATTCGTGGATGGTGTGCAGGTTCTCTCCCATTGCCAGCGGAATGCCGGTCTCCTTAGCAATTCGAGCGTAGCCTTGATAATCGTCTGGTAGCGTGGGCTCTTCAAACCAGAAGATGTTGTAGGGGATAAAGGCTTTGGCCGCGTTAATGGCTTGGTCGACGGTCAGGGAGTAATTGGCGTCAACCATAAAGGTAATGTCGCTGCCGATCAGTTCCCGCACGGCCCGAACACGTTCAACGTCCTCGGCAAGATCACTCCGGCCCACCTTGATCTTGACACCATTAAACCCGCGATTTAAATACCCCTGGATGCTTGAAAGCAGTTTTTCTAACGAAAAACCAAGATCGATGCCACCACAGTAGGCTTTAGTTGAATGCGAAGCGCCTCCTGCCATTTTCCAGAGAGGCTGCCCGGCGATTTTGCAGCGTATATCCCATAACGCAATATCAATTGCCGATATCGCAAAAGAGGCGATTCCACCACGTCCTACATAATGAACGTGGAACTCCATAGAATGAAAAATATCATCAATATTAGCTGACTCTTTGCCGATTAACATCGGCGCGAGATCATGTTCAATCATCGCAATAATCGAATGCCCGCCTTTGCCTCCGGTGTAGGTGTAGCCTGTGCCCTTGCATCCATTGGTCAGGGTAATGGTGACCGTTATCAGCTCAAAGTGAGTGTGATCTCCATGCATTGCATCAGTCAGCACTTCCCGCAAAGGAATCGCGAACAACTTGGTTTCTATTTTTTCGATTAATGAATTTTTCACTTCACATCCTCGGAATTGGTATCTGATCAACTTGATTCTGTCGAGAATCTGCTCTGAAAACAAACTGATTGGAACTCGTGATACAAAGAAAAAACTCCCGATGACGTATAAGAAACGGCATCGGGAATCTAAAACCAACTGAAATACGAATTAACCTTACTTCACGTCACGTGCGGCATCGATTTCCACGATGATGTTTGCGCCACCAAACTTATCCGTAAAGGTTTTGCGCCCTGGCTTTGTCGCTTCCAGGAAAGGCTTCCCGTCGATGTTCTCCACCACTTGCATGCCGCCCTTTTTCACCTCTGCAACAATCTTTGCCATATTCTCGTTATTCAGCTTGCGTTGATACATGCCGGCTTCACGCGCTGATTCAACCAAAGCTTTTTGCTGCGCTGGAGGCAGTGCATCAAATTTTGCCTTGTTCATAACGACGATCAAGGCGCTGTATGCATGATTGGTCAAGCTCAGGTATTTTTGCACTTCATACAACTTAGCTGACCAAAGCACACCGAGCGGATGCTCCTGTGCATCGACTGTCTTCATTTCAAGCGCGGTGTATAGTTCGGCCAAAGGCATTGGTACCGGGTTGGCGCCGAGCAATTTGAAGGCCTCGATATGTGCCGGGCTGCCGGTCGTTCTCACCTTCATGCCCTTGACGTCGTCCGGGGTGTGCACCGGGCGTACATTGTTGGTCAGTTCGCGCCAGCCGTTATCCCAGAAGGCCAGGCCCTTCATGCCAAATTCACCCAGCTTGTCGAGCATTTCCTGTCCGATCTTGCCGTCGAGAACCCGGTAGGCGTGAGCCGTATCCTTGAACATGAACGGGATATCGAAAAGACTGACTAGAGGTACCATCCCGCTAAAATTGGCAGAACCGGAAACAGCCATATCGATGGTCCCATTTCGTACCCCTGTAATGGCAGGCTGAAAAGTCCCCAGCGTGCTATCCGGGAAAAGTTTCAGTTCCAAGGCACCATTAGTTTTGGCTTTCAGCAATTCATCAAACTTTTGCCCTGCCAGATATTGGGTATCAGTGCGTGGCGATTCAGAAGCAAAACGCAACGACTCGGCTTGCGATGAGGCAATAGTACCGGCAACCAGGCCAGCAACCATCAGAGCGCGAACGATCAGTGAATTCATTTTCATGCCGACTTCTCCTTGAGTAAAAACAATATGAACTACTTACATGCATTCTGCTGCCAACGCTTCAGGTTGACGGCAACAGAACATGTCTCAAACGAACTACACTACAACATCCAACGTAACGGCACCAGAATAAGCGCCGGGAAAAAAGCAAACAAAATCAACAGCGTCATCATCCCTGCCAGGTAAGGCAATACTCCTTTGACGCAATCTTCGAACGGGAGTTTTGAAACGCCGGTGATTACATTCAGCACGTTACCTACGGGCGGTGTGATGAGACCAATCGAGCAATTCAGAATGAACATTACGCCGAAGTACACGGGGTCAATACCGGCCATTTTGACTAGAGGCATTAAAACTGGAACCAAAATCAGTACTGTCGGGGTCAGGTCCATGACCATTCCAACGATCATGATGAAGGCCATAATCACGAGCATGAGAAGTGTTGGCGAATCCACCAGTGGTTCCATCAGATTGGCTACCATCATCGGCAGTTCGGCAATCGTGATCAACCAGGCTGAAACAGCTGACGCAGCGACCAGGAACATGACGATTGCCGTAGTTTCGGCCGCCGAGAACAGCACGTTGTAGAGGTCTTTGAGTTTCATTTCGCGATAAACGAAAAGCGAAACCAGCAGGGCATAGACCGCCGCAACCACGCCCGCTTCAGTCGGCGTAAAAATGCCCGACCGGAATCCGCCAATAATGATGACCGGTAGCATAAGTGCCCAGGTACCATCAATGAGGGAATGGCGAAATTCTGCACGGGTTGCCTTGGCGCACATTTCCATTTTGCTCGTTCGGCATTGCCACCACCAAATGGTGGATAGAACAACGCCCATCATCGCACCGGGAGCGATGCCCGCTAAAAATAACTTGGAAATCGAGACACCACTGGCCACTCCAAAAATGATGAAGGGGATAGAGGGTGGAATGATTGGAGCAATGATGCCGCCCGCCGCTAACAGCCCGGCCGAACGCCCTTCCGGATAGTTGGCCTTTTTCATCATGGGCAACAGAACCATACCGAGCGCTGCAGTATCGGCAGCGGCGGAACCGGAAAGGCTGGCCATTAGAACGGCCGCAATAATGGCTACATAACCCAGCCCACCTTC
>JBBRDR010000161.1:0-6419 GCA_038203745.1 Burkholderiales bacterium | reverse complement strand
AATCTTCGTTTGCGCAAAAGTCGCGTAGAACCGGTTCAATTCCACGAGCCTTATGAGCGTAGGAAAGCGGATTGATCATCGCCGAACAGGCCAATTTCTGATTGTATAAATGGACGTAGTACTACTCGTTTTTCTGATTTTTCTTAACGGTATTCTTGCTATGTCGGAGATCGCCGTTGTCTCCTCGCGAAAATCGCGCTTGCAAAAACTGGCTGACGACGGGAGCCCCGGTGCGCAGTCGGCACTCGATCTCAGCAACGACCCGTCCGGATTCCTTTCGACCGTTCAGGTCGGTATCACCACGGTCGGGATTCTGAGCGGAGCCATCGGTGAGAATGCCCTGGCCAATCCACTGACCAGCTGGTTTGCCGAATTTGCACCTTTGGCGCCATATGCCCGCGGTCTGGCATTGACTCTGGTTGTAGTTGCTTTGACCTATTTCTCAGTGGTCGTCGGCGAATTGGTACCAAAACGACTCGGGTTGCTGGCGCCGGAGTCTATCGCCGCAATGATCGCTGCGCCAATGAACATGCTGGCACGCATGGCCCGGCCTGTGGTTTGGTTGCTGTCATCGTCGTCTAGTATGCTGTTGCGCGTCATTGGCGCGCGTCAGTGGGGGGGGCAGCCGCTGACCAACGACGAAATCAATGTGCTGATGGAGCAGGGTGCCGAGGCCGGGGTATTCCACGAAAGTGAGCAGGCCATCGTTTCTAATGTACTGCGTCTCGACGAGCAGCGTATCGGAGCGATTATGACGCACCGGAACGATATCTACGTGCTCGATCTTGACCTGCCTGAAGAAGAGATTCGGGAATGTCTTGCCGAAAGCCTCTTTACTCGCGTCGTCGTATGCCGTGACGGTCTAGATCATATTGTTGGCATATTGCGTACGGCTGATCTGTTAAAGCTGGCGCTGACTGGCGAGCGGCTGGATGTCGAGCGTTTTCTGCGTCCACCACTCTTTGTGCCGGAAGGCGTGACCACAACGCATTTGCTGGAGAGTTTCCGCAAAGCGCGCCAGCAATGTGCGCTGATTGTTGATGAATATGGTGAGTTGCAGGGGCTGGTAACACTAACCGATGTGCTCACTTCAATCGTCGGCGAACTGCCTTCTTCTGATGTCACTGAGGAGCAGGATATCGTTGAGCGAGCCGATGGTTCGTGGCTGGTCGATGGCGGCGTTGCGATTGAACGCATGAAATTTGTAATCGATATTGAAGACGATCTGCCGGGAGAGGATGAGAATGCGTTCAACACGCTGGGTGGTTTGGTGATGTATGTTCTTGGCCGGATTCCGACGGTTACAGATCAGTTCGAGGCGGCGGGTTGTTCATTCGAAGTGGTCGATATGGACAAGAATCGTGTTGATAAGGTGTTAGTGGTAAAACTTCCGCCACCGCTTGATATAACAACCAGCGCTGCGAATAAATAACACGATCTTTAGGGATGTATGGAACCGCATATTCTGGATATTTCACGGGTAATTCAACTCGCCGTTGCGCCGGTGTTTCTCCTGACAGCCATATCCACCATGATCAACGCAATGAATGCCCGGCTTGGGCGCATCGTTGATCGACGGCGTGTGGTACAGGATCGTTTCAAGGCCGTGAGTGAAGCGGAAGCAAAAGAATCACTGCTGGAATTGCGAGTGCTTCAATACCGCGGTCATCTGGCTTATCTGGGCATTCTCTTCTCGGTGCTGGCGGCTTTTCTGGTTTGTCTGGTGGTGGCCGGAGCCTTTGTTGGGGCGCTGATTGCGGTTGATCTGGCAAAAACCGTCGCCGTTCTCTTCATTCTTGCCATGTGTTCCATGATAATTTCACTCGGGATGTTTTTGCGCGAAGTGTATCTTGGCGCCAGTTCCGGCACACACATCAACCTTTGAGTCGTACACCTGGGTGCGCACAGGGTGACGCCTGACTTGACTATTTTTTCTAAGGCCAACTGATCATGCTGGAACGCTATTTCAAACTTACTGCACACGGTACCTGTGTGCGTACCGAGGTGATGGCCGGGGTGACAACTTTTCTCACCATGGCCTATATTATCTTCGTTAACCCGGACATTCTCTCAACGACCGGGATGCCCAAGGAATCGGTTTTTGTGGCGACTTGCTTGGCCGCTGCAGTGGGTTCGGCGATCATGGGTCTATATGCCAATTATCCGATCGCGTTGGCACCGGGCATGGGGCTCAATGCCTATTTTGCCTTTGCGGTTGTGCAGGGTATGGGCTTTACCTGGCAAGCCGCGCTTGGTGCGGTATTTATCTCCGGATTGCTGTTTATCGTCGTCAGTCTGTTCCGCATCCGGGAAGCCATAGTCAACTCGATTCCGCGTTCGCTCAAATTCGCCATTTCAGCCGGTATCGGCTTGTTTCTGGCCATCATCGGACTCATGAACGCCGGTATCATCACCGCCCATCCGGCGACCTTGCTGACACTCGGCGATCTGCATAAACCGGGCGCACTGCTCGCTATCGCCGGTTTTATCCTGATCGTTGCGCTAGAACAGCGCAAGGTGCCGGGCGCCATCATCATCAGTATTCTGTCGGTCACCGTGGCGTCCATCCTGCTGGGCTATACACCTTTTGGCGGTGTGCTGGCCATGCCGCCTTCCATCATGCCGACCTTCATGCAGATGGACATTGCCGGTGCGCTTAATGCGGGACTGCTCACCGTGGTGCTGACCTTCTTTATGGTTGAACTGTTTGATGCTTCGGGAACCCTGATCGGGGTATGCCACCGTGCCGGACTACTCGATGCCGACGGCAAACTGCCACGCCTGAAGCGTGCGCTTCTGGCTGATTCCGGGGCAATCGTGGCGGGAGCGATGCTGGGTACGTCTTCAACTACCGCCTACATCGAATCGGCAGCCGGAACCTCGGTGGGTGGTCGAACCGGGCTGACGGCGGTGGTTGTTGCCCTGCTTTTTCTTGCTGCACTGGTTTTCGCCCCGCTGGCCGGGTCGGTGCCGGCCTTTGCCACGGCACCAGCACTTTGCTACGTGGCGGTGCTGATGATTCGCGGTCTGGCAGAAATTGACTGGGACGACCTTACCGAAGCAGCGCCGGCTGTCATAACCGCGATCAGTATGCCGTTTACGTTTTCGATTGCCCATGGCATCGCTTTTGGTTTCATCACCTACGCTGCAACCAAGATACTGGCAGGTCGCACGCGAGAATTGTCACCAATGGTTGCGGCGATTGCGGTGCTTTTTGTACTTAAATTCGCGTTTTTGTAAGGCACATCCGGATTTTGTGTCGGCGCCAATCCAGTATCGCTCTGGGTCAGTAGGCCGAAAACCTGTACCCCGACTCTTGATGCTCTGGAGCCGGTATCGGGCAACTGATGAATGGACGCGCGTTAGTTGCCGGGGCCGTACAGATCAACCCGTCTCGAAGTGGTCATCACCGGGTTGGTTTCCGCCGAAAGCACCATCGCTGCTTAGTAGAAAGCGCCGGCAAAGGCTCTGGTGAGGCCGGTGGTATAAGCCCGGCTCCAGCGGCCAAAGATGAGATTGAATCCTCTAAGTCATTGCAATTAATGATTATTTTTGATACAATCGCGCCCCTTTGTTGAGCCTCCCGCCGGATACGGCGTTTTCTGTCGCGTCAGCCTGATCGCTCTCCCGCACACCGCTCTTTCCATTCATTCGCCCCAGACTTCACTCTGATGGCGTGAATCACTTCTCCTCGATGCTCTGGTTTTTCCACCAGCGTTGCTGGCCGGAACGGGTATTGGCGTTCACTTTTCAAAGCGCAGCCGCTGTGGCTGGCATTTACTATGGATACTCAATTTGAAATCGTTACACCATGACTGGCTTTCCAATATCCAGAACGATCTACTGGCCGGCCTCGTCGTTGCGTTGGCGCTCATCCCCGAAGCTATCGCCTTTTCGATCATCGCCGGCGTAGATCCCAAGATCGGGCTCTATGCGTCATTCTGTATTGCTGCCGTGACGGCCTTTACCGGCGGGCGGCCGGGGATGATCTCAGCGGCTACCGGCGCGATGGCGCTGGTCATGGTTACGCTGGTCAAAGACCATGGTCTGCAATACCTGCTCGCGGCGACGGTGCTGACCGGTGTTCTGCAGATCGCGGCTGGCTGGCTGCGCCTTGGCGCCCTGATGCGCTTCGTGTCGCATGCCGTCATCATTGGTTTCGTCAATGCACTGGCTATCCTCATCTTCATGGCGCAACTGCCGGAACTGATTGATGTGAGCTGGGTCGTCTATGCGATGGTGGGCGGAGGGCTCGCCATCATCTATCTGTTCCCGTACATCACCAAGGCGATTCCGTCGCCGCTGGTGGCGATCGTGACCCTGACGGCGGTAGCGATTGGCTTTGGTCTCGATATCCGCACGGTCGGTGACATGGGGCAACTGCCCGACAGCCTGCCGGTATTCCTGCTGCCGGACGTGCCACTGAATCTGGCCACGCTGAAAATCATCTTCCCGATCTCGGCCACGCTGGCCGTTGTCGGTTTGTTGGAATCGATGATGACGGCCTCGATCGTCGATGATCTGACTGATTCGCCGAGCAACAAGAATCGTGAATGCGTCGGCCAGGGTATCGCCAACATCGCGGCAGGTTTCCTCGGCGGCATGGCCGGTTGCGCGATGATTGGCCAGTCGGTGATCAACGTGAAATCCGGTGGTCGCGGGCGCTTATCGACACTGGCCGCCGGCGTTTTCCTGTTGCTGATGATCGTTTTTGTCGGTGACTGGGTGGCGCGCATTCCCATGGCGGCGCTGGTGGCGGTGATGGTCATGGTCTCGATCGGCACCTTCAGCTGGACGTCGATCCGCAAAATGAAGGAACATCCGGGAAGCTACATTGTGGTCATGATTTCCACCGTGATCGTCGTCGTAACGACGCACGATCTGGCCAAGGGCGTACTGGTGGGCGTGCTGCTTTCCGGCTTCTTCTTTGCCCACAAGGTCGGCAAGATTCTCAGTGTGAGTTCGAAGTCCGAGGACGAGGGGCGGGTTCGCGCTTACCGTGTTGTCGGGCAGGTGTTCTTTGCCTCCGCCGATCATTTTATCGCCGCCTTCGACTTCAAAGAAGTAATCGACAAGGTGCGCATCGACATGTCACGCGCACATTTCTGGGACATCACGGCCGTCACCGCGCTGGACAAAGTGGTCGTCAAATTCCGCCGTGAAGGTACGGAAGTCGAGGTTACCGGCCTTAACGAAGCCAGCGCCACGATGGTTGATAGCTTCGCCATTCATGACAAGCCGGATGCCGTCGATCAAATGATGGCGCACTAAGGAGGCCCACTGATGAATGCCCAAAACAAGATACTGGCCTGCGTCGATCAATCACACTTTGCCGACTACGTAGCCGACTACGCCGCTTGGGCGGCTCGCCGGATGGCGTCGCCGCTTGAATTCCTCCACGTCATTGACCGCCATCCCGAGATCGGCTCGGGCAAGGACTACAGCGGCGCTATTGGCATTGGCGCGCAGGAGTCGCTGCTCACCGAGCTGTCCAACGAGGACGAATCGCGCAGCCGGGCGGCGCGTGAAAAGGGTCGCGTTTTTCTCAACCGTCTGCGTGAACGCGCCATGGCGGCGGGCGTCAAGTCGCCTGACGTGCGCCAGCGGCACGGCGCGCTCGAGGAAACGCTGGTCGAGCAGGAGAAGGACGTCAGCCTGTTCGTACTCGGGCGGCGCGGCGAGTCTGCCGAGATCACCCGGCGTGACATGGGGCGTAACGTCGAACAGGTCGTGCGCGCCTTGCATCGCCCGATCTTTACGGTGACCGAAGGCTTCACCGAACCTCGCCGGATAATGATCGCCTACGACGGCAGCACGGTGACCCGGCGCGGCGTCGAGATGATCGCCGCCAGTCCTCTGTTTCGGGGTCTGCCGGTGCATTTGTTGATGTCCGGCAAGGCGAGCCAGAATGCACCGAAGCAGTTGGCGTGGGCGCGGACGACGCTGGAGACGGCCGGGTTTGACACGCCCGCCTCACTGATTCCCGGTGACGCTGAAAGCATCATCGCTCAGGCCGTTCGCGAGCAGGGCATCGACATTTTGATCATGGGCTCCTACGCCCATTCACCCCTGCGCAGCCTGTTCTTTGGCAGCAAAACTTCAGACTTGCTGCGTTCGGCCAAGATCCCGACGCTTCTGCTGCGATAATACGTCATCGGCATCGCGCTCTTTTTGACTCTAGATTATCGACGGTTCAGCCTCGAGCGCTATTTCCGATCCTCGTTGGGGGCGGCCTGTTCTGTGTCTGCCGAGTGAATTGGCAAGCAGACGCGGAAGGTCGTGCCCTGGCCGACGACGCTGCGTACCTCTATCCGCCCCTGATGTTTTTGCACAATGCCGTAGGACACCGCCATGCCGAGACCGGTGCCGAGACCAACCGGTTTGGTGGTAAAGAACGGCTCAAAGATACGCGGCAGATT
>JBBRDR010000160.1:0-6425 GCA_038203745.1 Burkholderiales bacterium | reverse complement strand
GCAGGCGCTCTCGGCCATTGCCAGAGGGCTGGTCGATTTGGGTGTTGGGCAACTGATTGTGGCAGGGGGCGAAACGTCCGGTGCTATTGTCAAGGCACTCGGTATTACGGGTTTGCGCATCGGGCCGGAGATCGATCCCGGCGTGCCATGGACAACGACAATCGGCACGGGCTCTGGAGTGCCGTTGCTAGCACTGGCGCTCAAGTCCGGAAATTTTGGAACGCCTGATTTCTTTCTCAAGGCGTGGGAGAAACTGACATGACAGCTTTGGCCCATCACAACGAAACAGTTCAGCGTGAAAAAATAGTGCGTCTGGCGCGTTCGCTCTACGAGCGCGGGCTTACCGCGGGGAGCAGCGGGAATATCAGTGTTCGCCTTGACGATGGCTGGCTCCTGACGCCGACCAATGCCTGTCTGGGCGATCTTGATCCGGCGCGTATTGCCAAGCTTGATTGGGATGGAAAGTCGATTTCGGGCGACCCGCCGTCCAAGGAAGCCTTCCTCCATCGCGCCATGTATGAAACGCGCGATGGCGCGGGCGCTATTGTGCATCTGCACTCGACGCATTCGGCCGCAGTGTCGTGCATGGGCGGTCTTGACCACGAGAACTGCATTCCGCCGCTGACGCCCTATTTTGTGATGAAGATCGGGCGTCTGCCGCTGGTGCCGTATTTTCGGCCCGGTGATCCGTCGCTGGGTCAAGTGATACGCGGCCTGGCCGGCAAGCACAGTGCCGTGCTGCTCGCCAATCATGGCCCGGTTGTTTCCGGCCCCAATCTGGAGGCAGCCATCTATGCCTCCGAAGAGCTGGAAGAAACCGCCAAGCTTTTCCTTCTTCTACACAATACGAAGACCCATTGTCTGAATGCGGAACAGATCGCCGAACTGAAATCGGTGTTCAAACTCGATTTTTGACTGGTGCTATCACCCGAAACTTAAATCGAGTTTGTCCGGGTCAATCTGATCTCACCCTTTAACGAACACTGTGATTAGCGGCAAGTTTCCGACCTGGCGGCTCCAATGGCCATGGATGGTCGGGTCGAAGGAGCTGCCGTCAGGCAATACATCGGCGGAGTAGGTCGTTATTTTTTTGCCTTTATAGACGTCTTCCAGTCCATCGCGCGCACAGGCCGCCGCGTTTGACGTCGTAAAACCGAAATCGGATTTGTGAAGATTGACAATTGACGGATTGGCGATACCGCCGCCACGCGGAACGATTTCGGATCTGATCTCGCCTTTAGTCGCTTGTTCGATAATCCTGGCAAATATAGCGCTGTAAGAATACCAACAGCCACCGGGATCTTCGGCTGAAATCTTGATAATTGTTTCAGCCTGGGCACCGCTGGCGCAGGCCAGCAGCGTTGCCATGCCGATTACTACGGTTTTGATACGACGCTGAACAGACATGATTAAGTTCTCCTTGAATTGTGCAACATAGGATGAAGAATCCGGCTCACCCATTGATCTGGATTTTTCAAAGAAAACACGACTCCCGCTACATGTGCGGCTTGTCGCGATGGAGCGGAAAAAATCGCGGAAACTTGTTAATGATTGAGAAAATCATTCATAATGTGTCAATACATTTCACATTATTTATTTTAAAGCCCGGGGTTTAATCTGGCTATTGTATTTAACATACTGAATTTTGTGAATAATATGTATTTCTCTAATCGAGGTATGAAATATTGCCATTGCTATTTGTTTCGTAATCTATCATTATCTACCATTATAAGTTGTTGAGCTTGTATGATTCAACAGAAGGCATGATGTGGTGTCAGGCTTATTAGCAACAACTTGTTTGAAAAATTATGGTGAAAAATACACTTGATAAAACGATGGGTGACGCTGGAAACATCACCTCGCTGACGGTTCCTTTGCTTCCCGCGCAGCGAAGGCAGTTGATCATCGATTTCTTGCATCGTCACGGGGCCGTGACCCTGCAGCAAATGTCCAGCGCACTACGTGTATCGATCTCAACCTTGCGCAGAGATCTCGACAGCTTGTCCGACGAAGGCGTTGTTGATAGGACGCATGGTGGTGCTTTGCTCCGACACCAGCACTACAGTACTTTTGAGCCAGCGTTTTCTGCCGCGCTTGAACTGTCTCCGCAGGAGAAGAGCCTGATCGGAATGGCCGCCGCCGAATCATTGCAACCCGGGCAAAGCGTGATTTTTGATAGTGGCAGTACGGTGATGGAAGCGGCGAAGGCTGTTGTTGCGCGAGGTATTGAAATTCTCGCCGTGACTAATGATATTCAGATCGCGCAGATCCTCGGAGCAAGCCCCAGCGTGCGGGTTCACGTTCTCGGTGGCCAATTGAGAGAGGGTAGCAACACCCTTGTCGGCGAGGAGGTGCTTGCGGGGATTCGTTCGATTCGTGCCGATGTTTTATTTTTTGGCGCTCACGCGGTTACCGAAGGTTTCGTTTCCGAAACAACGCCCGAAGTGGCTGCAGTCAAACGCGCTTTTATGCAGTCAGCCACATCAAGGCGATTGTTGATGGATTCATCCAAGTTCCGTCCTCGTGTGTTCATGACGGTGTGTGAGGTCGCCGATCTTGAAGAAATCATTACCGACGATGGTGTTCCCCGTGATGAGGCTGAACGAATCCGTGGTGCAGGTACCAAACTGACAATCGTTAGGAAGCCGTTATGAGTTCAATCCGGATTCTTGCTGATGACCTGACCGGCGCATTGGATACGGCCGCCTCCTTTACCGGCGAAGTGCCTGTCTTCATTGATCGGCCGCCAGCGCAGGACAACCGGTTTTTTGATGCGCAGATTTCCGTTGTAGCGACACCCACCCGGGATATATCGCCGGAAGAACTCCCGAGCCACTTACACCCCGCGCTTGGGTGGTTGAAGTCAGGGGATATCGCCTTCAAGAAGGTTGACAGTCTGTTGCGCGGTAACACCTTTGCCGAATTGGCCTGGCTAACCCGGAACGGCGCATTTGATACGACGCTTTTTGCACCGGCGTTCCCGGCGCAAGGCCGCGTAACCATCGGCGGGCAACAATGGGTGATCGAGCCGGGCAATCTTTCAGGGCCGCGCAAGTCTGCTGCCCTTCCGTTTAACGAAGCGTTTGCCAGATACGGACTTGCTGTCGGGTCGGATACACCATCCGACGGGAGTTCATTGGATGTCTGGGCTCCAGACATCCTCTCGGATGAAGAACTCGATGCGGTCGTGACGAAGGCGGAATACGAAGAGGCCGGGTCGCGCTTGTGGTGCGGGAGTGCCGGTCTAGCTCAGGCCTTGGCGCGATACCTGGGGTTGGTGCCGGGTTTGGTTAGTGCTGTATCACCGCTAGCCGTTGATAGCCGTAGCGGACCCACCGTACTGGTTAGCGCCAGTCATCACCCCGTACTAAGAGAGCAATGGAAATTGTTGTGTTCTGAATGTAAACCACAGGCATTGGCCGAGCACGCGAGTCATTCGCAAATCGCTAGGGTAATGGACCTTGTGAGGCAAGGCGCACAAAGTGCCTGGTTCGATCTCTCGCCAGAAGAGAAGATCAGCCCGGCTCAGGCTGCAGAATTGCTCTCTGCTCAAATGGAACTCTTGGTCACCGGACTGCCCAAGCCAGCACAATTGATCGTGGTTGGCGGAGACACGCTTCTCGGTTTGTGCCGGGCAACAGGCGTGGATGCATTGCTGGCGCAGGCTTCTGTACGTAATGGCTGGGGCTGTGCCCGACTGCAAGGCGGCATCTGGGATGGTGTGGCCTGTTATTCACGGTCAGGCGCTTTCGGAGGTGCTGACGATCTACTCGAAATCATTCGCTTGCT
The DNA here is from genome assembly GCA_038203745.1 of Burkholderiales bacterium. Classification (GTDB taxonomy): domain Bacteria; phylum Pseudomonadota; class Gammaproteobacteria; order Burkholderiales; family Rhodocyclaceae; genus Propionivibrio. The sequence goes on along the minus strand of JBBRDR010000160.1, from coordinate 2,636 downwards.
TGATGGCAGCGAAAACAACGCGCAAAGGAACCGATAATGAGCAAGGCAATTCGACTGGCTGTAACCATGGGTGACCCGTCCGGTATCGGCCCGGAAATCATTGCAAAAGCCGCCTACCAGATGCGCGAAGAAGTTGCGTCCGGGCGCATTGAATTCATCGTGATCGGAAGCGCCCAGGCGCTTGACACCGGATGTAAACAAGTTGGCTTGGTGCGCGACACCTTGCCGCTGAGCATGATCGATGTCGGTCCGGTCGATGGCGAGATCGTCACCGGCCAGATTTCAGCTGTCGGCGGCGAATGGGCCTATCGTGCGGTCAAGAAGGCCGCAGAAATGGTCCTGGCTGGCGAGGCCGATGCCATCGTGACGGCGCCCTTGTCGAAAGAAGCCCTGCACATGGCCGGTCACCATTTTGAAGGGCACACCGAGTTGCTGGCGCATCTCACCGGCATGCGCGATGCTGTCATGATGCTGGCGCACGGACCGATGCGCGTCAGCCATGTCACGACGCACTGCCCGCTGGGCGAAGTGCCATCACGGATTACGCCAACTCGTCTGCGTCGCGTCTTCGACGTCACGCTTGATGCCCTGGCGTGCCTTGGTTTCGAGAAGCCACGACTGGCCATCGCTGGGCTCAATCCGCATGCGGGCGAAGGCGGCATCCTCGGCAAGGAGGACGACTTGATCATCGCGCCGATCATCAAGGAATACGTCGACAAAGGCCATGACCTGACCGGGCCCGTACCGGGCGATACGGTCTTCATCAAGTTGCGTGCTCAGCAATTCGATGCCGTGGTCGCCATGTTCCATGATCAAGGTCACATCCCAGTCAAGCTGCTGGGGTTTAACGTCAACGAAGCCACCGGCGTATGGCAAGCGATCAGCGGCGTCAATGTGACGCTTGGTCTGCCCATTCTCCGTACCTCCGTCGATCACGGAACAGCTTTCGACATCGCTGGCAAAGGTGTGGCTAATGCCGATAGCTTGGTCGACGCCGTCGAGTACGCAATGAAGCTGCTGGAAGGGCGTCTCAAGCGAATGAACGCGTAGCAAACACGATGGCGCCTTCTTATCGCCAACACCTGTTTCCGCAGAAGATTTAACACGTGCGAGTCACGGAAGGCCGGGTCAATGGTTGATCGATTTCACCAGGAGTAGAACACATGAGTACCTACACCCTTTTGAATGCAGCGCGCGTAATCGCCGGGCCGGACAGCATCGAAAGCATTGCAGATATCGTTGCCGATTTTGGCGCCACCAAGGTGCTGATCATTAGCGACAAGGGCGTTTCGCGCGCCGGCTTGATCGATCGCCCGAAAGCGCGGCTGGAGTCGGTTGGCGTGACCGTGAGCGTGATAGACGACACACCGCCGGAGCCGGAAGTCGGCCAGGTCGAAGCGATTTTCGAGGCCGCCCGGAAGCTATCCTGCGAAATGGTGGTCGGTATTGGCGGCGGTAGCGCGATGGACGTGGCCAAGATTGTCGCCGTATTGCTCAACAACGATGTTTCCTTACGCGACCTGCTCAACAAGGCGCCGATTGTGCGACGCGGCTTGCCCACGCTGATGGTGCCGACAACCGCCGGAACCGGCTCGGAAGCCACGCCGAACAGCATTGTTCTCGTACCGGAAGATGAACTCAAGGTGGGTATCGTCAGCCCCAAGCTGATGCCTGACTGCGTGATTCTCGACCCGAAACTGACCGTGGGCCTGCCGCCGGCGATCACCGCCTCCACCGGCATGGATGCCATGACACACGCCATCGAATGCTACATGTCAAAGAAAGGCAACCCGTTCAGCGAAATGCTGGCGCTCAAGGCGATCACCCTGATCACGCGCAGCATTCGCCGGGCCTTTACCAACGGCACCGATCTCGACGCGCGCCATGACATGCTGCTCGGTGCCATGTATGGCGGTATGTGCATTGCCACTTCCAGCACCACGGCCGTGCATGCGCTGGCTTATCCGCTGGGCGGAAAATACCGCATCGCGCACGGTATTTCCAACGCCATCCTGCTGCCCTACGTGATGCACTTCAACAGCGTGGGCAACGAAGGTAAATTTCGTGATGTGGCCATTGCCATGGGGCTGGATGTGTCGTCGCTGGACGATGCTCAGGCTGCAACTGCGATGATCGACAGCTTGTTTGCGCTCAACCGTGATCTGGAGATACCTTCAGACCTCAAACGCTGGAACATCACCGGAGCGGATCTGGATACGCTGGTCGACGGCGCGGCGAAAGTAACACGCCTTCTCGACAACAACCCGCGCACGATGAGTAAGGATGACATCCGCGCAATTTACGAGCAGTTGATCTAAAAACCAATCTGAACGAACAGGCGACATCCGTGAGTAAATCAATATAAGGCGTTTTGACCGCCATCGTGACACCGTTTACCCGGCTGGGTCCGTTTGTGCCCAACGTTTGCGCCGCCAGGATCAACGTCAGATGAAATACGGTAACGGCATCTTTTGCAATGACACTAACGGTGAGTTTTTTTGTCCTGTCCAGAGGTGAAAAGCTACTGGTCACCGAAACCTGTATCGATGAAGTCGCCGGCAAAGTCCCGATGGTGGCGCATATCGGTGAAATCTCGACGTCAGAAACGATCAAGCTGGGCAAGGACATTGCTGCGA
>JBBRDR010000159.1:0-6445 GCA_038203745.1 Burkholderiales bacterium | reverse complement strand
TTGTCGTTCACTCCGAAGCGGATCGTGATGCCAAATACGTCAAACTTGCAGACGAATCGGTCTGTATTGGCCCGCCGCCCTCGAACCTGAGCTACCTTAATGTGCCTGCCATTATCTCGGCGGCCGAGGTTACTGACGCCGAAGCCATTCACCCCGGCTACGGCTTTCTTTCAGAAAACGCCGATTTTGCCGAACGCATCGAATCTTCGGGCTTTGTTTTTATTGGACCACGCCCGGAAACCATCCGTCTGATGGGCGACAAAGTTTCGGCCAAGGACGCTATGAAGGTTGCTGGCGTCCCCTGCGTTCCCGGCTCTGAAGGTGCGCTTCCCGCCGATTCGAAAGAAATTCTCAAAATTGCCAAGGACGTGGGCTATCCGGTGATCATCAAAGCCTCCGGTGGTGGTGGCGGTCGCGGCATGCGCGTGGTGCACACCGAGGCCGCGCTGCTTAACGCGGTTGCGATGACGCGCTCGGAAGCACAGAGCTTTTTCGGCAATCCAGAGGTTTATCTTGAGAAATACCTGGAAAATCCGCGTCACGTGGAAATTCAAGTGCTGGCCGACAGCTTTAAGAACGCCGTTTATCTGGGCGAACGCGATTGTTCCATGCAACGCCGACACCAGAAAGTTATTGAAGAAGCACCCGCCCCCGGTATCGCAGCTCGCCACATCGCACGCATTGGCGAGCGCTGCGCCGAAGCCTGCCGCCGCATCAACTATCGTGGCGCCGGCACCTTTGAATTCCTTTACGAGAATGACAAGTTCTATTTCATTGAAATGAACACGCGTATCCAGGTCGAGCATCCTGTTACCGAAATGATCACGGGTGTCGATCTCGTTCAGGAACAAATCCGTGTCGCTGCCGGGGAGAAACTTAGCTTCAAACAACGCGACCTGATTTTCCGTGGCCATGCCATTGAATGCCGCATAAACGCCGAAGATCCCTACACGTTCGTGCCATGTCCCGGCAAGATCTCGTTTTATCACCCCCCAGGCGGGCCTGGCATTCGCGTAGACTCCCACGTTTATCAGGGTTACACCGTACCCCAGCACTATGATTCAATGGTCGCCAAAGTAATCGCTTACGGAGACACGCGCGACCAGGCCATTCGCCGCATGCGCATTGCCCTGTCTGAAATGAGTGTGGAAGGCATCAAGACGAACATTGCCTTGCATCAGGAACTGATGTTTGATGCTGCTTTTAATAAGGGCGGAACAAATATCCACTACCTTGAGAAGATGCTTGCTGCCAAAAGCGAACTCAAGAAAGATAGTTGAGGTATCAGTTCATGGCCTGGCTTTCCGTCAGTATCGAAACCGACTGCGGTCATGCCGAAGCGCTGGCCGACGCGTTGCTTGAGGCTGGCGCCCTTTCAGCCAGCATTGAGGACGCGGATGCCGGTACAGCGGCAGAAACACCCCAATTCGGCGAACCCGGCTCAGTAACCACGCCGGGCTGGGAACGTTCTCGCGTTATCGCATTATTTGAGAAATCTGCTAACATCGCTGAAATTGTTTCTAACTGTGCGCAATTATGTACCATCGACTCCGAACTCACTTTTCTGACCGAGGAAGTCGCCGAGCAGAACTGGGTGCAACTGACCCAGTCGCAATTCGAACCCATCCGTGTCTCCGAGCGCTTGTGGATTGTTCCTTCCTGGCACCAGGCACCCGACCCTGACGCCCTCGTTCTGGTGCTCGATCCGGGCATGGCCTTCGGTACGGGCTCACACCCGACCACGCGACTTTGTCTGGAGTGGCTTGAACGTTCGGTCACTCCCGGCCTATCGATTCTTGATTATGGCTGTGGTTCAGGTATTCTGGCCATTGCCGCTGCAAAACTTGGCGCCGGCGAAGTGCTTGGTGTTGATATCGATCTACAGGCGGTTAGCGCGGCAAGCAGTAATGCCGAACGTAACGAGGTTAGCGCTCGCTTCGATGATTCGACCAAAGAAATCAAGGGGCAGTTTGATATTGTAGTGGCCAACATACTTTCCAATCCGCTCAAAGCGCTGGCACCGGCGATCTGCGCCCACGTCCTCCCCGGCGGGCGACTGGCTCTCTCCGGCATCCTCGCAGAACAGGCCGATGAGTTGATCAGCATCTATGCCGACTACCTTGCGCTCACTGTCGCTGATACCCGCGAAGGCTGGGTCTGTCTCGCTGGAACAAAACACTAGGTCATGAGAACACGCTGCCCCGGTTGCCAGACAACCTTCCGTGTCACACCGGATCAGTTGAAGGCGCGCGCCGGCAAGGTGCGCTGCGGGCAATGCCAATCTGTGTTCAACGCACTCGATAGCCTGCTCGACGAAAACACATCCATATCGACCACCGCCCCACTCCCCGTGCGGCCGGAGGTCTCTGTTGTTCCGGCTAACGAACATGAACCGGCTGTGCAACTGGGAAATAACTTCGAAATCGACATCCTGCTGGACTCGTCTGAAGAAGAAGTGGATTCGCAAATTGCGCCGGATGACACCGCTGCGGAAGCACCTGCTGAGGACACGCAAGCACTGAGTGAAGCGGCGGCTCAAGCGTTGGGCAAAGCCACCGGGCTTATTTTGCCGCGCGAGACCAGTGACATCCCCGGTTATAGCAAATGGGCCGAAGGTGTCATGGCCTCACCATTTACACAACCCGAGGAGAAAAGTACCCGCTGGCCGTTTATTCTCTCCATCCTGCTATTGCTGATCGTTCTTGCCGGTCAACTCACCTTCCGTTTCCGAAGTGAAATCGCCGTTTCCATACCCGCTCTGCGACCCATAGTAGAGGTTTTTTGCCAAGCATTTGACGCGGACATCCCCTTGCCCCGAAACGTTGAACTGGTCAGTATTGAAACCTCTGATCTGCAAACTGACACGGCGCGTGGCAACCTTCTCGTGCTGAATGCCACCTTGCGTAACCGGGCGAGCTATGGGCAGGCCTATCCTTCGCTTGAACTCTCGCTTACCGACACAACGGACGCGGCCATTGCCCGCCGGGTTTTCCCGCCGGCCGAGTATCTCTCACCGAAGAATCCAGCGAACCACCCCTTTGCGCCGAACTCTGATGTCCCCGTCCGGCTGTGGATTGAGGCCAAGGGCATCAGCGCAGCCGGCTACCGGCTTTACGTTTTCTATCCCTGATTAATTTCACACACGAAAAACCCCATGTCCACACTCATCTGCGGCTCCATTGCCTACGACAACATCATGGTTTTCCATGATCGTTTCAAGAATCACATTCTGCCGGAACAGATTCACATCCTGAACGTTGCATTTCTGGTACCTGAAATGCGCCGCGAGTTCGGCGGCTGCGCAGGCAATATTGCCTACAACCTTAATCTGCTGGGTGGTGATCCGCTGATCATGGCCACCGTGGGTGACGATGCCGATCCTTACCTTCTTCGCATGGATGACCTTGGCCTCGCGCGCACCCACGTGCGCCGTATTGCCGGCAGTTTTACGGCGCAGGCCTTTATCACCACTGATCTTGACGACAACCAGATTACAGCGTTCCATCCTGGTGCCATGAGTTTTTCGCACCTCAACAAGGTTGCCGATGCCACGAGCGCGACGCTGGGCATTGTCGCACCTGATGGCCGCGACGGCATGCTCCATCACGCCCGTGACCTGGCCGCTGCCGGGGTTCCCTTCATTTTCGATCCGGGCCAAGGTTTGCCCATGTTCTCGGGCGACGACCTGATGGAATTCATGACGCTGGCGGAATACGCCTGCTTCAATGACTATGAAGCAAAGATGTTATGTGACCGGACCGGCCGCTCACTTGAGCAACTGGCCGGTGAGGTCAAAGCGCTGATCGTTACACTCGGCGGCGAAGGCTCGCACATTTATACGGAAGGTCAACGCATTGAAATCCCCTGCGTCAAAGCCGATGTGGTGCTCGACCCCACTGGCTGCGGCGATGCCTACCGCTCTGGACTGCTCTACGGGATTTCCAATCACTGGGATTGGGAGAAAACGGGACGTTTGGCGTCAGTTATGGGCGCCATTAAGATCGCCTGCCGGGGCGGACAAAACCACCGCCCGACGCGCGATGAGATCGCCGGGCGGTTTATGCTGGCTTTTGGCAATGCGCCTTGGTGAAATAATTCACAACCAAGGCATTGAAGCCAATTTTTTCTCTGGTGATTTTTGCCATTCTGGCTGGCTTCGTGATCTGAGTTGCAGCGCTTCATCACGCGTCACCCATTAACCTATAAAAAGCAGTTTAAACCGCTTTCAACATACCCCGAAAGAAACACCCATGGGGTGCGGAGATCACAGAGCCACAGAGCACACAGAGGAGAAACGATCCTCACCCTGAGGGTGAGTGACCAATTTCACGCAAGCCTCTGTGTTTTTCTCCGTGTCCTCTGTGTTAAATGAGGTTTTAAGGATTAACCTTCGACATTGATGAACCGGCCCCATCCGACACCGTATGTTATTCGTGTCATCCGCTGCCTGAGACTGGCGCTGCATTTAGTCTGGATCGGTATTGGCACGGCGCTCATCTACCCGCGGGCAGGGGAAACCGGGCGAGCACGTCTGAAACAGCGTTGGTCGCACCAGATACTGAAAATCCTCTGCGTACAGCTTGATGCGCACCCATCGAGTGCCCCGCCGGGCTGCCTGATCGTAGCCAACCACATTTCCTGGCTGGATATTTTCGCTATCCATGCCCTTCGCCCGTCTGCCTTCATTTCGAAGGCCGAGGTTCGCCAATGGCCATTCTTTGGCTGGCTGGCCGAAAAAAATGATACGGTTTTTTTACGTCGGGGAAGTCGCGGTCATGCCCGAATGGTCAACGCGGAAATCGATGCCTTGCTTAACGCCGGAAGGGATGTCGCCATTTTTCCGGAAGGCACGACGACTGACGGTACACGCTTGCTTGGATTTCACGCGGCCCTGCTACAACCGGCCATTGAAACCAGCCGGCCGATACTCCCGCTTGCGCTCAGTTATCTGGACACGGAAGGCGTGATTTCTACTGCACCATCGTTTGAAGGGGAGATTACCCTGATGCAATGTTTTTCAGCGATTCTGGCTTGTCGCTCGCTGACAGTCAGTTTGCGGCCAGCAACTCCAATAGCCACCACGGACAAAACGCGCCGTGAACTTGCACAAGCAGCCCACGCCGCCATTGAAGACCGGCTGGCTACCAGGCCCGGATTTCGTCTTTCGAACAATCCACTTGAAAAATCTGCCGATCTTCAAGTCGTATAGCCGTTAGGGCACCACCCCACAGGCAGCCGGAATCGATGGCCAGTAGATTGGGTAAAAGCTTCAACCCCAGTGCGGACCAGTGCCCAGTAATCAGAACCGAATCTGCACTGCGCCGGCCCGGCACCTCAAACCACGGCAAGTACCCTTCGGGGCCTTTTGTTACTTCACCCTTGGCTCGAAAATCCATGACACCTTCGGGCGAACAGAAACGCATTCGGGTCATGGCATTGACGATCACGCGAAGCCGTGCCCAACCATCAAGTCCCTTCTGCCAGGATGCGGGTTCACTTCCCCACATATGGGCCATGAACTTGCGCCAGTTGTTGTTTGTCAATGCGGCTTCAACCTCTGCCGCCAGCAAGCGGGCTTTGCCTACGGACCACTGCGGTAGCAGACCGGCGTGCACCATGCAGTATTCGCCTTGAACGTGACACAAAGGTTGTTGACGCAGCCAGTCGAGAAGGACTTCACGATCAGGCGCATCAAGAACATCATCAAAGGTATCGCCCTTGCCACGCTTGCCAAAGCCCTCGGCCACCATCAGCAGCGACAGATCGTGATTTCCCAGAACTGTTATTGCAGCAGTGCCTAGATCGTGTACAAAACGCAGCGTTTCGAGCGAACGCGGCCCGCGATTGACGAGGTCGCCGACCAGCCAGAGCTGGTCCTGCGCGGGGTCAAACGCGCAGCGTTCCAGCAAGCGCATGAAGGAATCGAAGCAGCCCTGAATATCGCCGATTGCGTAGCGTGCCATTTGTGCAGCGTTAACTTAGTGACTGATTCTGCTGCCAGCGCCAGGCATCACGGCACATTTCATCGATGCCACGTTTGGCTTTCCAGCCAAGAAGCTTTTCTGCCAATGCCGGGTCGGCGTAACAGCTGGCCACGTCTCCCGGCCGGCGCGCCACAATCGAATAGGGCACAGGTTGGCCACTCACCTTCTCAAAAGAACGTACCATGTCGAGCACCGAATAGCCGCAACCCGTACCGAGGTTTACTGTTAACAATCCGTTTTCACGCTGCAAATAATTCAGTGCAGCGATATGCCCCTCGGCCAGATCCGCGACGTGGATATAGTCACGAACACCCGTGCCGTCAGCCGTTGGATAATCACCTCCGAATACACTTAGGCTTTCGCGCTGCCCGCAGGCCACCTGCGCCACATAGGGCATCAAGTTGCTGGGAATGCCCGAAGGCAATTCGCCGATCAGGCCACTTTCGTGCGCGCCCACCGGA
>JBBRDR010000158.1:0-6478 GCA_038203745.1 Burkholderiales bacterium | reverse complement strand
ATTTCAGGGTTCGTAGGCTTCCGATTTTGCTTTGTACTCGCACAGATCATGCAGGTCGCAGCGCCAGCATTCCGGCTTGCGTGCTTTGCACACGTAGCGTCCGTGCAGGATCAACCAGTGGTGCGCGTCGTGTTTGAATTCTTCGGGTATCGATTTTAGCAGCTTGAGTTCGACGGCCAGCGGTGTTTTCCCCGGCGCAAGTTTCATCCGGTTGGCGATGCGGAAGATGTGTGTATCGACGGCAATGGTCGGTTCGCCAAAGGCGGTATTGAGTACCACATTGGCCGTTTTTCGCCCGACGCCGGGCAGGGCTTCGAGCGATTCGCGATGGTGCGGTACCTCGCCGTTGTGTCGTTCGATCAGGAGCGCGCAGGTGGCGATCACATTCTTTGCCTTGGCACGGAAGAGACCAATGCGGTTGATGTACGTGGTCAGCCCGTCTTCACCGAGCGCGAGTATGGCCTGCGGTGTCGGGGCATCAGCGTACAGCTTGCGTGTGGCGAGGTTGACGCTTTTGTCGGTGGCTTGCGCTGAGAGGATGACGGCGATCAGCAGCTGGAAGGTTGTTGCGTATTCCAGCTCGGTGGTCGGTGCCGGATTGGCCGCGCGCAGTCGCTTGAAAATTTCGGCGCGCTTGGCGGCATTCATTGTGCGGCCGATAGTTCCGGCATGTGGCGTTGCTGGCGTGCTGCAGCGCGCGCTTCAACCCAGTTCTTCCAGGCGATCAGGCAACCGAGCAGAATAAAGGCACCCGGCGGCAGCATGGCAATGAGGAATCCCGGGTATTCCTTGGGCAGGAGTTGTAGCGGGTGCAGATTGGGGAACACCATGTCGATGCCAGAAAACAGCGTGCCACCGCCAATCAATTCGCGCAGTCCGCCAAGTAATGCCAGCGTCCATAGCATGCCGACGCCCATGAAGATGCCATCGGTGAGCGACTGCAGCGGCGGGTTTTTGGCAGCGAAGGCTTCGACGCGAGCGAGCACAATGCAGTTGGTGACGATCAGCGGGATGAAGATGCCGAGCACCAGATACAGCTCGTGCAGATTGGCGTTGAAGAGCAGATCGACAACGGTAACCAGCGCAGCGACAATCAGGATGAACACCGGAATGCGGATCTCGTGCGGGATGAAATTGCGCAGGCTGGCGACAGCGAGTCCGGCAATGGCCATGACGATGATGGTGGCGAGAGAAAGCATGACACCGTTAACCAGATTGGTGGTTACAGCGAGCAGTGGGCACAGGCCGAGAATCTGGATCAGGCTGGTGTTCTGTTTCCAGACGCCGTTGGCAGCGATCTGGCGAAATTCATCACGGTTCATGGCTGACCCCAAATCAAAGAAAAATCCACCACAGAGACACAGAGAAAGCCGGAATAGAACAGTTCTCTGCGAGAACTCTGTGTCTCTGTGCTAGGTTCTAAAAAGTGTTTCATTTTTTCTCAGACGCGAAAAGTGTCTCGCGGTTCTCGGAAACATAGAGGGCCGCTTTGCGAACCGCCTTGATCACGGCACGCGGCGTGACTGTGGCGCCCGCCACCGAGTCAAAGCGCCCGCCGTCTTTCTTTACCTTCCATTGACGCGCGTCGACGGCCGCCGGTGACAGCCCGTTAAATTGCGTGATCCACGGACGTTCCTTGTTTTTGTCTTTCTTCGGCTCGATGTAATCACCCAGACCCGGCGTTTCCTTGTGTTGCGTTACACGTACGCCGATCAGCTCGCCGCCGGGCGCAATGGCAATGAGCAGGCGGATTTTCCCGGCGTAGCCATCGAGGGCAACCGTTTCGAACACCAGCGCGACAATTTTCCCGTTCTTGCGGGCGCGGTAGGCGGTTGTTGCTTCATCGGTGCCGAGCGCGGCGACCGGTGCGATCTGCACGGAGTCATTGAGCAGTTTGTTGTCGTAGCTGGTGCGTGGCAGTACCTCGTCGACCAGTTTCATTTTTTCTTCAGCTGCCGCGGCATTGATCGTGGGCAGCGTCCACAAATAGGCACCGGAGAGCAGGCTGGTAAACACGACGACAAAGGTGAGCAGAATGATCGCCGTGCGTACGGCCATCCTTGGTGCGCTGATCGTTTTGGTCGGAGGCGTCATTTCTTCATGCCAAAAATAGACGGCTGCGTGTAGAGATCAATCAGTGGCACACAGATATTGAGTAGCAGAACGGCAAAGGCTACGCCGTCCGGATAGCCGCCGAAGACGCGAATAAGGTAGGCCAACAGGCCGGCGGCAAAGCCGAAAATCAGCTTGCCTCTGGGCGTGGTGCAGCCCGAGACCGGATCGGTGACGATGAAGAAAGCGCCAAGCATCGAGCCGCCCGAGAATAGATGGAAGAGCGGATTGGCAAACTGGCTGGGGTCAAACAGCCACAGCGCGCCGGCAATCCCGGCGATGCCGGCGATAAACCCCAAGGGAGCGTGCCAACTGATGATCTTGCGCTGCCATAGCCACAGGCCGCCAAGCAGGTAGGCTGCCGAGACCCATTCCCAGCCTTTGCCGGCAATCTGGCCAAATGTGCTGGCATCGGATAGCACGGTGCTCACCATCGCGCTGCCTTCGCCGAGTTTGAGTGCGGTTTTCAGTGCGTCGAGCGGGGTGGCTCCACTCATCGCGTCAAGGCGCGGCAGAGTGCCGAAAACGAGTGCGAGTTGTTCAGCGAATCCGGTTTTCAGCTCGACCGGTGGCCATTGCGACATCAGCGCGGGAAAAGAGACAATGCACACGGCAAAGGCAATCATCGCCGGGTTGAAGGGGTTTTGGCCGAGTCCGCCGTAGAGGTGTTTGGCCACCACAATGGCGAACAGTGTGCCGACGATGATCAGCCACCACGGCGCGAGTGGCGGGAAGGCCAGAGCGATCAGCCAGGCGGTAACGATGGCGCTGCCGTCACCCAGAAAGAGTCCCAGCGGTTTCTTGAGGATTCTGAGCATGAAGGCTTCAGCGAGCAGGGCCGCCGTCGTTGCGATGCCGATCTGCACCAGAACCACGGGGCCAACCAGCCACACGTAGGCAGCGATGCCCGGCAGCAGCGCAACCAGCACTTGCAGCATGACGCGCTGTACAGTGACGTTCTGGGTAAGGTAGGGCGGGGTGGTGAAGTTCATGGGGCCTTAAACGCTTTTAACACGGAGCACACGGAGGCACAGAGATCACGGAGTAAAGGCAATCAGGTAAAGAACAATAACCGGTTTGAAAGCCGGAATGCCGATCCAGACTGTCTGTTGCGAAACAGCTATTCATTATTTCTTTGTGTCCTCCGTGTCGAAAGAGGTTTTCTGCGCTTGCAAGGGAACTCTACGCGCTTCGATCTCGGCGATTTCCTTGCGCTGTGCGACGGTCAGCCCGCCGGTATTCTTCGGCTGCACATTTTCACGTTGCTGACGTGCGCGTTCGATGGCGGCAGTAATGGCCGCTTTCTTAGCCGTTTCAGCATTCGAGGTGGTGTCCGGCACGGCGGGATCGCTCGATGGTGATGCGCTGGCGACCTCTGCCGCTTTTTTCTCAGCGGCCTTTGCTGCTGCCTTGGCCAGCCGCTCGGCTTTCTCGGCCTTTTCGCGTTCGTCGCGTTCGTTGCGCAGTTCGAAGCGCGCCTTGGCGGCGTCGGCCATGTTTTTGTCACGCTCACGCGACCAGATCTCGCTCTTGGCAAAGCGGAAGTATTGCACCAGCGGAATGCGTGAAGGGCAGACATAACTACAGCAGCCGCATTCGATGCAATCGAAAATGTTGTATTCCTGCGTTTTACCGAAATTTTTGGCGCGCGAGAACCAGTACATCTCGAAAGGTTGTAACTCGTGCGGGCAGGCTTCGGCGCAGGCACCGCAACGGATGCACGGCATTTCCGGCGCAGCCGGTGGGAACATCGCCGCTGATCCGGCGATGATGCAGTTGCTGGCTTTGATCGTCGGCGCATCAATGCTGGGCAGTTCAAAGCCCATCATCGGGCCGCCCATCAGGTAGCTGTTGGTGTCGGGCTTGGGTTCTCCGAGGGCCAGCAGTTCTCTGAGCGGTGTTCCGAGCAGCACCTCCCAGTTACGTGGTTTTGCCACATTGCCGGTCAGTGTGATGGTGCGCGAGAGTACCGGCTCGCCGAAGGCCAGCGCACGCCAGGCGGTATAGGCGGTGGCCACATTGAAACACTGCACGCCCATTTCAGGGGAGCGTTTGCTGGCCGGAACCTCTTTGCCGGTCAGCACGCGGATTAACTGCTTGGCACCGCCGGCGGGATAACGCGTTGGCACGGCGATGACCTCAAAATCCTCGCCAAGTTTTGTTACGGCCGCTTTCATGGCGGCAACGGCTTCCGGTTTGTTATCTTCAATGCCGATCAGGACGCGCTTGGGCGCAAGCAGGCTGCGGAAGATGCTCACGCCGTGCACGATGCCTTCGGCGCGTTCGCGCATCAGCATGTCGTCGCAGGTCATGAAAGGTTCGCATTCAGCACCGTTGATGATGAGTTCGTCCATCGGCACCGATTTGGCGGCCGTCAGCTTGGCATGGCTGGGGAATACCGCACCGCCGAGGCCAACCACGCCGGAGTCGCGCAGGATTTCGCGCACGCGTTCGGGCGCCAGTGTCTTGTAATCGACCGGGGTGCGGTCGATCCATTCGTCGCGGCCATCCGGCTTGATAACCACCGAGAGCGTTGGCAGGCCGGAGGGGTGGGGTGCAATGCGCTCTTCAATGGCTAGCACGGTGCCGGAGGTGGGCGCATGAACGGCTGATGAAATCCATTGGTCGGCACCGCCGATCATCTGACCTTTAAGTACGTGATCTCCTGCCGCAACCAGCGGATTGGGCCGGCCGCCGATACTCTGGTGCAGCGGAACAATCAGAATCGAGGGCAAGGGTGCCACAGCGATGGGCATCTGTACCGAGGGTGTCTTGTTGGGGTCAGGTTTGACGCCGCCTTTGAATTTGAACAGCTGGCGCATCAGGCGATCCGTTTGATTTGCTTGAGTTCGATCACCGGATATTTCCACTTCCAGTTGTCGATGTTTTCGTTGATGACATCAATGCGAATGCATTCCACCGGGCAGGGCGGTACGCAGAGCTCGCAGCCGGTGCATAGTGCGCCAACGATGGTGTGCATCTGCTTGGCCGCACCCACAATGGCGTCGACCGGACAGGCCTGGATGCATAGCGTGCAGCCGATGCACGTCTGCTCGTCAATGATCGCGAGCTGCTTCGGTTTTTCTTCGGCCTCGAGCGGTTTGACTTCACGTCCGAGTAAATCAGCCAGCTTACGCACGCCCTCCATGCCGCCGGGCGGGCACAGGTTGATATCAACCTCGCCTTCGGCAATGGCTTCAGCGTAGGGTTTGCAGCCGGGGAAACCGCACTGGCCGCATTGGGTTTGCGGCAGAATGGCCTCGATTTTTTCAACCAGCGGATTGCCTTCAACCTTGAACTTGATCGAGGCAAAGCCGAGCGCAGCGCCGAGGACGACGGCGCCCAGCGCCATGATGAGGATGGCGATAAGCATTACTGGTATTTGTCCAGGCCGGCAAAGCCCATGAAGGCCAGCGACATCAGCCCGGCGGTGACCATGGCAATGGCTACGCCACGGAAATATACCGGAACGTCGGCGCCCTCAACACGTTCGCGAATGCCGGCAAAGAGCACGAGCACCAACGAGAAGCCGATGGCGCTGCTGGCACCGAAAATCAGCGATTCGACGAAATTGTATTTGTTGGCAATATTGAGCAGAGGTACGCCAAGTACGGCGCAGTTGGTGGTGATCAGCGGCAGGTAAATACCCAGCACCTGATGCAGCAACGGGCTGGTTTTCTGGATCACCATCTCGGTCAACTGGACGATGGCCGCAATGGTAACGATGAATGAAAGCGTGCGCAGATAGTCCAGCCCGAAGGGCGTGAGCAAGTAGTGGTCGATGATGTAGCTGGCGCCAGTCGCCATGGTGAGCACGAAGGTTGTTGCCGCGCCCATGCCAAAAGCTGTTTCCAGTTTTTTAGAAACGCCCATGAAGGGGCACAGGCCGAGGATTTTCACCAACACAACGTTGTTGACGAGGACCGCGCCGATGATGATGAACAGGTCATGGGTCATGGTTCGAGTGGCAAGGCAGGCAAACACCCGGAAAAGCCCGGAAAGGCCGTAAATCCTTGAGATTATCCCATTTTGCAGGGCGTCATTCCACCACATTGGCAGTAAAGCTATAGGGTGCTACCCAGCGCCAGATTCGCCGGTTCGTCGCCAATGATCACGCGTCGAACGCGGTGTTTTGAATTAGCGCATGCCGACGTTGGCGTCGGATGCGAGAAAGGTGCGCCATTCGTTGTCAATAAATCCTTCAAGCGGCTGGAAGTTGGCTTTGTAGGCCATTTTGCGACTGTCACGAATCCAGTAGCCGAGGTAAAGGTAGGGTAGTTTATTGGCCGCACACTGGGCAATTTGCCAGAGTACGTTGTAGGTGCCGAAACTGGCGCTTTTGATGTCCGGGTCGTAGAAGGTGTAA
>JBBRDR010000157.1:0-6522 GCA_038203745.1 Burkholderiales bacterium | reverse complement strand
CCAGGTGTTGCTCAACCTGGTCAACAATGCGATCAAATTTACCAACAAGGGAGAAATTCTGGTCTCTGTCGATTGCCCCAGCCGGCAAGCCTCAGAGATCGATTTGCGGTTTAGCGTCAAGGATTGCGGTATCGGCATTTCCGGCAAGCAGCGTGAATGCCTATTCCTGCCCTTCAGCCAGGCAGACCAATCCACGACCCGCCGGTATGGTGGCACCGGGCTCGGGTTAGCCATCAGCAAAAAACTGGTTGAAGCCATGAATGGGCGTATTGGCGTTACCAGCGAGATTGGCCAGGGAAGCACCTTCACGTTCAGCGTTCGACTTGAATGCGATGCGGAAGCCGCCGTATCGATCAGGGAATCCAGCCCTAACCTGTCCAGAATGAAGGTGCTGGTTGTCGGCAACAATGCGACTGTCCGCGAGGTGCTTTCAGAACTCTTGACCGCCTGGTCCGTTAACGTTGCTACGCTTGAATCGGGGGCGGGTGCAATCGAATTGCTCAGCCGCGAAGACTCCGTCTTTGATCTGATTCTGCTCGACAGTGCGATGACGGATATGGATGGAATCGAGACGGCACGCCGGATCAATCTGACACGGGCAAACAGGGTCGCGCCGTTGATGATCCTGCTGACGACCCGCAGCAGTGATGACGCAGTGCTGCACGGTAGCGAGATTGGCGTCGATGCGCTGCTGGCCAAGCCAATTGAGCCGTCCATGCTACTTGATGCTATTCTTGACGTCATCAACAAGCCGGCCCTGGCACCTGCTCCGTGTACGATGGCTCGCGCAGGCCAGACTCCCGACGTGTGTGGTGCACCTATCCTTGTCGCCGAGGGCAACGTGAGCAATCAAAATCTGGTACGGGTAAGACTCGACTCGGCCGGCATGGCGTACGACATTGTCGCCACCGGTGCCGTACCGGCGTCAACGCAACCCGCTCACGAAGCACTGACAAGCGCCCTGATGATCGATCTCGACGCCCTGCTGGCAACCAACAACATCGCCGCAGAAAAGTACGTTCTTCGGCTGCGCCAGGCGCTGCATGGGCACGGCCTTGATACGCTGCTGGGCGATCTTGAGCAGGCTATCGATACGTTGGATTACCTCGACGCGCGAACCATTCTTGCGTCGCTGATCAATGCCACAGAGCAATCGACATGATGCAGCAAGAGAAGAAATACTCGGTTCTGCTCATCGACGACGAGTTGATCAATATAAAAATATTGTCGGACGTCCTGAAAGATGAATACGACGTGGTTTTCGCCACGGGAGCCGAGGAGGGAATTTTCCGGGCCATCGAATCAAAACCGGACATCATTCTGCTCGACATCATGATGCCGGTGATTGATGGCTATGAAGTATGCGTCAAGCTCCAGAGCGATGTGCGTACGGCGAAGATTCCGGTAATTTTTGTTACAGCGCTGGGTTCCCCAACGCAGGAACTCAAGGGGCTGGATGCTGGCGCCATCGACTATGTCAGCAAACCGATTAACGGGAACATCGTCAAAGCGCGCATACGAAACCATCTGAAGTACAAGAATGCTGTTTTGGCGTCCCTGATTCCCGAACAATTGGTCGATCACGCCACGGATTCCATGACCGAGCGACAGCGGGAAATTTTCGAGTGGGTCAAGAAAGGCAAGACGAACTGGGAAATTTCGAAAATCATTGGTTGCTCGGAAGAGAACGTCAAATACCACATGAAGAACATTCTCCGTATTCTTGGTTCATACAACCGGACCCAGGCGGTCGCCAGCCATCCTCCCCGGAAGCCGGACGACAATTCTTGACGGTAAACGACAAAGGCCACCCGAGAGTGGCCTTTGATTTGAGCTTCAAGACAAATGATCAGTGCAACAGGTTCGGCAAGAAGGTGATGAACCAGGGGAACAGGGTCAGAACCATCAGCGTTGTCAGCAGCGCATACAGATACGGCGCCGATGCGGCCATAACCCGCTCAATTGGCACTTTGGTAATGGCACTGGCGACGAACAGATCAAGCCCGACCGGCGGGGTGATACAACCGATGGCCAGATTGACAACCATCAACACACCGAAGAACAGAGGGTCGATGCCAAGCGTCTTGGCCACCGGGAGGAAGATCGGCGTCAGGATAACCACCGCCGCCGAGGCATTGACCATGGTGCCGGCAACCAGTAAAAGAACATTCATGGCCAACAGGAACATGATCGGCGACGACGTAATCGAAACGATGAATTGACCAATCTGATGCGGGATCTGCAGATTGGTCAGCAACCAGCCGAAAACGTTGGCCGCGCCAACCAGCAGCATGATCATCGTCGTCCCGATCACGGCCTGAAAGATGATTTTCGGAAAATCCTTGAACTTCAGTTCCTTGTAGATGAACAAGCCGACCAGAATGCCGTAGACCACCGCGACAGCCGCCGCTTCAGTGGGCGTGAAGATGCCACCATAGATGCCACCGATGATGATGACCGGGGTCATCAACGCAAAGAAGGAATCTTTGAAGGCCTTGACGACGCCTATCACCGAGAAGTGCCCTTCCGCCTTGATCCCGCGCTTCTTGGCCAGGTACCAGCTGACGCACATCATGGAAAGCCCCATCATGACGCCGGGGACAAAGCCACCGACAAACATGTCGCCGATCGATGTATCTGCAATGACGCCGTAAACGACCATGGTAATTGATGGCGGAATGACGATACCAACCACGCCGCTGGATGCAACGACACCCGCTGCCCATTCGCGGCTGTAGCCTTTCTTCTCCATCTCAGAGACCATCGTGGTACCCAGCGCGGCCGTGGTTGCCGCAGAGGAACCCGAAATGGCGGCAAAGAAGCAGCCTGAAACGGAAACCGTCTGAGCCAGACCGCCGGTAAAGGAACCGACTAACGACTGGGAAAAGGAAACCAGGCGTGTTGTCACGCCACCCGCCGACATGAAGGAACCCGCCAGCATGAAGAAAGGGACAGCCATGAATGAAAACGAATCCATTCCGGAGAACATGATCTGCGTGATCATGACCAGCGGCTTGTCCATGAAAAAGACAAGGATTGATGCAACCGACAGACAGAGCGTATAGGCAACCGGTACGCCGAGCAGTGTCAGCAAGAGAAACGAGCCTAACAATACATAGCCCATGCTTTACCCCTTAATCGTGAAAGTCTTGATGTTCAACGGCCTGCCCCTTGAAGATCCTCAGGGTGTCTCTGATCAGGTAAAGCATCATGAGCACCGCGCTGACCGGAATGACCGCATAGACATAGCTCATCGAAATTCCCAGCCCAGGTGATTCCTGAAAAGTCATGACCTCAGTCATTTTGGCGCCCTGAAACAGCAGAATCAGGACAAACAAGTAGCCGCAAAACAGTGAGAGAAAAGTCAGGAACTTCCCGAACAACGTGCCTTTGTAGCGATTCGGCAGGAACTCGACAGCTAGGTGGCCGGACTCGCCCATAATCAGCGCCGATCCAAGAAAGACCACATACACGAACAGGTATCTCGCCAGTTCTTCGGACCATTCCGGCGTATAGCCAAAACCATAGCGGGAAATAACCTGCGAGAAAATCGTAATCAGCATGACCATCATCGCGATGCATGAGAATCCGTAAAGGACAGCCCGCACTTTGCCAAGCAATTTATCCAGCATTATCAGCACTCCTGAAAAAAACCCGGGCATGCTTGCCCGGGTTTCTTGAATAACAGAACTTTATTTTTCGAGCGCGCGGACCTTGTCGATGTTGGCCTGACCCACTGTCTTGGCGAGGTCCTTGTAGATGACATCAGTGGCATCCATGAACGGTTTGCGGTCCACGGTGATGACTTCCATCTTGCCGGTCTTCTTGATCTTGTCCCAGAACTCACTGTCTTCTGCTTCGGACACTTTGCGTTGCCAGGCGATCGCTTCGTTGGCCGATTCCTGGATGATGGTCTGCTGTGCCGGGGTAAGTTTCTTCCACGTGATCATGGAGATGAGAACAGGCTCGGCCGCGTAGGCATGCCCGGTCAGGGACGCGTATTTCTGGACTTCAAAGAAGCGCTTGGTAAAGATGTGCGCACTTGGATTTTCCTGGCCGTCAACCACACCGGCTTGCATTGCCGAATACAGTTCTGCCAGCGCCATCGGCGTCGGTGACGCGCCAAGCGACTTCATCATTTCCACATAGACCTTGTTGTTCATGACGCGAATCTTCAAGCCCTTCATGTCGGCAGGCGTCTTGATCGGGTGGGTGTTGTTGGTCATGTGGCGAATGCCGTTTTCCATATAACCGAGGAGCTTGATCCCCTTGGGCTCGAGTGGTTTGGCCAACTCCATGCCGACCGAGTCAAGCGCACGATAAGCGTGAGCGCGGTCCTTGAACAGGAAAGGCATGTCAAACAGCGCCATCTGCGGCTGGAACGTGCCGAGTTCAGCCGTTCCGGTCAGTGTCATGTCAACCGTGCCGTAGATCAGACCTTCGATCAATTCTTTCTGCGAACCCAGTTGCGACGAGGGGAAAACCTTGACTTCGATGTCGCCCTTCGACTTTTGCTTGACGAGTTCAGCAAATTTGTCGGCGCCCATCCCGTAAGGGTTTGTTGCTTCAGCAATATGACCGAGTTTGATGACGGTAGCGGCAACCACTGGCGCTGAAAGAGCAAGCGACAACAGAATTGCGGCGATTGGTTTGAATTTGATTTTCATGAATAAACCTCCTTGAAAACGGCACAGCAAACGATTAACGAATAACGAAAGAGTGATACCAGAATCGACAACCCAACATCGATGACCAACTACGCTTCAGCCCGGAGACTGATCATTCCTAATGGATATATATTCCACTTTTCGGAACTGCTTGCCAGAACCCGGTTCTGAGAATGTCCAGTCTATCCCTTTAGTAAGGGAATGGAGGACGTGCGCGACTACCCGACCGAGTAGTCCCTACGGGCAACAGGTTCGGAGCCGAAACAATGTCGACGGCGAAAATTCGACCAAAAAATACTGTCTATTGCAAACATCAGCTTCGTGTTGACGAAATTTCAACTCTGGAGCGCCTGAATAATTACCATTCCCTATGCGCGATTTCGTGTGTATCTTAGCTGTATTAAACAGCAAGCCTGTGGATTGAGGATACGACTTGAGCAGTAACACCGACACTTCCGCTCTGCGCTTTCCGGTCGACAAACCGCTTTTACTGGCACAACTGCGCGCGGTTCTGCCGGCGCAAAGCCTACTCGTCGACGATGAGGATTTACGACCCTATGAGTGTGATGGCCTGACAGCGTATCGCCAGTTACCGATGATCGTCGTACTGCCTGAAAACGAGGCGCAAGCGCAAGCCGTGCTCAAAATCTGTTATGCGCTCAAGGTACCCGTCATTCCTCGTGGAGCGGCCACCGGCCTGTCAGGTGGCTCGATGCCGCATCAGGACGGCGTCGTACTTTCTCTGGCCAAACTCAATAAAATCATCGCCCTGGATCCTCTGGCACGTACCGCGGTTGTTCAACCCGGCGTACGCAATCTGGCCGTTTCCGAGGCAGCTGCACCGCACGGGCTCTATTACGCACCGGACCCTTCTTCACAGCTTGCATGCACCATCGGCGGCAATGTGGCTGAAAACGCCGGGGGCGTGCATTGCCTGAAATATGGACTGACAGTCCACAATGTGCTGCGCGTTCGCGGCCTGACGATTGAGGGGAAAATTATCGAATTTGGCAATGCGGCGCTTGATGCACCCGGCTACGATTTGCTGGCACTGATGATTGGTTCCGAGGGAATGCTGGCGCTAATCACCGAGGTTACGGTCAGGCTTACGCCAAAGCCGGAACTTGCGCAGGTGGTCCTTGCCTCCTTTGACGACGTTACGAAAGCCGGCAATGCCGTGGCCGGCATAATCGCGGCCGGTATTATTCCGGCAGGTCTGGAAATGATGGACAAGAAGGCCACCCATGCCGTCGAGCCTTATGTCAATGCCGGCTATGACATGGAGGCCGAAGCCATTCTGCTCTGTGAATCCGATGGCACGCCGGAAGAAGTGACTGAGGAAATGGCGCGCATGATTGCCGTTCTTGAACAGAGTGGCGCATCCGGAATCCGGGTTTCACAAAATGAGGCGGAGCGCCTCAAGTTCTGGGCCGGACGCAAAGCGGCCTTTTCGGCCGTTGGGCGGATAACGCCCGACTATATGTGTATGGACGGTACCATTCCGCGCAAGAATCTGGCCCGGATGCTGATCGCGATTGCAGAGATGGAATCCCGCTTTGGATTGCGTTGCGCCAACGTGTTTCACGCTGGCGACGGCAATCTGCATCCACTCATCATGTACGACGCCAATGTACCGGGGCAACTTGAACGGGCCACGGCATTCGGCGGCGAGATTCTTGAGCTGTCGGTCAGGCTTGGTGGCACGATAACAGGGGAACACGGTGTCGGCATCGAAAAAATATCGCAGATGTGCGCCCAATTCACACCGGCTGAACTGGAAACGTTCATTGCCGTGAAGCGCGCATTTGACCCCGCCGGCCTGCTTAATCCGGACAAGGTCATTCCGACCATTGCG
>JBBRDR010000156.1:0-6573 GCA_038203745.1 Burkholderiales bacterium | reverse complement strand
GCCTGCTCGGCATTGATCTGATACACCGCCGCGTCATCACTGGTTTCGATGCCCACCAGAAGTTGTGGCGGGATAAGCGATGGCGCTGTTTTGGCGAGTATTTTCTCCAGTACCCCGGGGGCGATTTTGCAGCCGCAACCTCCGCCATGTGAAAGAGAGGTGAGTCTGACCGGAGGGACAACAGCTACAGGTGCCGGGGGTGCTGATTTTTTTCGCATGATTTCTGAATAATTCGGTTAATAAATGAGTTAACAAAGGTCAGAGCAGATCAAATCCGGCGCCCTCAATCACCTCTTTAAACGCAGGTGCGGCAACCTTACCCGGATCAAATACAATGTCTGCCTGCCCTGCTTCCAGGGAAACATCCACCTGCTCAACACCAGGAATGGCCTTCAACAGGCCGGTGAGTTTTTTTACACACCCTTGGCATGTCATGCCACTGACACCTAAAACGATCTTTTCCATTTTCTCACTCCAGTTATCAACTCTTGCCGCCGGCTCTCCAGCGTTTGAGCAACAGGGAATTTGAAACCACAGAGACCGAACTCATGGCCATCGCCGCACCGGCAATCACTGGATTAAGCATACCTAGCGCGGCCAACGGAATTCCCAACACATTGTAGATGAAAGCAAAGAAGAGGTTCTGCCGGATTTTACCGAGCGTCGCACGTGACAGCAGGATGGCATCGGCGACACCATGCAGATCGCTGCGCACCAGAGTGATGTCGGCAACTTCAATGGCGGCATCCGAACCGGCACCCATGGCGAAACTCACATCGGCCGCGGCCAATGCGGGCGCATCGTTGATTCCGTCGCCAACCATACCCACAATCAAACCTTCAGCTTTGAGGGTGGCAATCGCAGCGGCCTTGTCGCCGGGCAAAATGCCGGCACGGTAATCGACGATACCAACTTCGGCTGCAATCGCGGCCGCTGTCGCCTCGTTATCGCCGGTCAACATCACGACACGAATGCCCATGGCTTTCAGCCGCGCCACCACAGCGCCAGAGGTTTCGCGTAAAGGATCGGCAATCGCCAGCAAGGCCAAGGCTTCCTCGCCCTTGACACCGGACTCTGAGAGCACCACCACCGTTTTGCCCATGCGCTGCAGTGCGCCTATCTGCCCGGAGAGCAGTGCCGCATCGACAAACCAATCGGGTGCGCCCAGTCGCAACCGGCGCCCGTAGACAGTGCCTTCAACACCTTTTCCAGGAATCGCTTGAAAATCCGACAACTTCGGCAAGGTGGCACCCTTCGCCTGAGCACGTTGCAAAATGGCACGCGCTAAAGGATGCTCGGAGCCCTGCTCCAGCCCGGCAGCAAGAATTAACACCTGATCGGAATCAAGATAATCCGGTACCAGTGTCACTAAGTCTGTGACGACCGGTTCGCCGCGCGTCAGTGTTCCAGTTTTGTCGACAGCCAGCACGCCGATCTTTTCGGCATGTTCCAACGCCTCGGCGTTCTTTACCAGAATCCCGGCGCGAGCGCCCTGCCCGGTGCCAACCATGATCGCTGTTGGCGTCGCCAGCCCAAGAGCACACGGACAGGCAATCACCAGCACGGCAACGGCATTGATCAGCGCCTCGGAAAACACCCCGCCAAAGAACCACCAGCCAGCGAAGGTGAGCAGCGCAATGCCGCACACGACTGGCACGAAAATCGACGAAATTTTATCGGCCAACCGCTGCACCGGTGCTTTGGACCCCTGCGCCTCAGCCACTAGGCGGATGATACCCGCGAGCAGCGTGTGTTCGCCCACGCCCGTGGCGCGGCAACGCAGCATGCCTTCGCTATTGGCCGTCGCGGCGAATACGCGGTCGCCCGCCTGCTTGGCAACCGGCATACTCTCGCCGGTAAGCATGGCTTCATTGATGCTCGATGCGCCGTCGACCACCTCACCGTCGACTGGAACGCTCTCACCGGGACGGACGATAAAAACGTCACCGGGAATCAGCAGTGCCGCGTCAAGCTCAACGAGTTGCCCATCGCGTTCGACCCGTGCGGTTTTGGGTTGTAGCTTGAACAGCGCCTCAATCGCCACCGTGGTCTTGGCCTTGGCGCGCGCTTCAAGCAGCTTGCCAAGCAACACCAGCGTAATGACCGCCGCCGAAGCCTCGAAATACACCGGCAGCGCATGCAAGCCGCCGAGCGTAACCGCCAGACTGAAGAAGTAGGCCGCACTGGTGCCGAGGGCGACCAGCACATCCATGTTGGCACCACCGCCACGCAACGACTTCCAGCCGCCATCGTAAAAGCGCGCACCGATCCAGAACTGAACCGGCGTCGCCAGCAAAAGCTGCAGCCAGCGCGGCAGCACATCCTGATGCTGCAGGGTGTCGCCGGAGAACATCGTGACCATCTGCGCCACCAGCGGCAAGGTGAGCGCTGCCGCAATCCAGAAACGACGAAGTTCAGCGCGATAAGCGACCTGCTTGGCCGCCTTTTCTTCTTCGCGGGAAACCGAATCGGCAATGCGTGCCGTAAAACCGGCACGCCCCACAGCCTCAATTAATTGGGCCGGAGCAACCTGGCTTGATTCATAGCGCACCCGCGCATGCTCGGAGGCCAGATTAACGGCGGCTTCAACGCCTTCGATTCGATTAAGCACTTTCTCGATACGTGCCGCACAGGCGGCACAGGTCATTCCTGAGATCACCAGATCGAGTGTTTGGGGAGATTCTGCAGGGGTAGTCATAAAGGCATTATCCCACCCTTTCGCCAGCACTTGGGGTAACAGAACGGCGTGGCTATGCGAATGCGCACCGTAGCGACGACTGCCAAGCGCAGCCTCTTCCTCGATGAATTCGCAAGGGTTTTCGTAATGATCACTGAACACGGGGGATGTTTTTTTGAAGAATGGCCTGCGACCCGCATGGATATTGGCTCTCATTTTGAGATGGCTGTATATATTGGGCTGCAGACTGGTTCTTATTCTGACTTGGGAAAACGTGTTTCGTGGAAAGCAAACGTGCTCTAAGCCCTAATGTCACTCATCTTGATGGCATACAACGTGCCTGTATGAGCGTGATGCATTTCACAAATAGAGGCGAGCCATGGTTATTCAGTCTACTTCTGCCCTTTCCTCCGCTGCTGTGGTCGCACGTTCGTCATCGTCCCTGCAAAATTTTGGCGTATCGACGGCAAAGTCTACCGATACCCTTCGTATTTCCCAGGCGGCGCGAGACGCACCTGCTGCCTCGCCTTCTTACGTTGCTACGAATAGCGACAAATCGGACGAAGCACGGCTTGCCGAGATAACCGCGCAAGGCAAGCCTCCTGAAAAGCTCACCGCCGATGAACTGGACTACGTGCAAAAGACAACTGGTTTCGTCAACACTTTCGCAAAACTCAGTTCGGCGGAGAAGGCGCCGTATGAAAAGGCGGTGACCAGTGGAAGCACCAATGCGGCGAGCCTTTCTATCTGAAATTCATAGAAATCGATCACTTAGTTTTATCCGGGACAAAATTATCAGCCGCTATTACAATCATACAAGTTCTGCAATACAGCATGTAATGTTGTAGTACAACTAAACGGTTTGTAAGCGATGATTATTCGCATAAACTGAATGTTTTTGATAGCTCAAGAGGAGATGGGAAATGAACGTTGGTTTTATTGGCTTGGGGATTATGGGGCGTCCGATGGCGCTCAATCTACTGAAGCACGGACACGTGCTTACGGTCTGGTCGCGGCGAGAAGAGTCGATGCGGCCTTTGCTCGATGTGGGGGCGCGCGGCGCGGCCAGTCCCGCCGAAGTGGCACGCGCTTCAGAGGTCGTGTTCTCCATGGTGTCCGATGCGCCCGATGTCCGCGAAGTTATGTTGGGCGTTCAAGGCGTTTGTAAAGGAGCCAAGGCTGGACTGATAGCTGTAGACATGAGCACTATCTTGCCGGACGCAGCGCGGCAGATTGCTGTTGAATTGAAGGCGTTGGGTGTTGATTTTCTTGACGCACCGGTTTCCGGGGGTGATGTGGGCGCCCAAGCCGGAACTCTAACGATCATGGTTGGCGGCGAAGCGGCAGCGGTGGCGAAGGTAAAGCCGCTTTTTGAATGTATGGGCAAAACAATCGTCCACGTCGGCGACTCC
Organism: Burkholderiales bacterium; assembly: GCA_038203745.1. Taxonomy (GTDB): domain Bacteria; phylum Pseudomonadota; class Gammaproteobacteria; order Burkholderiales; family Rhodocyclaceae; genus Propionivibrio. Next base: position 2,484 of record JBBRDR010000156.1, on the reverse strand, counting down.
GGTGCCGGGCAGGTAGCTAAGGCCGCCAATCAAATCGTGACCGGCGTCAGTGTGCTGACGGTTGCCGAGGCGCTCAACTTCGCGCGCAAGAACGGCGTCGATCCGGCCAAGGTGCGTGAGGCATTGATGGGCGGTGCCGCCAATTCGAAAATTCTCGAAAATCATGGACAGCGCATGCTCGACCGTAATTTCAATCCGGGCTTCAAATCCTGGATGCATCAGAAGGACATGAACATCGTAATGCAGACCGCACACAAACTCGGCGTGTGCCTTCCGGCGACCGCAGCGGCAGCCCAGATGTTCAATGCTATGGTAGGTAACGGATTGGGTGAGGAAGACTCCGTCGCCATGATAAAACTGCTGGAGCAGCTTTCCAGTAATGGGAGTTGACGACGCGAATTCCACAAAACGATGAGGGACATTTCGACCGGCTGGCGCGTGGCGATCAAGGTCGCAAAGAGGGCACAGGACATGGCCTCGAAATTCCCGAATATCGTGGTGCAAAATACCTGACACGCCTGAGCGGTTGTAGGCATAAGGTTCTCAACGGGCGTCTCTGCGGGGACGCCCTTTCTCAAACTATTCGGGTAGAGATTACTATTTGCGCTTAAAGGAGCAATCATGCTGTTCAGACACAGTTCCGACATGGTCACGCTGCAGCACGAACACCTGCGCGACGGCAAAGGCACCGTCACTGTCAAACATCTCCTCAACCCCGACGAAATGCTCGGCAAAGGTCGACTGTTTGCCGAGAACATTCTTCCGCCTGGAGCTTCCATTGGCCTTCACCGGCACGAAGGCGATAGCGAGGCGTACTATATCCTTCGAGGAAACGGTATCTATCACGACAACGACCAAGTGTTTAGCATTACGGCCGGGGACTTGGCGCTAGTCGACGATCAGAATTCGCACAGCATCGAAAACACCGGCGACATACCTCTCGTATTTATTGCCCTGATCCTGTTTACCGGGGAGAAGAAATAATTTCCCTGTTTGCCGAAGAGGTGCCGGAGAAGTGGTCCCACGAAAGTTGGACAGCCGGATAAGTGATATTTCTGCTTCAATGCGCGATGAAAATCGCCAAACAAGGAGTAGTAGCGGTGAACAAAAGGGGACAGACCACAGTTTTTCCCACACAAAAACTCCATCAAAACAAAAATCGACCTGCGGACCAATCTGCATGCGGGTCTCAAATTGGAAGCCAATATCCATGTGGGTTGCAGGCCGATTTTAAAAACAGCATTTTAAAAGGCAAGTACCTTAACCAATCCCCATGCACCAAAGACCAGCACCAAGCCACCGGCAGCCAGCCTCACACCGGGTTTGGCGGCGTATTCGCGTAAGCGAACCGCCAACAAACCTGCCAGCAGCAAATTGGGCAGCGTGCCCAAGCCAAAGGCCAGCATCATGCCCGCACCATTGAGCGCCGAACCGCTGGTCATCGCTGTGATCAAGGCGCTATAAACCAGACCGCAGGGCAACCAGCCCCATAGCAGCCCGAGCGGGAAAGCTTGCGCCACGGTGCGCGCGGGGAGAAATCGCCGCGTGAACGGCTGAATATGGCGCCACAGTTTCTGCCCAAAACGCTCGGTGAAGGCCAGTGCTTGTGTAAGCCCCATAAGGTATAGGCCAAGCGCGACGAGCATCAGATTGGCTAGCACATAGAGCGTGAGACGCACCGGCAACTGATCGGAAAGCACCATGCTCGCGCCGCCCAAGGCACCCGCTAGCGCACCCGCCATGCCGTAGCTAAAAATGCGCCCGAGATTGTAGGCCAAATGCAGTGAAATACGCGGAGCGGCACCCATCGACAACGCACCAACGATGCCACCGCACATGCCGACGCAGTGCGTTCCACCGAGCAGACCGACAAGAAATAACGCTAGGTACCCGGAGTCAGAGACGATTGATAACACGTGTTGATAATTCCAATGATTAACGGGTGGCTGACATCTGCCCGCGACAGAAAGCACTCCCATTTGCAGTGCAAAACAATGCTTCCGCAGCAGATTATCCTACAATCATGAGAATCAGAGTTTTTCGCAACGCCCACTTCGCTAATGGAAAGAGAAAGAAAATGTCTCAACTTTTTGAGCCGCTCCAACTCGGCAGCCTTTTACTCCCCAACCGCATCGTCATGGCACCGCTCACACGTTGCCGGGCGGCGGCTGGACGCGTCCCAACGCCTTTGATGGCTAAATACTATGAACAACGAGCCTCAGCCGGACTCATTCTGAGCGAGGCGACGGCCGTCACGCCGATGGGCGTCGGTTACTCAGACACTCCGGGAATCTGGTCCGATGAACAAGTTACCGGATGGAAATTGGTAACTAACGCAGTCCACGCGGCAGGTGGGCGCATCTTTCTGCAACTGTGGCACGTCGGGCGCATCTCGGACCCGCACTATCTTGACGGTGCTCAACCCGTTGCGCCGAGCGCCATTGCCGCGAGTGGTCACGTCAGCCGGATGCTCCCACAGAAAGC
>JBBRDR010000155.1:0-6580 GCA_038203745.1 Burkholderiales bacterium | reverse complement strand
TCTGCAAAACGAAATGATCTGGGCGGTCGGTATGGCACCAGGAAAGCTGCCAGCCCATCTCTTGCGCCTGAGAACACAGTTGCAATTCGCCATCGTGGAAAAACGACGGGGGCGTCAATGCCCCCGTGTCGTTAAAGCCCTGCCTAAACGCTACGCCATTCGGTATCTCAGAAAAGAACCTTAAGTGAACGGCATTAGCGCTGCGGCGCCGTTTTTTATTTCTTGTGTTACCGCACTGTATTGATATGAAACAAAGTGTGTCTGGTGTCAGTCGCGCAAGCATTTCATACGTTGTGTGTCCTGTAGGCAAATTGTTTGCCAAATCGAACAGGATGGACACCCATGCTCAATACCCACCCCTCCCCTAAGCTCTGGCTGGCTACACTCGCCCTGCTGGTTTGCACTTTCGCCCTTGCCGCTCCCGCACAGGCGGATCCGGCCGGGCGCATCGGTCGCATCGCCTGGCTTTCCGGTAATGTCCAACTGAACAACCCGAGCACCGGTGAGTCGTTCAACGCCCCGCTCAACCAGCCGCTGACCAGCGGCGATATCCTGATCACCGAACCGAACACCCGCACCGAAATCCAGATCGGTTCGATGACGCTGCGCCTCGACGGCAGCAGCCGGCTGGAAATCAATCGCATCAACGATGAGCAAGTTGCGGTCTACCTCGCTGAAGGCCGTGCCATCGCGAAGCTTTCGTCGCCCGACTCGCTGCGTGACTTCTCGCTCGAAACACGCAACGGCCGCTTCAGCGCCCGCGAAACGGGCGTCTTCCGCTTTGAAGCCGAGGCCAACACAAGCAGCGCTACGGCCTACATCGGCACCCTGCACATGGAAAACGCCAACCAGTCATTCGATATCCGCAGCGGCCAGCGCGCGCAGTTCGGGGATGGCGAACAAGGGTCTTACCGGCTCGCCAGCGCCAACAATGACAATTTCAGTCAGTGGAGCGCCGCGCGTGACCAGCGATCGACGGCGAACACCTACACCCGCTATGTTTCGCCCGAGATGACCGGTGCCGAAGACCTCGACGCTTACGGCAACTGGTCGCAAACACCGGAATACGGCGCCATCTGGACTCCACGTGCCGTCGCCGCCGATTGGGCGCCGTACCGCAGCGGACAATGGGTATGGGTTGCCCCGTGGGGCTGGAACTGGGTCGGCAATGAACCATGGGGCTTTGCGCCCTTCCACTACGGCCGCTGGGTTCAGCATCATGGCAATTGGGGGTGGGTACCGGGCGCACGTATTGCACGGCCGGTGTACGCTCCAGCCATGGTGGCCTGGGTCGGCACTCCCGGTTTTGGAGTCTCGATCTCCATCGGCAGCGCACCCACGGTCGGCTGGTTCCCGCTCGGTCCGCGTGAAGTTTACGTACCCTCCTACCGCAGCAGCACTAACTATGTACGCAATGTAAACGTCACGCACGTCACCAACATCACCAATATCAACAACATTGTTAACAACCCGCAGGGCGCCGTTCAGCATACGCGCTATATGTACCGCGATGCGCCGCGCGCCATGACCGTTGTGCCGTCCGATGTCATCATGCACCATCGCCCGGTCGGGCCGGCTGCACTTTCGTACAACACCCATCACGGACTGCGCGACCAGCCTCTGCAGGCCGGCGCACCGGTAGCCGCTCCGCGCAACGAGGCACGTGGCGACCTGCGCACGAACCCGGAACGTCGCGATGATCGTGGCCGGACTTCACCCGACCGTGAGCAGGGGCGCCCACAACCAGGCATCGCCGCTACGGCACAAGTGCAGGCCAGCCCCCCCGAGCGCAACGACCGGCCTCAGCGTGATGATGGCAATCGCTTCGAGCCAACTCGCCAAAATGAACAACACAACCCGGGTGCAGCAACACGGCCGGTCGCACAAGCTAACAGTGCGACGCTTTCGACGCGATCACCCGAGCAGCGCGAACCGTCTAACCGCGACCTCTCGCGCCGCGAGCGTGAGCCAGCCAAGCCCGTAAGCAACAGCCCGATTTCTGCACCGGACAGCGTATCGAGCCGTGATGCCATGCGCCCTGGGATCGCCGCGGCCCCGCAGACGCCTGAGGTCAACAATCGACGTAACGAAAGGCCATCATTCGAAGCATTGCAAACCACCGCTCCGAGCCGGGTCGAGGCGGCCGAACCGCGCAGTCAGGAACGCCCCATGCGTCGTGAGGAGCCTGTAACGTCCCGCCCACAGCGCGAAATCCGCGTGGAAGCCGCACAGCTGCCGACTGTTGCAGCCAGCCAGCGCACGGAACGGCCAACGTTGGAACCCGCGCGCCCGCAGCGCAGTGCTGAACCCGTCGCCATGCCACAGCAGCGTGAAGTACGTAGCGAACCGGTACAGCAGCAACGCCAGGCCGCTTTTGTCAGCACGTCTGTCAATACGCCCGCCCGCACCCCAGCACGCGCTGAGGCACCCGCGCCGGCAATGCGTGAAACTCGCCATGAAGCACCACGCGAAGTCAGTCGTCCGACTGAACAACGTGCCGAGGCAAAAGCTCAGCGCCAGGAAGAACGGCAGCGCCCGGCACAGAACGAAAAATCGCAGGAACGACACAAAAGGGATGAAGGCGACAAACGCTAAGCCAATAGCGTCTTACACGGCATCGCCTGAGTCGGTCATTAGAGTTCACCGCTCAACAGTTTGATACGATTTCTGGCCGCCTCGGCAGCAGAGCGGTCGCCTCGGTTGTCCGCCAGTTGGGCTTGTGCGCCGAGCCAGGCCAGAAGTGCGCGACGCCAGCCTTGCGCCGATGCCGTGTCAATGGCAATGCTCATTCCGGCAGGCGGGAGGCGAGCGCTGCGCATCAATACACCCGCCGCGATCAAACGTGAAACGGGCGACTCAATGCCGGGGAGCGCGCCGGCACCACCCCGCTCGACATTACGATAGGCTTCTGGCAGCAGCGCGGGGTTGCTGGGTTGGCCTTGCAAAAAAGCGGCGTAGGCTTGTTCGCGCGGGTCAGGACTCGCAGTGAGCGCTTGAAACCCCGGACAGTCATTGAACTCCAAACTGGCGACCTGTACGGCGCAGCGCGTCAATTCGGCTTTGGCGACCAGATCGAAGCGCCCGGTGCTGGCCAGTTCCCTGCGCGCGCGGGAGAATTCCGTGTCGGCAAGGCGTTGTTTGCCGCTCAGGTAAGCCGTGGTATAGGTGTTTAATGCGCCATGTGCCTTGCTTTGCCAGTCAGGCGGGAGCGGGCCGCTGGCGCAGGCGGTGAGCGCCAGCGATGCCAAGACAAGGGTCAGTCGCGTGTTCATGGCAGCTTGATCTCCGTATCGCGGGAAAACGGCCACTTTCGGTTGATCTCTTCAATCAACTGACTGGTCTTGCGCAGGCTGTTTTCCACTTCAGCCCGAAAGCTCACTAGGTCGGTCGTCGCGCCCTGCGTGTTGGCGAGGATGGTGTCGAGCGTCTTCAGGCTTTCGCGTGATTCACGCAGCAGTTCATGAACCTGTTTGATGGTGGCCTGCGCGTCATCCATGACGCCGCCTTTGGCAAAAACACGGGCATCCATTTTTTCCAGCAGGGCGTTGGTGCGCTCAAGCGCGGCGATCAGCTTGTGCGCTTCCTCATCGTTGCCGAGTATGCCGGCGAGTACACCGTGCTTGCCTTGCATACGCGCGGTAACCGATTGAACGTTGCGCATGCTGGCGTTAAGTGGGGCGTTTTCCGATGTCATGGCTTGCAGGTTTTCAAGTAGCGTGCGCATGGCGTTCATCACCTGTGGAATCTGCTCACTGGCGTCACCGCGCAGGGCCATGCGCTCGGCGCTGTCGGGTAGCGGCGGATCGCTGAGGATGCCGGTGAAAGCGCGAATTTTAGTCTCGCCGACCAGACTGCGTTCCATCGTGAATACACTGGAAGTGCGCAGCCAGTGCGCATCTTTGCGGTCGACATCAATCAGCACACGGACATTGCCGTCAGCCGCCAGCTCAACCCGGTTGACGCGGCCAATCGGGAAGCCGGAGAAGGTCAGATCCATACCGGATTTGATCCCTTCAGAATTGTCGGTGAGCAGAATCAGGCGCTGAGTTTCTTCAAACACGCCGCGCGCGGCCATGACATAGAGTACGAAGGCGCAGATCAGTGCGACGATTGCGGCAAGCAGTGTCACCGCTTTGAACTCGGCATGGGCAACTGGTGGGGATGAGTCATTGTCGGGCATGGGCGATCAGGTCTCCAGCGCAAGGGTCTCAGAAAAATTCAGCGACCAGTGAAAGTATTTCGATGGCAATCAGTGCCATAAACAGGCGAGCCGTTCCTTGTCCCGGCCGGGTCGGGCGGGCTGTGGCCGGGATGGTGGCAACCGCCAGCGCAAAGAGCAGGCTTTTTAGCCCCAGCGACATGATGGCAATCGGCCCGAACACCTGGCCAATGGTGCGCGTAAAACTGCTCAGCCCCCAAGGCGTAAAGCCGTAGACGCCAAGATAGGCGAAGAAAAGCGAGAGCAAGGCGCTGAGCGTGGCCAGCGAAATGACAGCAAAAAAATTGGCCACCACATCGGGAATGGAGGCCGGGGACTCGCTTTTATCCTCGGGAATTGAAACCATGCCGGCGCGCAAGCTGACGTACAGCGCAGCGGAAAGCGGCAGCAATTCGATAACCAGAACGCGGATGACCATGCCCAGTGCGAACTGCGAGAGACCATAGCTTTGCGCAGTGACGACGACAATGTGAACGAGAACCACGCTGAGCAGGGTCGAAAGCAGGACAAAGACCGGGATCAAACGCGTCGAGCTGCGACAGATTTGGGCCGCCACTGCGTGCCGCATGGCCGGGGTGTAAGTTGCCGGCGAAAGCGCCGCCGCGACCAGCAGAGCGCTGGCATGCAGCGTCTGCCACAGGCCGGAAACGCGATGTGAGGCTTTGTGCAGGGCGCTGCCTTGCACAGAGGCGGACGAGCGATTTTGACTCATGACTTAATGATAGCGTAATTGACGCAAACGGTCGGGAGAAGCAATGCTTGAAGGGGCCGAGAAAGTAATCGAATGGGCCTCTTTCAGCCAGTGTCTTACACCACATCTAATTATCGACGGACATCTTCAGTCGATAACGAACAAGGTCGCCCCGATCGCCGTAAATGAGCGGTGGGGCTCGGCATTATCTGCCACCTGATAGCTCATTCCCGGCTTGAGGGTAAACGCGCGGCCGTCTTTCAACTCGGTCTGCAACTCGCCCGCCATGCACAGCAGAATATGCCCCTTCTCGCACCAGTGATCGGCCAGATAACCGGGGGTGTACTCGACCATGCGCACGCGAACGTTCCCGAAATTCCGCGTGCGCCAGAAAGCAAAACCCGTCTCGCCTTGGTGTTCGGTTTTTTCGACTAGCGACCAGTCCGTCGTGCCGAATGGAATGTCTGAGAGTTGCATTTGGAACCTCGTACAGCTTATCTGACCGGTCACATGCCGAGCGATTGCAGCAGATCGTCCTCTGCGCCGGGTTTCGTTTCTTTGTGTGACGGTTTAGCAGGCGTTGCGGCTTGCGCATGCGCGATCAGCGCATCCGGATCCGGCACCGTCTGCGCATCAAAATCGGCAATCTTTATGAATTCGGTACCATCGACGGCCATTTCCAGATAGAAAATGTTGTCGCGCCCCGTGTAGAAGGTCACACGACGCGCCTCGGGCTGGTCAAGATTGGCGTCCACGCTCAGAATCACCTGCTTGTTAAGCACCAGCATCTTGGGCTGATTTTGCGTGATATGCGTCTGCAACTCGCGCCGTACCTTCGCCGTAAAATCACCGATGATCTGGTTCATCAACTCGCCCATCACATTGCTCACGTCGTCCGAGGTATGCGATACGGCCAGCTGCTCCTTAGGCATGCTCATGCTCAGCATGTAGCTCTCGTACAACTCCATCGCAGTTTTGGCCGAAAAGTTTATCACCACCAGACCGGTGAACCCGCCATCGAACAGGACAAAGCAAGCAATGTCCGGCTTCAGGCAGGTCTTGGTGATCCGCTGCGTCATGCCCGAATAATGAACCTCGCTATGCGTTGCAGCGTTTAGTACCCCGGTCACCGAATTGCACAAGCTGATCAGCAGATCTTCGGTTCCGTATACTGCAGGGGTTTTCTTTGTCGTCATGATCCAATACTCCTCACCCAGCCCGGATGCCCCACCCGGGTAAGCGCCCAGCTTAGCAAGGTTTCCGGTGAACAACATCGTTTTTATGCGCCCGAGTCGCAACCTGTTGCCTGATTATCAACTCATCCGAACAAGCACTGCTCAAGCGCTGGGCACAGCAGGCCCTGACCCCGGTGGCGGCGCGGATTGTTCCTCGACACACTCCAGAGCCGCATCAACGCATGCCCTCTGTGGCACACGACTCGCCAAAATATTCATCACCGGGCGCACTGATGAGGGATCATCGAAATTGCCGACACGAACCACAGTGAACTGCGGGCGTGCGGATGAATTGGAAAAGAGGTGCAAACCCAGTAGTGTCCGGTTAAAAATCGAATAGATTCAGTTGGTTATTGTTTTCGTCTTGGTTTTTGATGGTGTCGTTGCCCGCAAAGGCTTGCTGGATGTGCATCTTCTCGAACAGGGTGAGCGAAA
>JBBRDR010000154.1:0-6663 GCA_038203745.1 Burkholderiales bacterium | reverse complement strand
TTCCTTATTGAGCAAGTTGTAATAATTTGTATCTGTCACACCATCCAGCAACTTTTGTTCACAAGGAACTTTGCTAGCGCCTCCCCCCACCGAAGCCTTTCGGGTTAGCATCTGTTTATGGCTGATCGAAAAATCCTCGTTGTCGACGACGACAAACGTCTGCGTGAACTGCTACAGCGCTATCTTAGCGAGCAGGGCTTTGTCGTCAAGACAGCAGAGAATGCTGAAATGATGGACAAATCACTAACCCGCGACACTTTTGACCTGATCGTTCTCGACCTCATGCTGCCCGGCGAAGATGGTCTGTCGATCTGCCGACGCTTGCGCGCCAGTGAGCCGCAACAGGCCATCATCATGCTCACCGCCAAGGGTGATGAAATTGACCGCATTGTCGGTCTGGAAATGGGCGCTGACGACTACCTGCCCAAGCCGTTTAACCCGCGCGAACTTGTGGCCCGTATTCAGGCGGTTCTGCGCCGCCGGGCGACGGCCATTCCAGGCGCACCTGCAGACGAAGACAAAATTATTGCTTTCGGCGATGTTGAAGTTGATCTGGCGACCCGCACACTGAAACGCAACGACGAATTCCTACCGCTGACCACTGGTGAGTTTGCCGTACTCAAGGCGTTGCTTCAGCACTCGCGCCAGCCGCTTTCGCGCGACCGCTTGATGACGCTGGCACGCGGGCGCGAACAAGGCCCTTTCGACCGCGCCATTGATGTGCAGGTTTCCCGTCTACGCAAGCTGGTTGAACCCGACCCGAGCGTCCCGCGCTATCTGCAAACCGTCTGGGGTTTTGGCTACGTTTTCATCCCTGACGGTCAGGCCAAGTGACCGGAATTCGAAGTTTTATTCCGCGCACTCTTTTGGTGCGCGCCTTTTTGCTGGTTAGCCTACTCATTTTCGTTTCCGTTGCCATTTGGCTCACGCTGTTCGGGTTGGCCGAACGTGAGCCAAGGGCACAACAGCTGGCGCAACTCTCTGTCAGTGTCGTCAATCTCACCAACGCTGCGCTGCTTGCAGCCGATCCGCTTAAGCGACGTGCATTACTGCGCGATCTGGCAGAAAGTGAAGGCGTTCATCTTTACCCGGCTGAGCCCACCGATATTATCCAACCCTTGCCGGACTCTTTTTTTTTCCAAGTCATGTACGATACGGCCCGATCGCAACTGGGGCCGAAAACTCGGTTTGCCGGTTCGATCAATGGGCAAACTGGTATCTGGGTAAGTTTTTTGATTGGCGACACCAACGAGGATGAATATTGGCTGATGTTGCCAAGCGAACACGCTGAAAGCAATTTCCCGTGGCATTGGCTCGGTTGGGGCGGGGTTTCTCTGGCCTTGGCACTACTTGTAGCTTGGTTAATTGTTTCACGCGTCACTTCGCCACTGCGCTCTCTGGCCAGCGCTGTCAGAGAAGTAGGTCGCGGCAGGTACCCTGACCCGATTCCAGAGCGTGGCGCCATCGAACTTCGGCGACTCGCTGAAGCCTTTAATCACATGTCAAAAGACCTGAAGCATATCGACGCTGAGCGCGCCGAGGTGTTAGCCGGTATCTCACACGATCTGCGGACTCCACTGGCGCGTCTGCGTCTTGAAGCTGAAATGTCAATGATCGATGACGACGCGCGCGATGCAGTCATCGGTGACATCGAACAGATGGATGCCATCATTGCCCAGTTCCTTGACTATGCCCGCAGTGAAAGTGATGAAGAGCCCGAACCGGTAGACCTCAATGCCTTGGTGTTACAACTTACCGGCACACAAGGGCGTGCAACAAATTCTCCACGGATCACCTTGAGCGAGGTGCCGCCGAGTTTGCTTCGTCCCAAGGCACTGATACGGGCGCTTGCCAATTTGCTAGATAACGCCCGCAAGTACGGAGGAAATCAAGTTGCTGTTGCAACCCGCATCGAAAATGGTGAAATTCAGATCGACGTTCTTGATCGCGGACCCGGCATTCCAAGAAATGAAGTTGAACGTATGAAACGTCCATTTACCCGCCTTGAAAACGCCCGTACCGACGCCAGTGGTACCGGGCTCGGTCTGGCCATTGTCGAACGTATTGCCCGCCTGCACGGTGGCACGCTGGAATTGCTGACCAGAAATGGAGGCGGACTGATTGCCCGCCTTCGACTACCGGTTAGAAACTGATTTGAAAAAACACCGGCAACTCAAGCGCCGGTGATATCTGTTACTGGCACATTAATCAACCACCAATAGCCGCCTGCGCTGCAGCCAGTCGTGCAACCGGGACGCGATACGGCGAGCAACTCACGTAATCAAGTCCAACGCCGTGGAAGAAGGCAATTGACGCCGGGTCGCCGCCATGTTCGCCACAGACACCGAGCTTGAGCGAGGGCTTGGCAGTACGTCCTTTATCAACAGCCATCCGGACCAGCAGACCAACGCCACGAGTATCGATCGTCTGGAAAGGATCGGCATCGAACAGACCATGCTCCAGGTAATATGGCATGAACTTGACCACGTCATCTCGCGAGAAGCCCAGCGTCATCTGCGTCAGATCATTGGTGCCGAATGAAAAGAAGTCGGCAAGTAGGGCAATGCTATTGGAAACCAATGCAGCGCGCGGCGTCTCGATCATCGTCCCGATCATGAAATCGACGCGGGCGCGGCGTTCGGCAAACACGGCCTCAGCCGTCGCCCGGATGACCTTCGCCTGATCGTTGAATTCCCGCTTGGTGCTGACGAGAGGCACCATGATTTCGAGTATCGGCATCGACCCTTGAGCCTTGACATTGAGTGCGGCTTCGAAAATCGCCCTTGCCTGCATTTCGGTGATTTCCGGATAGCTGATACCCAAGCGGCAACCACGATGGCCCATCATCGGATTCGATTCATGCAGGTCGTTTACACGGTGTTTGATTTCCTCGTACGAAATGTTCATTTCCTTTGCCATGGCGCGTTGATTGGTTTCATCATGGGGCAGGAATTCATGTAGCGGCGGGTCAAGCAGGCGAATTGTTACCGGCAGACCGTTCATCTCACGGAAGAGACCTTCGAAATCGCTGCGTTGCATGGGCAGCAGTTTGGTCAGTGCGTGCCGGCGTCCGGCTTCATCAGTGGCCAGAATCATCTCTCGCACGGTTTTGATACGCTCACCCGCGAAGAACATGTGTTCAGTTCGGCATAGTCCGATACCGACAGCACCGAAATTACGGGCAACCTTGGCATCTTCAGGTGTATCAGCATTGGCACGAATAGCCAAACGCTTGTAACGGTCAGTCAATTTCATCAACTTGCCGAAGTCACCAGAAAGCTCGGCGTCCATCGTGAGCACTTTACCTTCGAAAACTTTACCGGTCGAACCGTCGAGTGAGACCCATTCACCTTCCTTGTACACCACGCCATCGACGGTCATCGTACGGGCTTTCGGATCAACACGAATCGAGCCAGCACCGGAAACGCAGCACTTGCCCATACCGCGTGCCACCACGGCTGCGTGCGAGGTCATACCACCGCGCGCAGTGAGAATACCCTGGGCCACGGCCATGCCGCGCAAATCCTCCGGCGAGGTTTCCTGGCGAACCAGGATCACATCTTTACCGTCTGCAACCCATTTTTCGGCTTCATCAGCGAAGAAGACGATCTGACCCGTTGCAGCACCAGGGGAGGCCGGGAGACCACTGGCGATGACTCGCGCAGACTTGATGGCTTTGCTGTCAAACACCGGATGCAGAAGTTCATTGAGACGGTCAGGTGCAATGCGCATTAGCGCCGTTTTTTCATCAATCATGCCCTCAGCCAGCATTTCCATCGACGTGCGAACGAGTGCAGCTCCCGTACGTTTTGCTGAACGGGTCTGCAACATCCAGAGCTTGCCTTCCTGGATGGTGAACTCAATGTCCTGCATGTCTTTGTAGTGATTCTCCAGCGCGGATTCGGTTTTGATCAGTTCGGCGTGAATCGCCGGCATGATTTCTTCGAGCGACGGGAACTTGGCAGCACGGTCGGCTTCGCTGACCATAGACAGTTCGGCCCAGCGGTGCGAACCTTCAAGTGTAATCTGCTGCGGTGTGCGTATCCCAGCCACCACATCTTCGCCTTGAGCGTTGATGAGGAATTCGCCGTTAAAAATATTTTCGCCTGAAGCGGCATCACGGGTAAAGGCGACGCCTGTACCGCTATTCTGACCGAGGTTGCCAAACACCATGGACTGTATGTTAACCGCGGTTCCCCAGGAACCAGGAATGTCATTAATCTGGCGGTAATAGACGGCGCGGTCATTGTTCCAGCTCTGGAACACAGCCAACACGGCACCCCAGAGTTGTTCCCACGGATCGTTGGGAAATTCTCGTCCAAGGCGCTTATGAATCATCGCCTTGAATTCGCCAACCATCTGTTTTAGATCGTCAGCCGTCAGATCGGTATCGAGTTCAACACCTTTCTTTTCCTTGATCGCATCGATGATGAACTCAAAGGGATCGTGATCTTCTTTAGACTCGGGCTTCAGGCCCATAACCACTTCACCGTACATCTGGATAAAACGGCGGTAAGAATCCCATGCAAATCGATCGTTACCCGACTTGGTAGCAAGGCCAAGAACGGCTTCGTCGTTAAGCCCGAGATTCAGAATCGTATCCATCATGCCCGGCATCGAGGCACGCGAACCCGAGCGCACAGACACTAGCAAGGGATCGGCGGAATCACCGAACTTTTTACCCATTTCCATTTCAACAAATGCAACACCAGCCTTTACGTCTTTTTCAATCAGTTTGAGCACAGTTTCACTGCCCTGTTCTGTGTATACCGTGCATGCTTCAGTACTGATCGTAAGGCCTGGCGGTACCGAAATTCCCAAACGGCACATTTCTGCAAGGTTGGCTCCTTTGCCACCCAGCAGATTTTTCATATCAGCGGAGCCTTCGGTTTTCGACGGACCAAAAACATAAACAAGCTTGCTAGGCATTTTGACCTCAACTAATTGTTTATAGGTTAATTTAATTTCTTGAAGTATCTAGTCGAAATAAGTATGACTGAATTCGCAATATCTGACCACACATCAAAGCGCCGTGTTTAACGTCTATTTCTTGGCAACCGCTGTCAGTTCAACTCTTGCGCCCTTGGCCAGCGCAGAGATGCCGACAGCAGCTCGGCCCGGATAAGCAGAAATCCCCTCAAAATAAGAACCATAAACCTTGTTTAGGTTGGCGAATTCCTGCATATCGGTGGTAAAAACTGTCACCATGACCAGATCTTCCATCGTCATATCTGCGGCCGCAAGGATTGACTTCATGTTGCGCATGCACTGGTGCATCTGCTCTTCAAGGTCGTTACTGACCAGCTCACCACTTCCAGGCAAAAAAGGCATTAAACCGGAAGTATAAAGAAAGCCATCTTTCATCACAGCCTGTGAGAACGGACCAAATGCTGGGGACGACTTATCAGTCGTAATAATTGTATTATTCATATTAACTCTCTCCTGATGAACAATTAAAAGCCGGGTAGAACAAGTTAATGCCACGCATGGCGGCGGGATGAACGGGAAGTGTTAACGACTTTCCGGAAACAAACGCTACAAAATCTATTTTTCCAACTACTCCAGCAATAATTTCGGCAAAAAGTCACCCAAGGCTCCTCGAAAGAAGAACCGGGCCGGTATGACATTAGCTTGCTTCGACTTACATCGAAATAAAATGATCAGGCTTCGCACCTACGTGCTTCAGTTCAAAGCTGATCATCAGGTTGTAATCATTTTCGGACTTCAACCTTGGCCAGCTTTTCATAATGGCGGACGATGGCGCTATGGTCGCTAGTGCCAAAGTCGTCGTTCTTGAGGGCTTGCATGGTCTCCATGATGTTGGCAGTAAGCGGCACCGGTACATTGAGGGCGTGGGCGGTATCGAGGGCGTTCTGCAGATCCTTGATGTGCAGATCAATACGGAAACCGGGCTTGAAGTTGCCGTCCAGAATCATCGGCACCTTGGCGTTCATAACCGTTGAACCCGCAAGCCCGCCCTTGATCGCGTTGAACACGGCCTCTGGGTTAACGCCCGCCTTGGTGGCCAGCACGAAAGCTTCAGACACCGCAGCAATATTGAGCGCCACGATGATCTGGTTGGCCAGTTTGGTGACATTGCCCGCACCGATTTCGCCGACATGAACAACGGATGCACCCATTTTTTCAAGAACTGGCTTGACCGTTTCGAAGGCTTTCGGGTCACCGCCGACCATGATGGCCAGGGTGCCTTCAATGGCTTTGGGCTCACCGCCGGAAACCGGGGCGTCAAGCATGACGATGCCCTTCTCTTTCACGGCTGCGCAAATTTCCTGCACGGCACCCGGGGCGATCGAGCTCATATCGACAAGAATGGTGCCGGCTTTCGCGCCGTCCAGCACGCCGTCCTTGCCGAGAACGGCTTCTCTGACGTGCGGCGAGTTGGGCAGCATGGTGATGATCACATCACTTTGTGCGGCAACATCCTTGTTGGAGACGCCAGCCCTGGCGCCGAGCGCGACCAGATCGTCAAACTTGGCGAATTTGTCAAAAACGGTGAGTGCGAAGCCCGCTTTGAGCAGGTTCTTGGCCATCGGGCGACCCATGATGCCCAGTCCGATAAATCCGATATTCATCAATTACTCCTTGTGATTTGTACTAAATATTTTTCTGACTAAAAGCAGCCATCATGCTGGCCACGGACTG
>JBBRDR010000153.1:0-6682 GCA_038203745.1 Burkholderiales bacterium | reverse complement strand
TGTCGTGCGCGAAGTGGCGTGTGTTATGCTCCATTACCAAGAGCGGATGACCGCGGCTAAAGTCAGTCGCCAGCTTCTGCATGACTTCGGGCGCAACGCCCGGCTGATGTGGCAAACCGAGATCGACCGACCGACCGCCCGACCGACCGAACGTCTATCTGCTCACCAATGCAAGCTATAACCCATCGCGGACATGGCAGTATCTGAAACGCTACAGCGACCCGCTGCACATCAACAGCATCCTGGCGGCAACACGCATTTGCACGGTAAGGGGAGATTAACACCGCCGACAAAGAATCCGCCGCGATCCAACAATCGCCCGACAGGCCTATCATACCGCCTTGGCTGGCGGTGCGGGATTTGCCGTTGCAATAACGCAAAAGTCGCCAAAGCGCGCAGATCAGGTTTGCAGCACCCAGCGTTCAGCTCCCTCCAGCCCCAAAGCCGTCAGTTTGCCGCTAAAACTGGCACCGGTATCGATACCGATCCGGTCTGGCCTGAACTCAACTGCTTCTGTGGGCGTATGGCCATGAACCACCACAAATGGGTCGCGGCGGCGCGCATCAAGGAACGGGCCGCGTATCCAACGCAAATCGCTTGCCTTTTGGTCGTCAAGCGCAACGCCAGGGCGAATACCGGCATGAACAAACACATAATCCCCCGATCGCACCATGTCTTCACCCCGGTTGATGATGTCGAGATGCGCTTGCGGAATACGCTGCTTCAACAGGTCGGCCAAATCCTGCATCGTGCCTTCGTCTGCCTCGGCGCGCGAAATGCCGTAGCTTTCCAGCGTCTCATACCCGCCGATTTGCATCAGCAGCCGGGTCGATTTCGTACAGCCTGTGGCAGCGCTGGCAAATACTTCCTCATGATTGCCCTTGATCAACCGAACCCCATCGCCAACGGACAATAATTGACCCAACCGATCAACAACGGCAGCCGAATCTGGGCCACGATCGATCAAGTCGCCCAGAAAAATCAGCAAAATTTCAGCGTCACCACGCGCTGCGGCATCATTCTCAATCATCGCGACCAGCTTTTCGAGCAGATCGGCACGGCCATGGATATCGCCGATCGCATAAATGCGCTGGCCGGGGGCAACCATGGGCTGCGGCGGCGTTTTTGGGGTAAACCAACGATTGAACAATTCTGCTGATTCCTTGGCAATACGAGAACATCTGACGGTTCGTTGTTGCGAATATTTCGCATGATATTGGCGAGTGCTATGATGTGACCCTGGCTGCTGCCGTTCCTACAAGCCACTCGCCTCAGCGTGAGCCAAAACCGCTCAAAATCGTCTGTAACGTTTTAAAGCATAACAATATGTCGAGCCACGGAGAAAAATATTTGATGTAGTAAAAGTCATATTCCAGCTTCATCCGCGCCGCACTTTCTTCAGCAACATTTCCCTGATGTACAGCAGCCCAACCCGTAATGCCCGGTCGCACTGCGTGGCGGTAATCATAGAACGGAATCTGCGCTGCATAGAGGTTCGCAAGCTCCACAGCCTCCGGGCGCGGACCAACCCAGCCCATTTCGCCTTTCACTACATTCAGAATCTGAGGCAATTCATCGATGCGCCATTTGCGCAACACTTTACCAACACGCGTCACACGCGGATCTGCCTCCAGCGTAAAGGCGGGACCGTCTGCGCTGTCCTGCATCGTGCGCATTTTATAGCAGGTGAAGCGATCGCCTCGAAAGCCCTTGCGTTGTTGGCGAAAGAAAACTGGACCCGGCCCGTCAAGTTTTATGGCGACAGCGGCTAAGGCCACTATCAACAGGAAAATCGGCCAAACAATCATAGCGACGATAAAATCGATAAAACGACGCATTCTGACATAGGACAAAGATGGTAGCAGTGCGCCAAAATCATTGTCCGCTTGACTGGCAAATCTAACGCGACCGGTTAGACCTTCCTCCAAATGCGTCCAATGATAAACGGCGTGCCCCTTTAAAACTAAGTTAGTGATTAATTGGGAACTTTTGATATCAAACTGCGAATGTGGATCAATGACGATTGCGGAGAAGAGGCTCGGATTTGAGTCGAAATTAAATTCGCGCCAGTCAATGTTTCCCGGCAAATCAGCTAAGCTCTCGGGGCGTATTGCGAACAGGCCAATGACCGGACGCACGATCCTTGCACGCAAGACCGAGACCCAAAGATACCACAAATAGGTGACAAGCGGCGCTACCCAGATATGATATCGTGATGGCGGAATTTTGAGCGCAAGCAGACCAAGGAGCGCTCCTCCAAAACAGATCATCACTGTCGGAAAAATGAGGCTGCGCGTTGTAACAAGTGGAAGTGAACCCATCCGGCGCAATGAGAGATGAGTGGCAACGATCGCTGCCATCGCACTCAGCGCGGATGGTTCCAGACCTGACGTATGCCCGCCAAACCACGGCCCCCATTTCTCCACATACGGATGTAGAAATTCCGGCAGAACGACTGCCAGAAAAATTGCACCCCCAAGCGAGAATCGATTGGAGAGCAATAGCCGACCGTAAATTCCGTCGCCTCGCCCCGTGTCGAAATTTCGAGCCCTTGAAGGCGAAGAAACCACGGACCGCGAGTTCACGTCCTTGTTTCCCGAATAGGCGGTATGTCCGCGCTGAGCGTAAACTGACACGCGGCTAACCGATACCGTTTGGAAGGGTCTTTACAGCTCATAAAGGCCCACCGAATGGCGGTCCATGGATATGGAACGCTCACTTCCCAATATGTCTAGAAGAACGCGGACACGCCCCTTTTCATCAAGCGATTCTACTGAACCGATACGGTCGGCAAATGGGCCCCTTGTTATCCGAACAATCTGTCCTGAGTGAAAATTGAAGCATGGGGTTTTAATTACACCGTCTTCACACCGCGAGAAAATATGCTCCATCGCGGCACGCGGCATCGGGCTCGGACGCGTCTGCCCAGACCCTAGAAGTCGCTTGATGCCAAAGGTGCTGTTGATCGATCGCCAGGGGTGAGAATCAGGATCGAAGCACACAAAAACATAGCCCGGAAAAACCGGGGCGAGAACCGTATGCGTTTTTTTGGCGTGGCGGATTGTTCTGGTTAGACGAGGAACAAAAGCCTGAAAGTGCTGCCTGGTCAAGTTTTGAAAGGCTATTTCTTCGCGCCGAGCTAATGTCTCTGCCACATACCATTTCCGACAATCTTGATCAATTACGGCCGGGTTGAACCTACCATTTGCCGCTGATGCTGCGTGAAGTTCCGACAAAACCGTAACCCTCCCAGAGACGATAAAGACGTATGATTGTTCGGTTCGATTAAGTTGGATAGCGATCCAAAGTTCTGATTGATGAATAATGATTCGTTAAAGTGTGTTAGTGGGTTATCAACCAAAAATGACAAATGAACGACAGAAAAAATGCTTCATTTTGGGCCAAAATCGTCTTGTCGTCTGTTATCGTCCCGATTTAAGATTGAATTGGTCAGGTGGATTGAATTGACCCGGGGTTGTTGGAGGCTCCGACTCCTGAGAAGGCGGAGCCGACATGATAGCGGCGGCCTGACAAAACTGCGCAATGGGATGAGTGGATTTTCTGTCTGACGGCGGCCGATGTGACCGCATGACAGGAGCGCATATGAGCAGAAGACGCCGCCAGAACCACAACCCGGTGTTCAAGGCGAAGGTGACATTGGCCACGGCGTAGGGTGAGCTGACGCTGGCCGAGTTCACGCAGCTATATGAGGTTCACGCGAACCAGATTACGACTTGGCGAACGCAGTTGCTTGATGGGGCCGCTGGCGGTTTTGGCGCGGACAGCGCCAGCGAAGCGGCGGAGCCCGCAATCGACGCAAAGACCTTGCCTGCCAAGATCGGCGAGTTGACGCTGGTGGGTAATTTCCTGTCGGGGGCGCGCGGCTCGACAACGTCATTGTCGAGCGCCTGTGGCGTTCGGTGAAGTATCAGGCAGCCTATTTGCGCGCTTATTTGGGGGGGTAGCGAAGCCCGGGTGTCGACCGGTCGGTATCTGGGCTTCTAGAATGGAACGAGGCTGTATTCGAGCCTCACCATCATGACGCCGGATCAAGCATATTTGGGCAACCTACCCATAAAGAGGGTTGCATCAATCTGGTCGTCGATACGGCGCGTCAGTCCGGTCGGGCTACGTCCTCCCGGCGTGACATCCCATATCGGAATATCTAACGAACAGACAGCGGACGATCCACTTATCCAGCGCTAATCGCTGTGCAGACCAACCAGGCCACCTCGGTCATAGATGCTGACGAAAAACAGTTTGCCACAACCGGCCCTTTTCTGAACCGCAGCATGGCCTCTTTTAATCGCGCGCTTCACAGTTTCTAAAGGCTAATGGCGTAATTGGAAGCCACTCAATCAAGAGTGGATTACAGATATGACATGGTACTTTCGCAGGCACATTGCCAGCTCATCTGCTGCAATTGCTCTGGCCACAGGTTTGATAACGCCTGCTGCTGCCCTCGCCCAAGCGCGCGTTTATCCAGAGCATTCGTTTTCGCTCAATCGGGTAATAGTGCCCTTTTATAACGAGCAGGAGACTTTTCCGTCAATCGTTGTCGAAGCGTATCGTTCTGACTCCAGCATAGCTGTAATTCAAGAGACGTTAAAATTGCCGGCGGTATCTTTTTCCGCTGAAACCGAAGAAGAGCGGCTTGATCGCGTGACCTATCATCTCAGCGCCGCGAGCGCTGACAAGTGCACGCGTCCGACCATGCTTACCGGCATGTCTCTTCACGACGCCGCAAGCTACGATGCCGCTGATCGACTTATGATTGAGAAATCTTTCCATTTGGGAATGGGTTTTGGTATCCGTCATGTAATCCCACAATCTGCTGCAGCCCTTGGCGGCATTGCTGCCGGCGATGTGGTGACAGCAGTAAACGGCATATCTACGGGCGATTTTAACTTACACTTGGTGGGAAATACAGGGCGTTATGATCGCGTCGCAATATTCGAGTCTTTTCTGGAAGATTCCCTTGCTCGTGGGCCGGCCCAACTGACAATTCAGCGCGACACCGCAACCGTCAATATCTCGTTTGTAGGTGAAAGCGGTTGTGGAGGAAGGTCAGTCCTTTACGATAAGGGAGGACTCAATGCTTGGTCCGACGGTAAATACGTTGCAGTAACCGCCAAAATGATGAAATTTAGCGCAAATGACGACGAACTGGCGTTCGTTATCGCTCATGAGTTAGCGCACAACATCCTCAATCATGCCCGTAAGCTCAAAGGTAAATCGCTGCTCATGGCAGAATTGGGCATTGGCAGCCGTGTCATCAAAAAAACCGAAATTGAGGCAGACGAGCTTGGCACAGAGATAATGCTCATGGCTGGTTATAATATGGATGGAGCAATCTCGTTGTTAGAGCGTGCTCGGAGCAAAATACCTCTTGATCTTGGCATTACGCATCCGGGGATCACACGTCGGCAGCAGAACGTGCTAGCAACGGCGGAACGGTTTAAGCCCCTGCAGGTCGCGGGTCAGCAGAGCAAACTCGCTATCGCGGTTTTAGCTAGCGCAACTAATGCCTTAGCTGCGTTCTCTGCGTCAATCGATTCTCCGGTGGTTCCTGGGATTGCCAAGCTTGGAAATCTTGACGTCGATCTTGTATCCAAGTTTCCAAGCTTCGTTGCAGACGAAAAACTGTCGCTGCTACTCAGTCTTGACCTACGGCCCAACGCTTTTATTGGTTTGGGGGTTCAGTGCCACACAGGCAATCGGGAATGTTTTAAGAACGGAAACAAGCTGACGATATCGGATAAACCTTTTACCGGGTAACGCTACGCGGCAATGATTTTCTTCGCATCACCGCGAGGAAGGCAGAAGATCAATCGATGATAGGTCGCAAAATTTAAGGGCTAACAGGCTGACCACCAGGAATTAAGGCGATACCTCCACCCACACCAGCCGCAGCGGCCAGCACTCCAGCAAAGATCGGCAGAAAATTGCTGTTATTCCCAACGCGTGGACGCCTTGGTCTAGGTAAATTTTTATTTTTTCCAACTGGCTCAACACTATCCTGAGCCACTTTCGCCCCAGCTGCACTCACAGGAGCTACCGGAAGAAGCAGCGCTGCGGCGACAATAAGCAATGTATAGCGCATAATCCTACCTCACCACATTTTACATATCCCTGGTTAACCCTTTGCCGGAAGGGAGTCAATGGACGTGAACCCGATCTTGAAATTTTCATGTTTTTTCGTTCCGTCTGTCATGGTCAGCTTTGGTTTGTTATCCAACGCTTAACTTCGAAAAGCGTTCGGTGAGAACGGGATTGTGAGATCGTCCGGCACCGTCAACTTGTTGCAATCGGGCGCGAGGAAAGACGCTATGCCGGAATTGGGCGTAAGCATGCGGCCATTGCGACGCCGGTCACCTCGGCCCAGTGCGTAAACGCCTGGGTGCGGGCAGAGCGGATGGTGGCGGCGCTGGCTGGGGGCGTTGGTTGGGGGCGGGCGGGAAAAGACGTTGGCAATTTGATCGTGGGTGGAAAGGAAGCGCTGGACGTGGCGCTGTGATTTGACGCCCTTCATGATGCGCTATCGTCGCCTTGTTGGCTGGTGGGAATTCTCGGCCCGGTTGTTGAGGCCCGGTTGTTAAGGCCCTTATGCGGGCGGTGCTCGACGCCGGGCGTGATATTCCGCTTGGCGGCGCCGTAGCTTTAGAGCTTGTCGGTGATCATC
>JBBRDR010000152.1:0-6808 GCA_038203745.1 Burkholderiales bacterium | reverse complement strand
GGCAAAACTCGCCGAATTGAACCTGTCCGAGTCCGATATTGCCGATGCGGTGAGCTGGGCGCGTACGCCCGAATGAAAACGGCCAAGCGTCCGCCGCGCGTGGTCATCGATACCAACGTCGTGCTGTCTGCCTTGGTGTTCAGCGGCAGTCGCCTAGACCCTCTGCGGCTGGCATGGCAAGGCGGTCGATGTGTGCCGCTGACTTGCGCGGCAACGGCCAAGGAGTTGATCCGCGTGTTGGCCTATCCCAAGTTCAAACTTTCGGGCTCGGATCAGCACGAGTTGCTTGCTGACTATCTGCCGCACTGCGCGACCGTGAATCTGCCGGCGACCTTGCCCGAATCGGTTCAGTGTCGGGACAAGTATGACCTGCCGTTTCTGCATCTGGCGCTGGTCGGCACAGCCGATTATCTGATCAGTGGCGACGCCGATTTGCTGACCCTTGCCGACACATTCGATTGCCCGATTGTGACGGCGGAGGAATTCATCCGGCGGTGTTTGTCTTGAGCGTCGACGGAATGGGGTGGGAGACGCAAAGGGGTCGCAATCATCCTAAAAACCTCATTCAACACAGAGAACACGGAGAAAAACACAGAGGACAGCGCGAAGCCTCCCTGAAGAGGGACAAAGGCTTACGTGAAATTGATCAATCACCCGCAAGGTGGGCCTCGTTTTACCTCTGTGTGCTCTGTGGCTCTGTGATCTCCGCACCCCAGGGGTATTTCCTGCGGGGCATGTTGATAGCGGTTTCAACTGCGTTTTATAGGATCATTCAGGAATTCAAGTGCCATTAGCGCCAGAGTCATTTCGAAAAATGGAAATGACTCTGGCCCTTTGGAGACCGCAACATTCGGAAAGTAAATAGTCATGCATGAAATCATCTGTCCGCACTGCAATAAAGCCTTCACAATTGACGAAGCCGGGTACGCAAACATTCTGAAGCAGGTTCGCGATGCCGATTTTGAAAAGCAGTTGCATGATCGGCTTGAGCTGGCCGAGCGGGATAAGCAGAATGCCGTCAAACTTGCCCAATCCAAGCTGGCCGGCGAAATGCAGACGGCGGCCGTCGCCAAGGATTCCGAGATTCAGGAACTGAAGGCCAGGCTCGATGCCGGCGAGGTGGCACGCAAGCTCGCCGTGAGCGAGGCCCTGAGCGCCGTCGAGAAAGAGCGTGACGCCCTGGCGAACGAACTGGCGCGGGCGAAGCACGACAAGCAGTCCGCTTCCGAGCTGGCCGAGGCGAAGCGCGTGAGCGAATTGCAGAACGCCGCTGCAACGAAGGACGCGGAAATCCAGGGCCTGAAGGCCATGATCGACACCATCGAGCTGACGCAGAGACTGGCGATTACCGAGGCACTCAGCGCCGTGGAGAAGGAACGCGACGAACTGAAGAGCGGCATCGCGCGAGCGGCGCTTGAGAAGCAGCTCGCCGAGAACTCGCTCAAGGACAAATACGAGACGCAGATCAAGGATCGCGATGACGCAATCGAGCGCCTGCGGGACATGAAGGCTCGCCTGTCGACCAAGATGGTGGGCGAGACGCTGGAACAGCACTGCGAGACGGAGTTCAACCGCATTCGCGCGACGGCGTTTCCAAGGGCCTACTTCGAGAAGGATAACGACGCGCGGACGGGCAGCAAGGGCGATTACATTTTTCGTGACGCGGACGAGGCGGGCACCGAGATCGTCTCGATCATGTTTGAAATGAAGAACGAGAGCGATCGCACAGCAACGAAGAACAAGAACGAGGACTTCCTGAAGGAACTCGACAAGGATCGCATCGAGAAGGGGTGTGAGTATGCGGTGCTGGTCTCACTGCTTGAGCCGGACAGTGAGCTCTTCAATACCGGGATCATCGACGTGTTCCACCGCTACCCGAAGATGTACGTCGTGCGGCCGCAGTTCTTTCTTCCCATCATTACGCTGCTGCGCAATGCGGCGATGAACTCGCTCAAATACAAGTCGGAGCTTGCGCTCATGAGGGCACAAAACATCGACATTACGAACTTCGAGACCGAGCTCGAAGCGTTCAAGGGCGCATTCGCGAAGAACTACGACCTCGCCTCCAGACGTTTCCTGACGGCGATCGAAGAGATCGACAAGTCGATCGATCACCTGCAAAAGACGAAGGAAGCGCTGCTCGGTACTGATCGCAACCTGCGTCTTGCGAACGACAAGGCTCAAGATGTGACGATCAAGAAGCTTACGCGTGGTAACCCGACGATGGCGGCCAAGTTTTCGGAACTTGAGAGTCACGGTTCTGCGGATGAGGGATGAGTCAGGCCGGACAGGTGGCCTTCGGCAGCGAAAAACCTCCGCGAGCTGAGCCACTCGCTAGGCATAGCCTCTGGAAGCCGCATCAAACGGCACTCCCACGGCATCGACCTCTGGATACCTTATGGATATTGGCACCCAAGACATGCCGCCCGGAGATGCCCGTCGATATTGACCTCCAGACCGACGCCAAACACAGATCGTAAAAACACCCCGGCGACTCAGTTCTCACCGAGTCAACCGGGGCGTTATTTTTCAGGCTATGGCAACGCCTAAACCGTCACCGTGTCCGCCACTTCCTTGAACTCGGCAATCTTGTCGAAGTTCATGTAGCGATACACGTCAGCCGCCTTCGCATTCACCACTTTCACTTTCTCCATGTATTCGGCGACGGTCGGGATTCTGCCGAGCAACGCGCAGATGGCGGCCAGTTCGGCGGAACCGAGATACACAAAGGTATCGATGCCGAGACGGTTGGGGAAGTTGCGTGTCGAGGTCGAAATCGCCGTACTGCCCTTCTTGATCTGCGCCTGGTTGCCCATACACAGCGAACAGCCGGGCATTTCCATGCGCGCACCGCTCTTGCCGAGGATGGCGTAATAGCCCTCTTCGTTGAGGATCATGGCGTCCATCTTGGTCGGCGGGGCGACCCACAAACGCGTTGGCAGGTCGCTCTGGCCGTCAAGCACCTTGCCGTCAGCGCGGAAGTGGCCGATGTTGGTCATGCACGAACCGATGAAGACTTCGTCGATGTGGGTGCCGGCGACTTCGGAGAGCAGCTTCACATCGTCCGGGTCGTTCGGGCAGGCGACGATCGGTTCCTTGACGTCGGCCAGATCGATCTCGATCACCGCCGCATACGACGCGTCGGCGTCGGCTTTGAGCAGTTGCGGATCGGCAATCCAGGCCTGCATGGCCTTGATACGACGACCGAGGGTGCGTGCATCGGAATACCCGTTGCCGATCATCCACTTCATCAGCGTGATGTTCGAAGTCATGTATTCGATGATCGGTGCTTTGTCCAGATGCACGGTGCAACCGGCTGCTGAACGTTCAGCGGAGGCATCGGAGAGTTCAAATGCCTGCTCGATCTTGAGGTCGGGTAAGCCTTCGATTTCAAGGATGCGGCCGGAGAAGATGTTCTTCTTGCCTTGCTTGGCGACGGTCAGCAAACCCTGCTTGATGGCATAGTAAGGAATGGCATTGACCAGATCGCGCAGCGTGACGCCTTCCTGCAGCTTACCCTTGTAGCGCACCAGAACTGATTCCGGCATGTCCAGCGGCATGACGCCAGTGGCGGCAGCAAAAGCGACCAGACCGGAACCGGCCGGGAATGAAATACCGATCGGGAAGCGCGTGTGCGAATCGCCGCCAGTACCGACGGTATCGGGCAGCAGCAGGCGGTTGAGCCAGCTATGAATGATGCCGTCGCCCGGACGCAGCGAAACGCCACCGCGCGTGGTGATGAAGCTCGGCAGGGTGCGGTGCGTATTAACGTCGACCAGCTTGGGATACGCGGCCGTGTGGCAGAAAGACTGCATCACCATGTCGGCCGAAAAACCAAGACAGGCCAGGTCTTTCAGCTCATCACGCGTCATCGGGCCGGTGGTGTCCTGCGAACCGACGGTGGCCATTTTCGGCTCACAGTAGGTGCCGGGCAGAACGCCTTTACCCTCCGGGAGGCCACAGGCACGGCCAACCATCTTCTGCGCCAGTGTGTAACCCTTGCCGGTATCGGCCGGATTTTGCGGCAGGCGGAACAGAGTTGAAACGGGAAGCCCGAGCGCTTCACGCGCCTTGGTGGTGAGGCCACGCCCGATGATCAGCGGAATGCGGCCACCCGCACGCACCTCATCCAGAATCACCGGCGTTTTGAGCTGCGATTCGGCAATGATCTGGCCATTTTTGAGCGCGGTCACTTTCGTCGTGGCCGTATCAATCTTGAGCTCGATCTCGTCGCCCATGTTCATCTGCTCGACGTCCAGCTCAATCGGCAGCGCACCGGCATCTTCCATGGTGTTGAAGAAGATCGGCGCAATCTTGGTACCCAAACAGAAGCCGCCGAAACGCTTGTTCGGCACGTAGGGAATGTCTTGGCCGGTAAACCATAGCACCGAGTTGGTCGCCGATTTACGCGAGGAACCGGTACCGACCACGTCGCCAACGTAGGCGATCAGATTGCCCTTGGCGGCCAGTGCTTCGAGTTGCTTGAGCGGGCCACGATTACCCGGCTCGTCGGCATCGATACCCGGACGCGGGTTCTTCAGCATGGCCAAGGCGTGCAGCGGAATATCGGGGCGTGACCAAGCGTCGGGGGCCGGGGAGAGATCATCGGTATTGGTTTCGCCGGTGACCTTGAAAACGGTCAGCTTCTGCGAGGTCGGCACTTCCGGACGCGAGGTAAACCACTCAGCGTCGGCCCAGGATTGCAGCACGGATTTGGCGTTGGCAACGCCTTTATCGGCCAACTCCTTCACATCATGGAAAAAGTCGAAGACCAGCAGGGTTTTTTTCAGCGCTTCAGCGGCCACGCTGCCGACTTCGGCATCATCCAGCACGTCGATCAGCGGCTTGACGTTGTAGCCGCCAAGCATGGTACCGAGCAGTTCAGTTGCCTTGGCTTTGGAAATCAACGCACATTGTTCTTCACCCTTGGCAATCTTGGCGAGGTATTCAGCCTTGACCTTGGCCGCGTCATCTACACCGGCAGGGATGCGGTAGGTAATCAGCTCGACCAAGGCCTGCTCTTCGCCCTTGGGCGGATTCTTCAGCAGTTCGACCAGCTCGGCAGTTTGCTTTGCCGTCAGGGGAAGGGGCGGTATGCCAAGCGCAGCACGCTCGGCAACATGGGCACGATAGGATTCAAGCACGTCAATATCCTTTCCAAAAAACTGATTGCACAACAAAACTGGCGGCCGGCGGCCGTCCTCTCAAGTCTTATATATGTTATAGGATTCCGAAACTACTGTGAAGTTCGATAACAATATAGTCTATTTTCCGCAACGAGGCACTGGCCTGGAAGCCGCACAGAATGGCGATCTACGACATGGCATCGCTGAGAACAACGAAAAATGAGCGTTGCGAAGCCATATACGCTGAATAGCCCGTGGATATTGATTCACAGCGTGACACGTAGCGCATTGCCCACATAGACCGCCAGCCCGCGAGCGTCGCAGGTCTGCAGGCCGGTCTATGCCCCCGCTACCAGTTCAACCAGATCCACCGTTTCACCGCCATAACTCACCTGCTGCCCCGGCCTCAGCTTGGCGCGTTTTCGCGTTTCGACCACGCCATCCACAACAACCTTGCCGGCACCTATTTCGCTATGGGCAAAGCCGCCGGAATGACACAACCCGGTGGACTTGAGCAGTTGATCGAGCTGAATATACTCACCGCGCACTTCGAGAATCATTGTTTTTTCCTTTACGCTAAAGTCGCCAAACCGTGGCGCGCCCGCGCCCGTTCACAGGCATCACAACCGGGCTCAAGCTCACGACACGGCGACGGTCGTCCATCATAAATCGAACAGGCAACGCACCGGCCAATTTCTCCATCCAGCGCCACACAGCGCGGCTGCGCCGCATCGGTGCCGGCCATACGAACAAGCCGGGCAGTCACCGGCACGGTAAGCGCCAAAGGCACACCGCCCGCCCACGCGAACTTGCCGCCAGCAAGTTCCAGCGGATGAAAGTCGACACGATAAGCCGCGCAGCATGCGCCACAGGCCAGACAGGGATGATCAGGCATAATGACCGGACACAGACATCAAAAGCGGCTGATTGTCCCTTAGATCATGGTAGCCGGCAATGTGCAAACCCGTTACTGGAGATATAACTTTCCCATGCAGCACGCTCAACAGCTATTACTTCTCGCCTTCGTGCTGTTCATGTCTGCGGCCCACGCCACGGACATCAATGAAGCTATCAAATCGGCCCGCTATGCCGACCCCGTCGAACGCTACGGACATTTCGCGCTTGGCAAGCCGCACGAATACGCACGCCTCAAGGTCACCGCCAGCAGCGGAAAGAACTACGAACTCGCCCTCCCCGACGATGAAGTGTTTGAGGACCTGACGCCCCGTTTGGTACGTATAACGAAAGATGGGGACGTCGAACTTCTGGTGATAATCAGCAATCGGCGCAGCGGCGCGCGCATGGCCTTGATCCGTCTGCTCGCCGGCACGCTGGAGATCGCCGCACAATCCGCACCCGTCGGCCAGCCAAACCGCTGGCTAAACCCGGTTGGCGTGAGTGATCTGGATGCTGACGGCCAGGCCGAGATCGCCGCCGTCATTACGCCGCACGTTGGCGGCACGCTGAAGATCTATCGCCGCAAAGGCGCCGAACTCGTTGAGATCGCCGCGCTGGATGGTTTCTCCAATCACATCTACGGCTCACCCGAACTGGGCATGTCGCTGCCTTTCAACTATCAGGGAAAGGCCGTTCTGATTGTGCCGGACGCCATCCGCCAGAATCTGCGGATTGTGGCACTTGAAAACCAGACAGCGCGCGAAATCATGCGCTGCATGTTCAAC
>JBBRDR010000151.1:0-6841 GCA_038203745.1 Burkholderiales bacterium | reverse complement strand
GCCGGCGCGCCGGGTCATGGCGATGTCAATTCGGGTTTGGTTTGCCCAGCGAGTCCAGCACCGACGTCAGGCCTTCAAGCAATCCCTGCAGCGTAGGTGAAGGCAATTCACGTAAGCGATGGCGCAGTTGCCCCTGCATGGGCCCGGGAATGCCGGTGACCACATTGACGGCCGACTCGGTCAAGTAGAGGCGCACCACGCGATTGTCCGTGGTACTTCGCTCCCGACGAATCAGGCTGCGCAACTCAAGCTTGTCGAGCAGATTGCTGGCCGTGGATTGACGAATGTGCAAGGCTTCGGCCAACTCCGTAACGCGTAATCCCGGCTGGGCCGATATTTGCCACAGCGCCCACAACTGAGATCCGCTGAGATTCTGTCCGGGGTCGATGCCCTGCATGCCGGATTGAATAATGCGCACCAACCGCAAAATTAACCGAAAGGACTCCTCCGCCGTAGCAATCTGGCGCGCTTCAGCTTCCGGCTGAGTATCCGTTTCGTTAATTGCTGTCAATTCGCTATCCATCTGTTCCTTTATGCGCCCGCGTTAGAAGCACATCGTTTGACCGGTAAATACATTTGTGCAATACTAATTGCTGCAAATATAAATATCAAGGAATTTTTTACGCTAGATTATTTATCTACAACTCGGTTTGGACGGGAGGCACGATGAGCAGTAACGTACTTGAACAAATTCATTCCCTAATCAACGCGCTTTCACCCGCCATGGTCTCGGGTCTAAGGATCGCCCTTATCATCGTTCTGGCTTGGCTCGCCCATGCTTTTTCGCACAAACTGATTCGTACCTTCCGCATCTATCTGACCAAGAACCTCGATGATGCCGAAGAACACAAGCGTATCGCCACTCTGGGCCGGGTATTTCGCTACATTGCCTCAGTCGTTATTACGCTGCTTGCCGGTACCCTGATTCTTGGACAAATCGGGATTTCAATTGCGCCGATTGTTGGTGCAGCGGGCGTGGTGGGTTTAGCGGTCGGCTTTGGCGCACAAAGTCTGGTCAAAGACTTCTTTACCGGTTTTTTCCTGCTGCTGGAGAACCAGATGCGTCAGGGCGACGTGATCGAGGCCGGCGGAAAATCCGGGGTGGTAGAAGAAATCACCTTGCGCTACGTGCGCATGCGTGACTACGATGGGAATGTCCATTTCGTCCCCAACGGAACCATCACAACCGTGACCAACAAGACGCGGGAATTTGCCTTTGCCGTTATCGATGTCGGCGTCGCTTACCGCGAGAACATTGATCAGGCGCTGGATGTCATGCGCCAGGTAGGTGCGGAATTGCGTGCCGCCCCGGAATTTGCAGCAAAAATTCTGGAAGAGCTGGAAATCGCGGGCGTTAATGACTGGGCCGATTCGGCCGTGATTCTGCGCTGCCGGTTCAAGGTCGCGCCAATCGAACAGTGGGGCGTTCGTCGCGAGTATCTGCGTCGGCTCAAGATGGCTTTTGATGTTGCTGGTATCGAAATCCCCTTTCCGCATCTCACGCTTTATCCCGGCCAACTCAAAGACGGTGCAAGCCCGGCTCTGCATCTCGCCCTTGAAGGAAAACAACTCACTGGAGGTGCTTCATGAAAGCAGCCAAATCAACTGTTCTGCCGAGCCTGTTCAACGATCAGGACATCTACCTTTTCCGCGAAGGCAGCCATGCGCGACTGTATTCCTGCCTAGGCGCCCATCGTGCCGAAAACAATGGAAAATCCGGCTTTCAGTTTGCGGTTTGGGCCCCCAATGCCCAAACCGTCTCGGTTACCGGCGACTTCAACGACTGGCAGGAAAAAAGCCACCCCATGACGTGCCGCAAGGATCACTCAGGTATATGGGAGGGGTTTGTCGAGGGAGCCAAAGCCGGCGAGAGTTACAAGTTCCATATTGAGGGTGCCAATGGTTTTGTCGCCGAAAAGGCCGATCCGTATGCCGTTTGTACGGAGGAACCGCCGCGCAGTGCCTCGCGCTTGTGGGAACTCGACTATGAGTGGAATGATCGTGAATGGATGGCCAAACGCCACACTGTCAACGCGCTTGACGCGCCGATCTCGGTGTACGAAGTGCATCTGGGCTCCTGGCGCCGCGTTCCTGAAGAAAACAACCGCTCGCTGACTTATCGCGAGATGGCGCCACTGCTGGCGGCGTATGTTAAGGAAATGGGGTTTACCCACGTCGAGTTGCTGCCGGTGACGGAACATCCGTTCTACGGCTCCTGGGGCTACCAGACGACCGGTTATTTTGCGCCGACCGCACGTTACGGGACGCCGCAGGACTTCATGTTCCTGGTCGATACGCTGCACCAGGCCGACATAGCCGTTATCCTCGACTGGGTGCCGTCGCATTTTCCGTCCGACGGCCATGGTCTGGCCAATTTCGACGGTACCTGTATCTACGAACACGCTGATCCGCGCCAGGGTTTTCAGCCTGAATGGTCCAGCGCCATCTTTAATTATGGGCGCAACGAAGTGCGCGGTTTCCTGATGTCCAGCGCGCTGTTCTGGCTCGACAAGTACCATATTGACGGCCTGCGTGTGGACGCCGTGGCTTCGATGCTCTATCTCGACTATGCGCGCAAGGAAGGCGAGTGGGTACCCAACATCCACGGCGGGCGAGAAAACCTCGAAGCGGTCAGTTTTCTGCGTGATTTCAATGAAGCGGTGTATCGGGATTACCCGGATGTCCAGACCTTCGCCGAGGAATCAACGGCCTGGCCAATGGTCTCGCGCCCGACCTACGTCGGCGGCCTCGGTTTCGGCTTAAAGTGGAACATGGGCTGGATGCACGACACCCTCAAATATTTTCAGCAGGATCCGATCGCCCGCAAATATCATCATGCTCAGCTGACCTTTTCGCTGTGGTACGCCTTTACCGAAAATTTCATCCTGCCGTTGTCGCACGACGAAGTGGTGCATGGCAAAGGTACACTGATCGGCAAGATGCCGGGCGACGAATGGCAGCAGTTCGCCAACCTGCGCCTGCTGTTTGGCTTGATGTGGGCACATCCGGGCAAGAAACTGTTGTTCATGGGCGGTGAATTCGGCCAGAAACGCGAGTGGCAGCATGAAGAAAGTCTGGAGTGGGATGTTCTCCAGTATCCGCTGCACGACGGTATGCGCCAATGGGTCGGTGAACTGAATCATATTTACCGCAGGGAAGCGGCGCTTCATGCCAAGGATTTCAGCTCTGAAGGTTTCTCCTGGGTGGACGCCAGCAACGGTGAGCAAAGTGTGATCACTTTCCTGCGCTGTGGCCGGACTGCCGGCGATTGCGTCCTCGTCGTCTGCAATCTAACGCCCGTGCCCCGCTACAATTATACTGTTGGAGTACCCAGTGGCGGAGTGTGGGAAGAAATAGCCAACAGCGATGCGCATTGTTATGGCGGTAGCGGAATAGGCAATCTTGGCCACGTCGACGCTTCCCCGGTTGCCGCTCAAGGTCGTTTCCACTCACTGAATCTGACCCTGCCGCCGCTGGCTGTGCTTTTACTGAAACCCGCCCACGAAAATGGAGGTAAGCCATGATCGACAAGTTTATTCCCGGCAGCGGTAACTCACGCGCCGTGATCGAGGATGTCCGGCCTCAGGTGGATGGCGGACGTTTCCCAATCAAATGCACCTTGTCCGAAGCAATCGTCGTCGAAGCCGATGTCTTTGCCGACGGACACGACGTCCTGCGCTGCGTGTTACGGCATAAACCGGCAAAATCAGTCGAATGGGTTGAGGTCGACATGGCGCCGCTGGGCAATGATCGCTGGCGTGCCAGTTTCAAAGCCACGGTTCTGGGTCGGCACCAATACACCATAGCCGCGTGGGTCGACCGCTTTCTCAGTTGGCGCCACGACATCGTCCGACGGCGCGAAAGCGAGGATATTCGCGTTGCACTGCAGGTGGGTGTGGAACTTGTGCAAGCTGCGGCCGTTAGGGCGCAGGGTGACGACGCTTTCCATCTGCAGGAATGGGCCGACAAGCTGGGTGCAGCGAGCCCGCCCGAGTTGGGTCGGGAGCTGGCGCAATACGAGCGTCTGGCTGATCTGATGGCGAAATACGCCGAACGGCACTTCGTCGCCGAATACGAGCGCGTACTGGAAGTCGTCGTCGATGTCGAACAGGCGAGGTTCTCCGCCTGGTATGAACTTTTCCCCCGCTCGTGCCTTTCTGACGGCATCGCGCATGGTGATTTTGCCAGCGTCATCAAACGCCTGCCGGACATCGCCGCCATGGGTTTTGATGTGCTCTATCTTCCGCCGATCCACCCCATTGGTCAGGCTTACCGCAAGGGGCCGAACAATAGCCTCACTACCGGCGCTAACGATCCCGGCAGTCCGTGGGCCATCGGCGCTGTTGATGGTGGCCACCGGGACATTCATGCCGAACTGGGCAGCCCCGAGGATTTTCGCCGGCTGGTTGTTGAAGCGCGCAAACAGGGACTCGAACTGGCGATGGACATCGCCTTTCAGTGCTCCCCCGATCATCCCTACGTGCGTGAACACCCGGAGTGGTTCCGTCACCGTCCTGATGGCAGCATTCAGTATGCCGAAAATCCACCCAAGAAATATCAGGATATCTATCCCTTCGATTTC
The DNA here is from genome assembly GCA_038203745.1 of Burkholderiales bacterium. GTDB lineage: Bacteria > Pseudomonadota > Gammaproteobacteria > Burkholderiales > Rhodocyclaceae > Propionivibrio. The sequence goes on along the minus strand of JBBRDR010000151.1, from coordinate 2,259 downwards.
GAATGCGAAGATTGGCAGGCCCTGTGGCAGGAACTCAAGGGAATCGTTGATCATTGGATCGGTGAGGGCGTACGCATCTTTCGGGTGGACAATCCGCATACCAAGCCTTTCCCGTTCTGGGAATGGCTGATCGGTTCGGTCAAGGAAGATCACCCGGACGTCATTTTTTTGGCCGAGGCATTCACCCGGCCGAAAATCATGCACCGGCTGGCCAAACTCGGCTTCAGCCAGTCCTACACTTATTTCACCTGGCGCAATACCAAGCAGGAACTGACTGAATACTTTACCGAAATCGCGCTACACGACTCGCGCGAGTATTTCCGCCCCAACCTGTGGCCCAATACACCGGATATCCTGCCCGAGTTCCTTCAATATGGCGGGCGCCCGGCCTTCCTGTTGCGCGTTGCGCTGGCCGCTACCCTGGGTGCCAGCTACGGCATTTACGGGCCGGCCTACGAGATGATGGATTATCAGCCCCGCGAACCGGGGGCCGAAGAGTATCTGGATTCCGAAAAATACCAGTTGAGAAATTGGACTGTCGAACGTGCTGACAGTCTGCGTGACTATATCGCCCGGCTGAACCGCATCCGCCGCGAGAACGTCGCCCTGCAATCAGATCACAACCTGTGTTTCCACGCCATCGACAACCCGCAGATGCTCTGCTACAGCAAGTCGAGTGGCGAAGATACCCTGCTCATGGTGGCCAATCTCGACCCGCACAACGTTCAGGCCGGCTGGATAGATCTTCCGCTGGCTGAGCTCGGTGTCTCCGAAAACATGTCTTTCCAGGCGCACGACCTGCTTTCGAACGCCCGTTATCTCTGGCAGGGCGAACGCAATTTTGTCCGGCTTGATCCACAGGCATCACCCTTGCACATACTGCGCCTGCGCCGCCGCCTGCGCAGTGAGCACGATTTTGACTACTTTCTTTGATCCGAGACGATTATGCACAAAACCAACAACAAACATCATGACACCACCCTGTTGGCCGGGATCGATGCAGAACCCGGTTTGAGCTGGGAAGACGATCCGCTGTGGTACAAGGATGCGATCATCTATGAATTGCATGTCAAGGCATTCAAGGATAGTACCGGCAATGGCATGGGTGATTTCAAGGGCCTGACCGACAAGCTGGATTACATCCAGGACCTGGGGGTGAATACGATCTGGTTGCTGCCGTTCTATCCGTCGCCAATGCGCGATGACGGCTATGACATTTCCGACTACCGCAACGTCAACCCCGATTACGGGAACCGTACCGACGTGCGCAACTTTATCCGCGAGGCGCATCGTCGCGGACTCAAAGTTATAACCGAACTGGTCATCAACCACACCTCTGATCAGCATCCCTGGTTTCAGGCAGCCCGCCGTGCACCGGCCGGGTCGAAAAAACGCGATTTCTACGTGTGGTCGGATAGTGACAAGAAATTCCCCGAAACACGCATCATCTTTACCGATACCGAAAAATCCAACTGGGCCTGGGATGAAGTCGCACAAGCCTACTACTGGCACCGTTTCTTCTCGCACCAGCCGGACCTCAATCACAATAACCCGGAAGTCGTCAAAGCGGTGATCCGCGTCATGCGCTTCTGGCTGGACATGGGGGTCGACGGGCTGCGCCTCGACGCCATTCCTTACCTCTGCGTGCGCGAAGGAACGAACAACGAGAACGTGCCCGAGACACACGAGGTCATCAAGCAGATTCGGGCCGTTATCGACTCCCGCTACAAGAACCGCATGCTGCTCGCCGAGGCCAATATGTGGCCGGAAGACGTGCGCGAGTACTTCGGTGATGGCGACGAGTGCCACATGGCCTACAACTTCCCGGTGATGCCACGCATCTTCATGGCCGTCGCCCAGGAAGACCGCCATCCGGTGGTCGACATCATGGAACAGACTCCGGACATACCGGAGAACTGCCAGTGGGCTATCTTTCTGCGCAACCACGACGAGCTGACGTTGGAAATGGTCACCCAGAGTGAGCGCGACTTCATGTATCAGGTCTATGCGTCCGATCCGCGCATGCGCATCAATGTGGGGATTCGCCGTCGTCTGGCACCACTGATGGACAACAACCGTGACAAGATCGAGCTGGTGACCTTCCTGCTGATGACGCTACCCGGTTCGCCGGTGATGTACTACGGCGACGAAATCGGTATGGGTGACAACATCTATCTGGGCGATCGCAACGGGGTGCGTACCCCGATGCAGTGGAGTCCGGATCGCAATGCCGGTTTTTCCACGGCCGACCCACAACGC
>JBBRDR010000150.1:0-6931 GCA_038203745.1 Burkholderiales bacterium | reverse complement strand
CGTCCATAACCAGGACAGAAACAATTCGAGCGCACGTACGGCACCATAGGAGTAGTCCGAGGCAATTTCAAGCGCGAATCGACGCGCCCGCTGTTGTGCGTCATCAAGCGAGATGCTGTGTGTCGTTGCTTCTGAGGCAATAGCCGAACGCACGGCCGGAGCCACAAGTAGAGCCTCAACCTGCGTATTCCGGTGCGAAAGATCGGGACCGATGGCCATCTGGCGCTGGCGCCGGAAGTGTACGCGCAGAACGCGGGAAAGCATGCGCAGCGCCTGTGCTTCGTCTAGGCCTTCGCGGGAAAGTGCGCGCAGAGAAATCGGCGCGTTGAAGCGAACCAGTACGTTGCGACCATGCAGCAGGATGGTCAGCAGGCGACGCAAGGGCCCTGGTTGCCGCCAAGTTTCCGAGAATAGAGCTTTGAGGATGGAATCCTGTTTCTCAGGCCGGCGCCCCCACAGAATTACAACAGGGATGATCTGCACATCAAGCCCTTTGTCGGCCAGAGCTTCGCGTACCAACGCGGTCATCATTGCAGGCGGGGCGTAACGTTCTCTTGCCGAGTCGGTGATGGCGTAATTGCGGTTAAGAAAGAATACGGAATGCGGGGAGCCGTGCGTGCCCAGTTTGACAGGCGTTTCAGCTGACGGCAGGCCGGCACGCTGCGCCTCTTCGAAAAGGACCAACAAATTCGAAAGGTGATGGTGTTGCAGGACGTAACAGACCGGCTTTGACGGATCAAGGCCAAGTTCCTGTGTGCGCTCAGGAAATACGGTCGTACGTACCCAGAAGTACAGTACCCGGCGAGCCAGTGGGAGGGCCCAGCCGGGTACATCAAGGAAGCCTGTCATGACTCGCTATTCTGCCAAGTCGTGTGGGTGGTCAGTCATCCTCAAGGCCAACCGTCTTGTTCTGCGCAGCCAGTTGTTGTTGGGTGGCGGCCGGAACGGGGGCGTAGTGCGAGAAAGTGATGTTGTAAGAACCTTGTCCCCCCGTTAGTGATTTGAGCCGTCCCTGGTAATCATCGAGTTCAGCAAGCGGTACTTTGCCGCCGATCGACATGGTGCCAACGCCGCGAGGCTGTGTTCCGGTGACCTGGCCACGCTTGCTTGAGAGATCGCCGGTGAGATCCCCGATGGCCGCTTCCGGCGCCAGAATTTCGATGTCGACAATGGGTTCTAGAATGATTGGTGTGGCCGCACGGATGGCGCCAATCGTCGCTTTACGGCCAGCGGAGAAGAAGGCGATATCCTTGCTGTCAACAGCATGCGATTTGCCGTCATGAACGATGACGCGTAGGTCGTGCACCGCAAAACCGCCAACAACACCGTCTTCCAGCGCCTGACGTACCCCTTTTTCAACAGCCGCCATAAACACGCCGGGGATGGTGCCGCCCTTGACGATGTCGACGAATTCGAAGCCGGCACCCCGCTCAAGGGGTTCAACCCGCAGCATGACTTCGCCGAATTGTCCTGCGCCGCCGCTTTGTTTCTTGTGGCGGCAGTGCCCTTCCGCCTTGCCGGTAATCGTTTCGCGGTAATCAATTTGCGGTGCTTTGGTTTCGAGCTCGATTTTGTACTGCTGCGCCATGCGTGACAGTTTGGCGCGCAAGTGCATTTCACCCAGACCCCGTATCACGGTTTCATTGGTCGTCGGGTGTCGCTCGACCTTGAAGCAGGGGTCCTCGATTTCAAGTTTGTGCAACACATCAAACAGGCGTTGTTCGTCGGCTTTTTTCTTGGTCTCGACAGCTAGGCCCTGCATTGGTTGCGGAAATTCGAGTGGTTTCAGGTGGATGTTATCATCTTCGTGCGAGTCGTGCAGGACGCAATCAAATTCGATCTCGTCAACTTTGGCGATAGCACCAAGGTCTCCAGGCACCAGCGCTTCGACTTCGACGTAATCTTTACCCAGCACCCGGTAAAGGTGGCCGACCTTGAACGGGCGCTTGGCATCGCCGACAAAAAGTTGCGACTCTTTTTTGATGGTGCCTTGATGCACGCGAAAGACGCCGAGTTTGCCAATAAAGGGGTCACTCACGACTTTAAATACGTGCGCCAGAACATGCTTTCCCGCTATTGGGTCGGCATGGAAAGGTTCGCTGTCCGGGTCGTTCTGTTCGCCTTTGTAGAAAGGCGGCGGATTGCTTTCGGTCGGATTGGGTGCCAGTTTGGCCAAGGCGTCAAGCAGTTGGGGAACGCCGGCGCCGGTTTTGGCTGAAACAAAAAGAATCGGAATCAGGTGGCCGGCACGCAATGCCTTTTCAAACGGGGCGTGCAGTTCGTCAGGGTTGGGGTCTGCACCTTCTTCAAGATAACGGGCGAGCAGGTCTTCGTCTTCCTCAACGATCTGGTCGATCAGTGCACGGTGGGCGGTGGCCACCGATTCAAAATCGCTTTCACCACTGTCGTGCCCGAGCAGTTCCACAACATCCTGGCCGTTATGAGCAGGCAGATCAAGCAACATGCATTCGCGACCGAAGCGTTCACGGATTTCCCCGACCAGCTTGGGCAGGTCCACATTATCTGCGTCAATCTTGTTGATCACGATCATGCGACAAAGATTGCGTGCTGCAGCCAATTTCATCATGCGTTCGGTCGACAGTTCGATGCCGGTCTGGGCGTTAATCACAATCAGCGCCGTATCAACAGCCGCCAGCGCGCCAATAGCTTGCCCGGCGAAGTCAGGGTATCCCGGCGTGTCGACCAGGTGAACTGTAGCGTCCAACCAGTTGAAACTGGCCATGGCAGAATTTAACGAATGTCCGAGTTCTTTTTCCTGCGGATCAAAGTCGCAGACGGTGTTGCCTTTTTCAACCGATCCCCGACTGGCAATTGTGCCGGCGCCAGCCAGCAATGTTTCAGCAAGTGTGGTCTTGCCGGCGGCACCGTGACCTACGAGAGCGACGGTGCGAAGATTGACGGTGTTGTTCTGTCCCATGTTTTCTCCCGATTATGTCGAACGCGCTCTGCTTGGGGCGATAACCAGAAAATGCCCGTGTAGAGCAATTGACTACTTAATTTCCATCCGCAACTTTATGCATTCTACCCTTTGTGGCTGGTTAGAAAAGTGGCCTGATAAAGTCTTTTGAGTTGTTTTTTTTAGAGTAAAAGTGTTACGTAAAATTAACGAATTCTTTTCCGTATACGTTATCAAATTGCCTTAATGGCATGCCAATAGGCGATTGCAGAGTATTTTGTAAGAAAATATCATAAAATTTACGTTGACTTTTATGGGGCTCGGTCGGAGAATTATTTTATTGATTTTCAATCAGGCGCCCTTCTTTGGGGGTTCAGTGAGCCGGCTTGCCGGGGGAGTAACGATGACGACAGGTGGAAAGACTCAGCGACACTTGGAAGTGTTACGCGAAATGCGCAACCGCGCAGTGCTTGGCGGTGGTCAGAAACGTATCGACCAACAGCACGGGCGGGGGAAAATGACCGCTCGCGAACGCTTGGCACAATTACTTGACGAAGGCTCCTTTCAGGAATTCGGCGCATTGGCAACTCACGAGTTCAGCGCCTTCGGACTGGACAAGCATCGCTATCCGGGCGACGGTATCGTTACCGGGTTCGGTAAGGTCAATGGCCGACGTGTTGCCGTATTTGCGCAGGACTTCACCGTGATGGGGGGCTCCTTTTCTGAAGTTCAGTCGCAGAAAATCAGCCGGATTCAGGATTTGGCACTGGAAGCCGGAATCCCCGTCATTGGCCTGAATGACTCGGGTGGGGCCCGGATTCAGGAAGGCGTTCGCTCGCTGGCCGCCTACGGCGAAGTTTTTGTACGTAACGTTCTAGCCTCAGGCGTTATTCCTCAAATTTCAGTCATCCTTGGCCCGTGTGCCGGGGGGGCAGTGTATTCCCCGGCGTTAACAGACTTCGTGATCATGGGCGGTGACAGCTGCATGTTCCTGACCGGCCCGGAAGTCATCAAAGCGGTGACCGGGGAGCAGGTTACCGCGCTCGATCTGGGCGGGGCCGATGTGCACGCCGGCCGTAGTGGCGTTGCACATATGGCGACGGAAAACGAGGCCGAAGCCATTGCCATGACTAAGCTCTTGCTTAGCTATCTGCCTCAGAACAACAACGAGGATCCTCCGCAAATTACACCGGAAGATCCAGTGAATAGAATGGATGAGGCGCTTAACGAACTCATTCCGGATGATGAAAATACACCTTACGATATCCGCGATGTGATCGAAGCCGTTTTCGATCAGGACAGCTTCCTCGAAATTCAGCCGGTTTTTGCCGCCAATGCCGTGATCGGATTCGCCCGTCTTGAGGGCTATTCGATTGGTGTGGTGGCTAATCAGCCGGCCTTCATGTCTGGTGCGCTAAATATTGACGCGTCCGACAAGATTGCTCGCTTCATTCGTTTGTGTGATGCCTTTAACGTGCCGATCGTGACCTTTGTCGATTGCCCTGGGTTTTTGCCAGGTACGGGTCAGGAATACGGTGGCGTGATCCGCCACGGTGCCAAAATTATCTACGCTTATTGTGAAGCCACCGTACCAAAAATATCCATCGTCACGCGCAAGGCCATGGGTGGTGCCTATGTGGCCATGGGCTCCAAACAGATGCGCAACGATGTGACTTTCGCTTGGCCGACCGCGCAGATTGCCGTTATGGGTGCAGAAGCGGCAGTACGTGTGCTCTTTCGCGCAGAGATCGAAAAGGCTGCCGACCCGGCGGTTCGTGAAGCAGAGTTGTTGGACGAGTATCGCGAAAAGTTTTTTAACCCCTATCGTGCGGCCGACGTGGGCCAAATCGATGAAGTCATCGAACCGCGTGAAACGCGGCCGCGTCTGGCGCGAGCGCTTGAAGTGCTGCGTACCAAAGTGCAGCAGAATCCGGCCAAGAAGCACGGCTTGTCGCCGATCTGATTGACACAACTGACGAGAGGTTCGAATGGAGAATTTAGGTTGGGGTTTGCAGATGACCGTTCTCGGCATGGGACTGGTATTTGCCCTGCTCGCATTGCTCTGGGGTTTGCTGACATTGGTGCTGGTGCTCGACAAGGAGCCCGAAGTCCCCGTGACTGCCAAAGAGGCGATTGTTGAAGCCGAGCGGATCGCCGCTTCAGCCGATGGTGCGATTGGTGCGCAGACTCCCGAGCGTCCCACAGTAAACGGCATGCCCGCGGATCTCGTGGCGGCCATCATGATCGCTACCTTAAAACACAAAACCGAACTCAGGCGTCAGGCGGCACCGCTCATGCGCAGCAACTGGCCGGGAACTCAACTCTTTGCCAGTCGTTGGGTCGCCACAGGCCGCGCGCGGCAAAACTCAATTTGGCAGGCGAGAGGAAAATAATGCGACGTTACACATTAGATATCAGCGACCGCGAGTTCGTGATTGACGTTCAGGAATTGGCTGCGAATCGTTTTCAAGTGATTGTTGGTGATGAGTCATACCAAGTGACGCTTTCCGGAGATGAGTCGCTTGCTGAAGCGACAATTACACCAGGTTTCCAATTGGGGCCGGATTTTGCTCCTCGCTCCGTGGTGGCCAATACGGTTGCTCGTGTGCGCAGCCAGTCATCGGCATCGCCAGCGGCTACGTCACCACCGCGCAAGCCGGTAGGCGGTGCAATTGGCAAAGGGGCGCTGAATGCGCCGATGCCCGGTGTCATTCTCGAAGTTAGCGTCAAGGTCGGGGATCAGATCGAGCGTGGACAACAAGTGGCGATTCTTGATGCGATGAAAATGCACAACGTTATTGGTGCGTCGCGCGCGGGGATAGTCGCCGACGTGTTTGTGATAGCGGGTCAAAGCGTAGATCACGGTGATGCGATCATCAAATTCCAGGAGGATTGAGCGATGATCGATCACGAAACGATCGGCCTGCTGCTCAAAGGCGTTAATAACGTCACCTGGCAGTCGCTGGTCATGCTCGGCATCTCTTTCGTCCTGATGTATCTCGCGATCGTCAAAGACTACGAGCCGCTGCTGCTGTTACCCATTGCCGCCGGATGCATGTTGGCTAACCTGCCACTGTCGCCGCTGGTAGCTGATGATGGCATGTTGAAAGTGCTCTACAACATGGGTATCACCAATGAGATGTTTCCCCTGTTGATCTTTGTCGGTATCGGCGCATTAACTGACTTTGGCCCCTTGCTGGAAAACCCGCGTTTGGTTTTGCTTGGCGCGGCCGGTCAGTTCGGTATTTTCATGACGTTGATTTTGGCACTGCTGCTTGGCTTTACCCAGCCCGAAGCCGCTTCAATTGGCATAATTGGCGCGATTGACGGCCCGACTTCAATCTACGTTTCCGGGATTCTCGCCCCGCATCTGCTCGGCCCAATTACGGTCGCCGCTTACAGCTACATGTCATTGGTGCCAATCATTCTGCCGCCGGTTATTAAACTGTTGACGACCAAAAAAGAGCGTTTGATTCGCATGCCGTACAGTTCGCGCAAGATTAGTCGCCGCACGCGCATTTTGTTCCCGATTGTGGTGACGGTGCTGGTCGGTACGCTGGTGCCGTTTGCCACGCCGCTTATCGGCATGCTGATGCTCGGCAACCTGATGAAGGAATCCGGAGCGGTTGAAAGACTGACAAAGGCGTCGGCTGCCGAAATTGCCAATACCGTGACGCTCTTCCTCGGGTTGGCCATTGGTTCGACCATGGTCGGTAAGGAGTTTCTCAAGCCTGACACGTTGTTTATCATGGTGCTTGGCTTGCTAGCTTTTGCGCTGGATGGCGCCGCCGGCGTGTTGTTTGCCAAACTTCTCAACTGGATGAGTGGCGGCAAGGTCAACCCAATGATTGGTGCAGCCGGTATCAGCGCCTTCCCGATGGCCGCACGAGTCGTTCAGCGCGTGGCGCAGGAGGAAGATTTTGAGAACTTTTTGCTCATGCATGCCATGGGCGCCAATGCGGCTGGGCAGGTGGCCAGCGTAGTCGCTGGCGGAGTTTTGCTGGCGCTTATGGG
>JBBRDR010000149.1:0-6980 GCA_038203745.1 Burkholderiales bacterium | reverse complement strand
GCGGCGCGGCATGACGCGCGTCCCCGAGTTGCTGGCGCAGGGCATTAACGTCGCCTTCGGTCACGACTGCGTAATGGACCCGTGGTACAGCCTCGGCTCGGGTGACATGCTTGAAGTGGCGCACATGGGTTTGCACGTCGGACAGATGACCAGTCAGGCCGCCATGCGTCAGTGCTTCGCAGCAGTCACCGCCAATCCGGCGCGGGTGCTGGGCCTTGAAGGCTACGGGCTGGGCGCTGGTTGCAACGCCGACTTCGTCCTGCTGCTGGCACGTGACCCGATTGAAGCGATCCGTCTGCGCGCCACCCGGCTTAAAGTATTCCGGCGCGGCCGTTTGCTTGCCGAAGCGCCGGCAGCGACCAGCCAGTTGCGCCTGCCCGATCGACCGGCGCAAACTTCCTTGATGGTAAAGAACTGATCGACCGTCAGCGTGATTGAGAGCCGCCTGATGGCGGCTGTACATCAAATGGTTGTATCACTTCAGCGACACGGTACGTCCAAACGACGGGTCGCCCGGGTTCGGCGTAAGGCATGAATCCAGATATTTACAGCAAAATTTTGGGGCGCACCAGGGGCAAAAATGGACTGTCACGATTATGCATATTCCAGTATTATTAATTGTAGTGCCTTGTTGTTGAGCGCTTTATGCTTTAGCGTGATGGCCTGAGCTGTTCCTCCAGCGCAGACAATAATAGAAGCCGTCGCAAATCAATTGCTGAACGGCTCCGGGCTCCGGGCTGCGCTGCTGGGCCATACTTGCGCCGTTTTGATTGAGAGGCTTGCATGGGAACACGTTTCTCCTTGGGTCGTTCGCTTAAAGCACGGGTCACCGTTTTTACCCTGGCGGTTTTCATATTCGGCATCTGGCTGCTCTCGTTCTATACCAACCGCCTTCTGTATAACGATATGGAACGCCTGCTGGGTGAGCAGCAATTGTCGGTGGTGTCGGCCGTTGCCCAAAGCGTCAATGACGAGCTGAGCAATCGCCTGTTGGCTCTGGAAGCCGTGGCCAACGAGATGGATTCGGACCTTCTGGGCGACCATGCCGCCTTACAGACGCGCCTGGAACAACGCCCGTTGCTGAAAATTTTATTTAATGGTGGCGTTTTCCTTGCCGCCATTGATGGTACGACCATTGCCGACATTCCACTCTCGGCACAGCGCACCGGCGTTAATTACAAGGACCGGGATTTCATCGCCGACGTCCTCAAAGACGACAAGCCCATCATCGGCCGACCGGTAATAGGGCGGGCGTTACGGTCCCCTGTGTTCGCTATGTCCGTTCCTGTACGTGACGCACAGGGGAAAATCATTGGGGTATTGGCTGGAGCCACCGATCTCGGCAAACCCAATTTCCTGGATAAGTTGACCAACAACCTCTATGGTCAAACCGGCGGCTACATTTTGGTTGAGCCGAGAACCCGGCAAATCATCACCGCCACTGATAAGAAACGCATTATGGAGCAGCTTCCTGCGCCGGGCGTGCATCGCTTTGTCGACCGCAACATCGGGGGCTACGAAGGCTACTCCGATCTCGTGAACGCGTTGGGTGAAGAGCAACTGGCTTCGGTCAAGAAAGTACCTATAGCGGGCTGGTACATACTGCTCGGCACCCCCATGACAGAAGCCTTTGCTCCGCTTCACGACCTACAACAGCGCTTGCTTGTTGCGACACTGCTTTTGACGCTGCTGACTGGAGCACTCACCTGGTGGTTTTTTAGAAGGCAATTTTCCCCACTTGTACGCACTGCGAGCGCAATGCTTGCCTTGTCGGATTCAAAGCAGATCACGCAGCCTCTGCTCGTGGACAGTGACGATGAAATCGGCAGGTTGGCGGGTGGCTTTAACCGCCTGCAGGAAACCTGGACGGAACGTGAAGCGGCGTTGAAGAGCAATCAGCAAAACCTCGCCATTACTCTGCAGTCCATCGGTGATGGTGTTATCGCCACCGATGCTGCCGGACGTGTAACTCGGATGAATCCAACGGCAGAACGACTGACCGGCTGGGCGCTGCCCGACGCGCTCGGCCGCCCACTTCCCGAAGTGTTTCGCATTGTCAATGCCACTACACGCAAGACGGTGAGCGACCCGGTGGAATTGGCGATGGCACACGGCCAAATAGTCGGCCTTGCCAATCACACGGTGTTGCTTGCCCGCGACGGCAACGAATATCAGATTGCCGATAGCGCCGCACCTATTCGCGATGGCGACGACGTGATTGTGGGTGTGGTGCTGGTGTTCAGTGATGTTACCGAGAGGTACCGGGTAGAGGATGCACTGAGAAGTAGTACGGCCGACTTTCGTGCGCTGACTGAAGCGATGCCGCAAATCGTCTGGACCACCGGTGCCGACGGCGGCAACACCTATTTTAATCAGCAATGGGTGGCGTACACGGGGATGTCGCTGGAAGAAAGTTATAGCAGCGGCTGGAGCAAACCTTTTCACCCCGATGACCAACAGCGCGCCTGGGATGCATGGAACCGGGCGGTTGCCCGCGAAGGCATCTACTCACTCGAATGCCGGCTGCGACGAGCCGATGGCGCCTACCGCTGGTGGCTGATTCGTGGTGTACCGGTAATGACTGATGACGGAAAAATCGAGAAATGGGTAGGCACCTGTACCGACATTGACGACCTCAAGCAAGCCAACGCTGAACTGCAGAGTCATCGTGAGCACCTTGAGGCGCTTGTACAAACACGTACTGCCGAACTGCTGACTGCCACAGCGGTGGCTGAAAAGGCCAATCGCGCTAAAAGCACCTTTTTGGCTAACATGAGCCACGAGATTCGCACCCCGATGAATGCCATCATCGGCCTGAATCATTTGATCCGGCGCTCCGGCGTATCGCCGGAACAAACACGATGGCTGGAGAAAGTCGACAGTGCAGGGCAGCACCTGCTCAGCACCATCAACGACATCCTCGATCTCTCCAAGATCGAGGCCGGGCAGCTCCAATTGGAAACGACGGATTTCCACCTCTCCGCCATCCTTGATAATGTGGCCTCGATGATTGGTACGTCGGCGCAGGAAAAGGGACTCAAAATCGAACTGGACGGTGATTCCGTTCCCGTGTGGCTGCGCGGCGATCCAACCCGGTTGCGTCAGGCACTCCTCAACTATGCCGGCAATGCCATTAAGTTCACCGAGCAAGGTTCCGTCGCGCTGCGCGCCAAATTGCTGGAAGACCGCGGCGATGAACTTCTGGTGCGCTTTGAGGTGGCGGATACGGGCATCGGCATAAGCGCCGTCGAACAGGATAGGATATTCCAGCCATTCGAACAGGCTGATACCTCGATCACGCGCAAGTACGGCGGCACGGGCCTCGGGCTAACGATAACCCGGCGACTGGTGCGGCTGATGAATGGTGATGTGGGTGTTGACCCTACGCCCGGAGGCGGCAGCACTTTCTGGTTCATCGTTCGTCTGCAGCGTGGTCATGGTGTCATGCCAACCACGGCAACCATCACTGACTACGCGGATGTCCAAATGCAGTTGCGGCGCCAACACGCTAACGCCAAGCTCCTGCTCGCCGAAGATAATGCCATTAACCGTGAAGTCGCCCTGGAATTGCTGCACGGTGCGGGCCTCTCTGTGGATGTCGCAGAGGACGGTCAGCAGGCCGTAGCAATGGCACAAAATATTTTGTACGACCTGATCCTGATGGACATGCAAATGCCCAATATGGATGGTCTGGAGGCCGCTGCTGCCATCCGCGCACTACCCGGCTGCGCGACTCTGCCAATCCTGGCAATGACGGCCAACGCGTTCGCGGAGGATCGTGATCGCTGTCGAATCGCCGGCATGAACGATTTCATCACCAAACCGGTCGACCCTGATGTACTTTACGGAACCTTGATACGTTGGTTGCCGGTGAGCGAAGCCGCGCCACCGGCCATCGCCGTTAACACGCCAGAGATTCCGGCCGGGCTGCTGGCCATATCGGGTCTGGATGCCGCCTTAGGCCTTAAAAGGCTGAACGGCCATCTGACCACTTACCTCAGATTGTTGCGCCTCTTCGCGACTGAGCATTGCGAGGACATGCGTCAATTGCGCGAGCAGTTGTCGGGTGGAGATCAGGCCGGGGCTGAGCGGATTGCCCATACCCTGAAGGGGCTCTCGGGTACGATGGCGGCGACTACGATGCAAGATATGGCCACTGAGCTGGAGTCAGCCCTCCGGGATGGCCACAACATGGGTTCTATTGAGAGTTTGATTGCCGGCTTGGAAACAGAATCGGATCGTCTGATGGCGGCAATTCTCACGGCGCTACCCAAAGCGGATGTTCCACCCTGCGAGCCTAATATTGACTGGGCGATGGTGCGGCAAATCGTGGTCGAATTGGAACCTTTGTTAAAGGAGTGCAATATGCGGGCTAACCAGCTCATCGAGACCCATTCGGCCCTGCTCAGAGCCGCGATCGGCACGCTGAGCATTGAACTGGAACACCGTGTTGAACAATTCCACTACCCGGAGGCCCAAGTGATCTTAAGTCGGGCCAAAGAGAAATGCCCGCAACTCGTTACGCCATAAACCGCCGTACTGGAGAGCAAATCATGGATGCCAATGAACCTTTGAAGACAAATCAGGCCAGAATTCTGGTGGTCGATGACGATTCGATGAACCTGAGTGCTATGGGCCGGTTATTGCGCCGGCAGTACGAAATTCTGGCGGCACCCTCGGGCGAGCGGGCGATGGAGATTGCTTTGAGTGACCCGAAACCGGACCTGATCCTGCTGGATATACAGATGCGGGGTATGGATGGCTTTCAGGTCCTCAAAAATTTGCAGGAAAATTCATGCACACGTGGCATTCCGGTGATCTTCATCACGGTGATGGATAGAATGGACGACTTTGCCGAGGGATTACGGGCTGGCGCTGTCGACTACATCGCCAAACCTTTCAGCCCGGAAATTGTACTGGCGCGAATTGCCACACATCTGGAGCTTAAGAAGGTAACGGCTGAGCTGGCTGAAGCAAGAAAACTGTTACAGCTGAGGGCGCGCACCGACGATGCGAGTTGATGCAAACCAAAGACGTTGAGGATTCTGAAATCCGGCCTCATTGCGGAGCCAAAAAAGCTCGCTGGTCATGAGAAAGCCTGAGTCATCGCGGTAGTTTCAGGCACTGCGATTAACAGCAAACGCTTGCCCCTGTCCAACGGTTCGGCAGATAATCGTTAGATAGCTTGCTTTGCACTGGAGAAAAAAATGGGAACACACAGAATTGCTGTCATTCCGGGCGATGGAATTGGAAAGGAAGTTGTTCCTGAGGGCTTGCGTTGTCTGGACGCGGTAGCAAGAAAATTTGGGATTTCGTTTCAATGGGATGAATTTGACTGGAGCTGCGACTACTACCTGAAACATGGCGAAATGATGCCCGGCGACTGGAAAGATCAAATCGGCGGACACGATGCCATTTTCTTTGGTGCCGTAGGCTGGCCGGAAAAAGTCCCGGATCACATCTCGCTCTGGGGTTCCCTGCTCAAATTCAGGCGTGAGTTCGACCAATACATCAACTTGCGCCCAGCACGCCTGATGCCCGGAGTACCCTCGCCATTGGCCAACCGGAATCCCGGTGACATCGATTTTTACATCGTGCGCGAGAATACAGAGGGCGAGTACTCAAGTGTTGGTGGACGCATGTTTGCCGGCACGGAACGCGAATTCGTTTTGCAGGAAAGCGTTTTTACCCGGATCGGCGTTGATCGGGTCATCCGCTTTGCGTGTGAACTGGCCGCAAAACGCCCCAAGGCGCATCTAACCTCGGCCACGAAATCGAACGGGATATCCATTTCGATGCCGTACTGGGACGAACGGTTTGCCGAAATCACAAAAGAATATCCGAGTCTGCAGACAGACAAGTATCACATCGATATTCTGACCGCCCACTTTGTCCGGAATCCGGACTGGTTCGACGTGGTCGTTGCCTCAAACCTCTTTGGCGACATTCTGTCCGACCTTGGGCCGGCTTGCACCGGAACAATCGCCATAGCGCCCTCGGCCAATCTGAATCCCGAGCGCAAGTATCCCTCGCTGTTCGAGCCTGTTCACGGCTCGGCGCCGGATATTTATGGCAAGGGGATCGCCAACCCTGTTGGACAGATCTGGGCGAGTTCAATGATGCTCGAACACTTGGGTTATCCCGAGGCAGCAGCGTGCGTTATGCGTGCCATCGAGACCGTTCTGGCTGAAGGCCCGCGAACGCCTGATATGGGTGGCAATGCGAGTACGTCGGAGGTTGGTAAAGCCATCGCTCAGGTCATCGAATCGGCGTGACGCTGAATCAGGCTTGAGCGCCCTATAAACCGCAGTTGAAACCGCTTTCAACACGGAGATCACAGAGCCACAGAGCACATGCCCCGAAGGAAATCCCCTTGGGGGACAGAGGAAAACGAGACTCACCTTGCGGGTGATTGATCAATTTCACGTAAGCCTTTGTCCCTCTTCAGGGAGGCTTCGTGCTGTCCTCTGTGTTTTTCTCCGTGTTCTCTGTGGTGAATGAGTTTTTTAGGATCAATGCTTTCCCGTCAGACATAAGCCTATGAACCGCGCACCGCTCCCAGCCTCTTTCTTCGGCATCGTTCTGGGCCTTTCCGGTCTTGGCCAGGCATGGCGCATCGCAAGCACCCTCTGGGGCGTGCCGGCATTGATCGGCGAGGCCGTGTTGCTGTTCGCCGGATTGATCTGGGCGGCCTTGCTGCTCAGCTATCTGGTGCAGGCGGTACGACATCCCGTTATCGCCCGCAACGAGTTCCAGCATCCGGTACAGGGCAGCACACCCGCGCTGCTTGCCGTTTCAACCTTGCTGATCGTTCTCGCCGTGCTGCCCTATTCACGCACGGTCGCCTGGGTTCTGGCCGTGGCCGGCATCGTCTGGCACCTGGCGTTTTCGCTGTGGCACACGGGCGCGCTTTGGCAGGGCGGCCGCGATACGTTGGATACTGCGCCCACCCTTTACCTGCCCACGGTTGCCGGCAATTT
>JBBRDR010000148.1:0-7021 GCA_038203745.1 Burkholderiales bacterium | reverse complement strand
GACCAGACTGCCATGCCGGCAACCCGACAGGTCGCTTTATGATCGCAAAGCGGCCAACGAGGTTGCCTTCGGCATGTGACTCTTCAGGGTCGCCTGCACTCAGTGACGACTGGCAGCTTCCGGGAAGCGAAACTTCAATGGCGGCTTTCCGGCAACGAACTCGAAAAGATGGGTGTCGCGTCCCGTCCCGGAAGAGACAATCAGGTAACCAATGTCATGAGGCTGGTTGCTGCATTTTGCCGCCGTTGGTCGTGCCGGCAATCAGGACAAACGCTCTTCACTTGCAAGCCACTTCAGAATGACTGAAAACAGCCCGTCAGGTTCAAACGGCTTTGAAATGAAGTCGTTCATCCCGGCATCCAGGCAGCGCTTTCGATCTTCGGCAAAAGCGTTCGCCGTCATCGCCACGATGGGCACTTGACGGCCCGTTGCCGAGGCCCGAATAAGGCAGGTCGCGCTTACCCCGTCGAGGGTTGGCAACTGCATGTCCATCAGGATCAGGGCGTAATCGGTCCGCTTGGCCATTTCCACCGCAATGTTTCCATCCTCGGCAGTGTCGATTCGCAGACCCGTGTCTTCGAGCATGATCAGGGCAATTTCGCGATTGACGGGGTCATCTTCGACGAGCAGGATGCGTCGCCCGGAAAAATCGCGCTTCAGCACTACTTCTGCGTTCTCTTTCCGGAAGCCGGTGACGCCAGGCTTGGCCGCTTCGGAGGATTTTTGGAGCCGGATCGTGAACCAGAAGGTGCTGCCCTGCCCAGCAATGCTCTCAAAACCGGCCTCGCCCCCCATCAGCTCCGCCAGGCGACGGGTGATCACCAGGCCCAAACCGGTGCCGCCGAATTTTCGCGTGGTCGAATTGTCGCCCTGTTCAAAGGTCGAGAACAGCCGGGCCTGGATGGCCGGCTCGATGCCGATCCCGCTGTCCTGTACGGCGAAGTGCAGCAGGACGCTGTTAGCCGCTTCTTCCTCGCAGCGAACACTCAGGGTGATGGTGCCGGTCTCCGTGAATTTGACAGCGTTGGCAACGTAGTTGAGAAGGGCCTGCTGGATGCGTGTCGGGTCGCCTAGCAGGTGCGGCGGCAACGGGTGAATCTCGACCGCCAGCATCAATCCCTTGGCCAGGGCTCGGTCGGCGAGCATGGCGCGTACCTTACTGACAAGGACTTCGATGTGGACCGGGGCCTCTTCGAGCACCAGCTTGCCGGCCTCGATCTTGGAGATGTCGAGGATGTCGTTAATGACGGATAGCAGGTGCCGGCTGGCGTCGTCGATCTTGTCGAGCTTGTCGGCCTGCGCCAGGGTGACCCCGCTGCGGCGCAGGATGTTGGCCATGCCCATGATGCCGTTCATCGGCGTTCTGATCTCGTGGCTCATGTTGGCGAGAAAAGCGCTTTTGGCTCGATTGGCAGCTTCGGCGGTTTCTTTGGCGTGAGCCAGTTCATCCGTGCGCAACGCCACCAGTTCTTCAAGGTGATGACGGTGCTGTTCAAGCTCAGCTTCGGTAGCCTTGCGCTCCGTGATATCTCTGATAATTGAAATGACTTCATCCCCGGCAGACTGCGCAACTCGGGCTTCGAAATACATCTCCTGGCCGTTTATCTGGAGGGCGTAGGTCAGCGTTTGCACTTCGTTGGAGTCAATGGCCTCGGAAAATGCGTCCAGGTATTGTTCAGCGATGGCCGCCGGCAAAACGTCCCGGATATTTCGATGTAGCAATGACTCTATGGGTAGGATCAGCAAGTCCGGATCAGAAACATGCCCGGCCAGGTATTGGCCATCGCGACTGTGCGTAAAAATCAGATCCGGGATTGCGTTGATGAGCGCACGGTTATTGTTCAAGCTATCACGCAGTGCAGACTCAGCTTGCCGCCGCTCGGAAATGTCGCGGTAGGAATTCATGACGCTGCCGTCTGCCAATACGGCACCATTCAATTCAACAGGAATCGTGGCATCATCCTGGCGCTTTAGCGACATCTCGCAGCGTAGCAATCCACTGGCGAGAAGCTTTTCAAACTGCGATACCGTCCGGGACTCATCTTCCTGAGGCGTGATGTCTAGTATCGTCATGCTCAACAACTGTTCGTGAGCATAGCCAAGCAATTCGGTTGCCGACGAATTCACATAATGAAAACTGCCGCGCTGATCTGCGATCAATATGGCGTCTGCCGCACCTTCGAGAATGCTGGATAGCTTGTCTTCATTCTGCTTCAAGCGCGATTCGCGCTCCAGGACAGATTTGGCCATGCGCTGCATGCTGAGTGAGAGCTCATCAATTTCCGTGATGCGGAAGCGAGGTACGGCCTTCTCGTAGTTGCCATCGGCAATGGCATGCATGTGCTCATTGAAACCATCGAGCCGCTTCTTGAGCACCTTGGCCAACCAGAGCGCGACACCGAGCGCCGCGAGAATCGAAAACAGCGCTCCGGCAACCAGTGCAGTCAGCAGGGTACGCTGCGCAGCATAGGCAATGGATTTCTCCTGAAGCACGAGAACCGCCCAACCCAAATCACGAATCGGTGCCGCCGTGCCAACGTAGCGAACCCCCTCATAGTCAAATTCGCCGGTCGCCTCACGCCCGGCAAGTGCGTTCGGCAGCAGCGTGCCACTATCAAAGCCTCGGTTCACGGTGCCCGTGCTCGTTTCGGCGCTGGCAATGATTACTCGCTGTCGATCGACGATCATGACTTTGAGGTTCTCGTTTCGGCCAACTCCACTTACAAAAGCCGAAAGCTGCTGCAGGCTCATTTCCCCGACCAGGACGCGCTGATGGAAGGGAATGGCGACGGCCACCGACATCACCCCGGCGGCGGAAAGGTAGGTATCTGACCAGCTTGCTTTTCCGGTGGCTTTGGCCGCTCGCACATAGTTCCGCCCGGAAAAGTCCAGACCAATGTAGTTTGCGCGCGAGGCGTGATCAGCATAGTGAACACCCGCCTGAACTACATACAGCGCATCGTCGAGCAGGAACAAGCCCTCAAGCGCGGTATCGGCATCAACAATCGCATCCAGCTTTTGCTGGATGGCCGCATCCTGATTCGGCAAGCGGTCAATGACCGTCAACGTTTTTTCAATGCGCTCAGCCTTAGCCAAAAGAAAGCCATCAACCCGGCTGGAAACGAAACGCGTCAGCGTCAGGTACTCCGTTTTCGCGTAATACTCGAGCTGCGGCAGCAAAGTCAGCAGCAGAAAACACGAGACAACCAGAACAGGAGCGCCAATCAGGACAAAGAAGCTGATCGTGAGCCAGTGACGGAGAAGACTTGACATGATCAGCTCAATGGAGCGTTACAAACGAACCGTTCGTAACAGTAGTTATAAACGTTTCGCGCAAGGTATCGCCAAATGCATCGAAAACAATCGGACTCTGCGCACCCGAGAACTGCTTACGAGCAAGCAGCGCCTGTTTCAAGGTTTGACCGGCACCCTGGTGCTCCATCGCGTCGAGAGCGACATTGACCGCATCGAAAGCAGTGAGCGCGGCAAAGCCCGGTTCCCGGCCAAAACGTTCCAGATAGCCTTGCCGGAACTTGACATAGCTGGGTTGAGTGCTCTGGCGATCAAGAAACTGCGCAATCGAAATCCCCTCAACGGCACGGCCGCCCAGTTCTATCAATCGTTCGGTGGCCGCCCATTCCGACGTAGCGATCGGCAAGGTGGCATTGAGTCGGCGCACGTGCTGGATGAGCATCGCCGCGTCGACCGAGTTCGCGAGGATCAGGATTCCATCGGAACCTGTTTCCACCAACTGACGAGCCAGGTCGGCAAACAAGTTGTTCTCTCCGGAGGCAAACTGGAGGCTCTTCACCACTTTCCCGCCATGAGCTTCAAAAGCGCTCTGGTAGTCATTGAGCCAACTCTCCGTATAGGCCGCGTTGCGCTGATCAGAAACGGCAACGACCCGGCGCAAACCGAGACGCAGAAAGTGATGATCGGCACTTTTTCTGGCGAAGTGAGACGTTGCCGCCAGGACGCGGAAAAAGTAATCGTCGATTCCTGACAGTGCACTTGCGGTGGCTGTCGGGCTGAGCATGAGCAGTTGCGCTGAATTGATCTGCGGCAACACCACGGTGGCCATCGAACTGGTCATCGGCCCGATGATGGCGTCTACTTTGAGGTCGATCAGTTGACCAACCGCCTGCTTGGCGAACTCCGCGTCCTGCTGATCGTCACGGGAAATCAAACTGACCGTCCGGCCTTTGACGCCACCGGCTTTATTGCGCAGATCCACGGCCAACTGGGCCCCGTCGCGTCCATCAACGCCAAGATCGGCGAAGCGCCCTGACAAGCCACCGAGAAAGCCCAGTCGAATCGGTTCAACGGGCGAACAAGCCTGCAGAACGAGCAAGCTAACCGAGAGAGCCAGCGAGTAAAACACCCTGTACGAGTGTTGTTGTGGTTGTTTGCGCACGATGATCCTATCAAGACATAGAAATGCCTGTTGCTTTGAGCTTTCTAGAATACACCATGTCGGGTGCATGAAAATTCACCTTCATGAGGCAGTTGGATTTACGTACGTCACCATTCTGGCAGAATTTTAGGGCGATAAACACTGCTTCTCGAATTCTCTCCCCGTCGTTGTGGACCCTGTCGCATCCGCTGCCCCGTCTTGGTATGAGGCTGTATACCGGTGATATTGGCTTCTTGTCGGTGTACAGCTGTCCTTCGATTAACCGTTAGCGGAAACAGGCAATGGCTGCTGATGGCCGGGAGCACGATTTGCTCAACGACCGGTTTGTGGAAGCGAAACTCGGAAATCAGGCGTCGCACCCAACGGCCGCTTCGGAGCAACCCATCGGGCTGCAATGGGTCGCCTGCACTCAGTGACGACTGGCAGCTTCCGGGAAGCGAAACTTCAATGGCGGCTTTCCGGCAACGAACTCGAAAAGATGGGTGTCGCGTCCCGACCCAAACCAGCCGGTCGAGCTTTAGAAAAGTGGCCGTTCAACCTGGAGCTTAATAGGCTTCTGAAATTGGTCCGGCAATCTTCTTTGGGCAGTCTCTTTGAGCTAATAACAGAAGGGCTGATCTGTCAGATCAAGTCCGAACTTCTTCAAATCAACTTCGCCAAGTTGGCAACAATTTCTGCTTCTTGCTTACTGTAATAGTGGATTATTCCCCCATGAGGATTTTCCTGGCTAGTTCCACACCCAAGCGGGGGCTGGTCAATACTGGAATAGACACTTGCGGCAGGTGAGGTTCGAGCGTAGTCATACTCCCTTGGGCCAATACGATTACGTCGTTCTCTTTTTCTGCCTTCTTGAGCAAATCCATGACTAGCCGGTCATGTTTTTCGCGATTATTCTCCTTCATGAGTACATCCAGAGCACCATCGGCCAGATAGGTCTGGATTTCGATGCTTTTCCCATTCTTTTGCGCAGCCTGTGAAAGCGCCGAAGCAGTGGGCTTCAGGGTGGCGGCCGCAGTTGCCGCCACACCGATTCTCTTGCCCATTGAAACGGCCTTTTCGGTCATGCCGTCATCCACCATGACGATCGGAATACGAACCATTTTCCGTGCGCATTCAATGCCTTCACGTGTGGATGAGCACTGGCTGAAAATCAAATCCGCGCCTGCAGCTTCGGCAAAAATGCAGTATTGGACAATGCGCTGAATAATTGAAGGGGTAATACCCTTGTTGGCATTCAAGGTGTTCAGCAAATCTTCGTCGATTAGATTAGAGAGGTGTGCCTCGGGAATGATTTCACTGAACAATTTGTTAAAGGTTTCAAACGAAACCATGCTGGTCTGAAGCAATACGATCTTTTTCATTGGTTCTCCTGTAATTCAAATCAAGTCAATATTTACTTTGGTGTTAATGCCACTAGAAAAATAGCCTGCAAAAGTACTGAATACGACTATCGATTAAAAAAGTCTTGAAGGAAACTCAGGCTGTTGGCGGCCTCGTTTCTGAAATCCTTTGAATACGCCTCGATACTGATGCGATGCTGATAAGAGATTTCATTCAAGGTTTCAAAAAACTCCTGGAAAATGGCTGCGTCGACCTGACTGGGAAACCGACGACCTTCGGGTTTTGCAATATGAATGTGACAAATTTCGTCACGGGCATCTTTAAGTATCTGGCAGCTTTCACCTTCTGCACTAAGGTGGTAAAAATCAACCAGCAATTTGACTTGCTCGGTACACACAGACCGAACTAACAATAAACCCTCGGCAGCAGTGTTGATAATGTTGCATTCCTGGCGACGCAGGGGTTCGATCGCCACAGTCAATCCAAATTCTTTCGCGGGTACGGAAATTTCTCTTAATAGTTCTACCAGTTGAAACCATGCCAGGTTCTTTGAAAATACGTCAGGCACCCTTTTGGCCGGACCACTACCAAACACGATAATCCTGCCGCCAAGATGAGCTGCACGTTCCATCGCCGGGATGGCATAGGCCATAATCTTGTCAAGATCGACCTCTGGGCCCGTCAGCCTAAAAGAAGGCGGGAATAAGTTGTTGCACGCCTCGCTCTTGATACCAGATTTCTGTACCCGCTCACCAAGACTTTTGTAATCAGCCTCTGACAAAGCAGCAATCTGTGCCAGAGACAATTCAATGTAATCGAAACCCAGATCGCGAAGATCCTCGATGATTTCAACCCCCGTCTCGCTCTCTCTCTTGGCAAGCATATTGCCGCAGCATCCAAATTTCACTGTAGGCTATCCTTTTATTTCTGCGTGAATTCAATATTTTCCTGCAAGCCCTCGTCCCAGCCGCTCGCCAGGAGTTCCTGGCACAACTCTTGGGCGGCGATCCTTATTGTCTGTTCGGTGATGCGCGACGCCAACTCGGCGTCGCCGCTGGCCACCGCGTCGAGTATCTCCTGGTGCCGCTTGATCGACGCCTTGCCCCAATTAGGCGCCCAGACGACGTCGCGCTGCGCGATCGAACGCGCCTGCCGGGTCTGCGCCCAGAGTCCATGGATTAGTTCCGCGAGCGCTTCGTTATCGACAAAAGCGAAGAGCGAGCGATGAAATTCCCAGTCCTTGTCGATGAAGCCGGCCATATCGGC
>JBBRDR010000147.1:0-7151 GCA_038203745.1 Burkholderiales bacterium | reverse complement strand
GTCTCGATCATCGGCATCCCGTGGGGTCGGGCGTGCTTCGTGATCGGTAAATTCGCCTTTTTCCCTTTTGGACAAGAGGCGATTAGCCGAAAGCATTTGACCTTGAAAGAGGATATTGGCACTGGCCCGCTCGGACTGATTGGCAACATCGTGTGGTTTTTGCTTGCGGGGGTGTGGCTGGCCATCGGTCATGTGTTGTCAGCGGTAGCATGCTTCGTGACCATCATCGGAATTCCGTTTGGCATCCAGCATTTGAAGCTGGCAGTCATCGCGCTGGCGCCGATTGGTCAAACGATCGTCGATAAGAATATTGCCGCTGCGGTGCGTGGCGAGAATGCCAAGGCAGATCTCGCCAGCCACCGGCCGTACAACTGACGGGAAGTTCAGGACTGCATCAAGCCTTGCTTCTCGATGAACTGGATGATTTCATCAAGGCCCTTGCCGGTTTTCATGTTGCTGAACAGGTATGGGCGTTCACGGCGCATCTTCTTTGAATCACGATCCATCACTTCAAGCGAGGCGCCGACCATGGGTGCCAGATCGATCTTGTTGATGACGAGCAGATCTGATTTTGTGATGCCGGGGCCGCCCTTGCGTGGAATCTTGTCGCCTGCCGCAACATCGATGACGTAGAGCGTCAGGTCAGACAATTCGGGGCTGAAGGTTGCGGCGAGGTTGTCACCGCCGCTTTCGATGAAGACGATCTCAAGACCGGGAAAGCGCTTGTTAAGACGATCGACAGCTTCGAGATTAATGCTGGCATCCTCGCGAATTGCCGTATGCGGACAGCCGCCGGTTTCGACGCCGATGATACGTTCAGGCGGTAGTGCCTCGTTGCGTACCAGAAACTGCGCGTCTTCCTCAGTGTAGATGTCGTTGGTCACCACAGCGATGCTGTAGCGGTCGCGTAGGGCGCGGCACAGGGCGAGTGTCAGGGCGGTTTTTCCGGAACCGACGGGGCCGCCGATTCCGATGCGGAGTGCAGGTTTGCTCATGAGCGAAATAACCTCGAGTATTGAGTTTCGTGCCGGCAGCAGGCAATGGCAAAGCCCGGCGCGAAGTTGGAGTAATCATCGTCAGACAAGCTCATGGCGTTGTCGACGATGGCAGGGATTTGTGTTCCGAGTGCAGCAAGAATGCGCTGTCCGGCGGCCTGGCCTAAAGGTACAGCCTTGAGGGCCGCCATCACCTGATTCTCCGCGAAGCCCCAGAGATAGGCCGAGAGGGCCGCGTCGACGGGGACTTGCCATTCGGCCGCTGCACAACTCCAGACGAGCGGGTAGGAGGTTTGTGCATAGGTGTGCAATTGCTCGCGGACAGGCGTGGGGAAATCATCAAGTTCGTCGAGC
Organism: Burkholderiales bacterium; assembly: GCA_038203745.1. Classification (GTDB taxonomy): domain Bacteria; phylum Pseudomonadota; class Gammaproteobacteria; order Burkholderiales; family Rhodocyclaceae; genus Propionivibrio. The sequence goes on along the minus strand of JBBRDR010000147.1, from coordinate 5,802 downwards.
AGGCGGCGCAGTGAATAACCCATCTGCAGGCTCTCAGCGCGCAGTTCGGCAGATTCTCTGCTGGCCACAATTTCGCCTTCAAGGCGACGAAGAGTGACCTCATCGCTGCAGCGCCATGCGTTCATCATCGCCGCCAGTACAGGTGCGTCGAAGCGTCCAAGAGAGTGCGTGAGCAAGTCGCCGATCCAGCGCCCGGCGTTGGATTCATTGGTAACGATGCCGTCGTCGATAGCGCATTCAAGACCCTGTGAATATGCGAAGGCACCAACCGGAAGGCAGGGGCTGGCCAGTTGCAGGAGTCTGACGAGGGCAAGGCTCACTGTTTTTTTGCCCGGGAATATTCGTGAATGCGCGCGCCTTTTCCTTCGTCTGGCGCGTTGTCATGGGCGTGGCCGCCGTGGCCGCCATAGGCGCCGGCCTCAGGTTCAAACGCAGCTTCCAACTCGCTGACCGGCAGACCAAGCCTGCTGACCATTGATCCCAGTACATGGTCAGCAGCGAAAGCTACACGGCCACTTGCGATCTGCACGGCGACGTGTCGATTGCCCAGGTGATATGCAGCGCGGGCCAGCAGCAGCGGGTCGTTTGAAGCCGCCTGCATTAGCCGCTCCGGGGCAGCGAGAACCTCAACGACGCGATTATCGTTGGCGAGCAGCAAGTCACCGCCGCGCAGCACCGTACCTCGCGCAAGAAACAGGCAGATTTCTTCGCCGGACTCGAGCTTCGTGCGTAAGCGGTTCTTGCTTCGCATTTCGAAGCTTAGCGGCAAGCGTTCTGACGCTATGTCGCCAGGGTTGGCAAAACCTTCGATCGAAATCATGTCCTGCTCAAAACAGAAAATAGCGTTGAGCCATCGGCAACACCGTTGCCGGTTCGCAAACCAGCAATTCACCATCGGCGCGTACAGCGTAGGTTTCCGGATCGACGTCGATTTTTGGCGTTGTACCGTTGAGAACCATGTCGGATTTTTTTAGGCCGCGTGTGCCGGAAACGGCGACCAGCGGTTTCGAAAGCCCCAACGCCAGTACTGCAGGATTGTTCAGTGCGGCTTTGGATACGAAAGTTACCGAGGTTTTTAGCGCCTTGCCAAAACTGCCGAACATCGGCCGGTAGTGCACGGGTTGTGGGGTTGGAATCGATGCATTCGGGTCGCCCATCGCCGCAGCGGCAATCATTCCGCCCTTGAGAATCAGGCTCGGCTTGACGCCAAAGAACGCCGGTTTCCAGATCACGAGGTCAGCGAGTTTGCCAACTTCGATGGAGCCCACCGTGTGTGCGATGCCGTGAGTGATGGCCGGGTTAATGGTGTATTTGGCGATGTAGCGTTTGACGCGGTAATTGTCGTTGCGAGTGGAGTCTTCCTTGAGCGCGCCACGCTGAACCTTCATTTTGTGTGCCGTTTGCCAGGTACGGATGATGACTTCGCCAACGCGCCCCATGGCTTGCGAATCCGAGCTCATCATCGAGAAGGCGCCGAGGTCGTGCAGGATGTCTTCGGCGGCGATCGTTTCGCGGCGAATGCGCGATTCGGCGAAGGCTATGTCTTCAGCAATGGCGGCGTCCAGGTGATGACAGACCATCAGCATGTCGAGATGTTCGTCGATGGTGTTGATTGTGTAGGGCATGGTCGGATTGGTCGAACTGGGCAGCACGTTAGGCATTCCAGCGGCCCGGATGATATCCGGTGCGTGGCCACCACCCGCACCTTCGGTGTGGTAGGTGTGGATGGTACGGCCCTTGAAGGCATCCAGTGTGGCTTCGACAAAACCGGATTCGTTCAGTGTGTCGGAGTGGATGGCAACCTGCACATCCATCTCCTCCGCTACCGCAAGGCAGCAGTCGATAGCTGCCGGTGTGGTGCCCCAGTCCTCGTGCAACTTGAGCCCCATCGCACCGGCTTCAACCTGTTCGCGCAGTGCGTCCGGCAGGCTGGCATTCCCTTTGCCGAGGAAGCCGAGGTTCATCGGAAACGCATCGGCAGCAGAGAGCATCGAATGGATATGCCACGGCCCGGGTGTGCAGGTGGTGGCATAGGTACCCGTTGCCGGGCCGGTGCCGCCGCCGAGCATGGTGGTGATGCCGGAATACAGCGCCTCGTCAATCTGCTGCGGGCAGATGAAGTGGATGTGGCTGTCAATGCCTCCGGCGGTAACGATCATGCCTTCACCGGCGATGACTTCGGTGCCCGGCCCGATGACAATCGTGATACCCGGCTGGATGTCGGGGTTGCCGGCTTTGCCAATGGCGGCGATGTGGCCGTTCTTGAGCCCGATGTCGGCCTTGATAATGCCGGTTACAGCGTCAATGATCAGTGCGTTGGTAATAACCGTGTCAGCCACTTCGGAAGAAATGCGCTGGCCTTGTCCCATGCCGTCGCGGATGACTTTCCCGCCGCCGAATTTCACTTCCTCGCCATAGACTGTGAAGTCTTTTTCGACCTCGATGAAAAGCTCGGTGTCGGCCAGTCGCAGACGGTCGCCCTTGTTTTCATACACTGTGGGGCCAAACATTTCGGCGTAGGCCTGTCGGCTGATTTTTGTACTCATTAGAGCGCTCCTTGAATCAGTCCACGGAAACCATACACTTTGCGTTCGCCGGCAAGTTCAACGAGCTGCACGGTACGTGTTTGCCCGGGCTCAAAGCGCACGGCGGTTCCTGCGGCAATATCCAGCCGGAAACCGCGTGCCTTGGCACGCTCGAAGTCGAGCGCCGCATTGGTTTCGAAAAAGTGATAGTGCGAACCGACCTGGATCGGCCGGTCGCCGGTATTCGCAACGACCAGTATTAGCGTCGGGCGGCCGGCATTGAGCTCCAACTCGCCGGGTTCGATGATCATTTCACCTGGGATCATTTCGTTTCCTTACATCACAGCCGAAAGAATCAGTCCGCCGCCTAGAACGGTGACCGCCTGCCCGAGTCGCAAGGCCAGTTGCGGGCGGTTTCTCAGAACAAAATGTGCGAAACTCATGCCGGTGGCGTGCAGCAGGGCGGAGCCCAGCACGATGCCGGTGAGGACTCTGCCGCCTGCCGAAAGTTCGCCACCATGGGCCATGCCGTGGAAGAGGGCGAAACCGCCGATGATGGCCAGTGCCGCAGGCAGAGCTGTCTTTAAGGGGCGTGTCAGCATTACGCCGAGGATCAGCACTGACGCAGCAACCAAAATTTCAAGTTGCGGCACGACGATGCCCTGCTGACCAAGGATGGCGCCTGCACTCAGCAAGGTGACGAAGCATAGTGGCGCCTGCCAGACGTGGCGACCGTGCAGAACGCTCCAGGCGCCGACAACCAGCATGGCGATCAGGTGATCCATGCCGAGGAATGGGTGAGTAAAGCCATCCAGGAAACCGTGGTCTCCGTGCCCCGTATGGGCCAAGGCGGTGATGGGGAGGGCGAGCAGTGCAGCGGCGAGCAGGCGAGACTGGTATTTTTGCATGATCTACTCCTTCAGTTAAACAATCGGATTGTGAATGGTCACCAGCTTGGTACCGTCGGGGAAAGTCGCTTCGACCTGAATGTCAGGAATCATTTCCGGTACACCTTCCATGACCTCTTCGCGTCTAAGGAGAGTGGTTCCTTGGCTCATCAGTTCGGCAACACTGCGGCCGTCTCGTGCGCCTTCCATGATGGCGGCACTGATGAATGCAACCGCTTCAGGGTAGTTGAGTTTCAGTCCGCGCGCCTTGCGCCTTTCAGCGAGCAGGGCGGCGGTAAAAATCAGTAATTTGTCTTTCTCGCGCGGGGTCAGTTCCATGGCGTCTCCTGTAATGGTTCTAAGAAATTATGTGTTCCAGATGCGGGGTCTGTGCGCTTCGATGCCGAGTAGCGGTGGACGCAGCATTTTCCAGAGTGCGTTCAGCCAGATGTGTGCTGACTCCGACGAGTCGCCCAGATAGCGGGCGACCAGCAAATCAGGCAGCACGCTGATGCCGCACCTTCCGAATTCTTCCGCCGGTGTATGTTTCCTGCAGGCTGCGAGCAGGTCGGGTGTGAATAGTGTGCCTGTTGCCAGCATCGTCGCACACACCGTGCGTTTATCCAGCCCGGCGGGTGAGTCCATCAGCGGAGAGCCGCCCGCAAAAGTAGCGTGTTCCAGCCAAATGGGCGAGCCGTCCCGTTCGATGCGTGTTCCGAGCTTGAGGCTGCCGTTGGAAAAGCGTTCGCCGGATGCTTGACGGCCAAGGCAGAGGACTTCCCATCCGATATAGCGCGCCGTTGATGATAGTCGGATGCGATTCTCCATGCGGGCCAGCGCGCCGTCGAACACGATGGTTTCCTGCGGCAGCCACTCAAGGCTTGCACCGGGACCGACCGCAAAATCAATTTTTTGTGCGGCCTGCTCGCCGGCGCTGCGATACCATTTCCCTGCGCCGGGTGTGGTGAGTAGCGCATGGGCATCGTCGCCAACCGAAGCCTGGATGTGCAGTTGGTCACCCCCGGCAATGCCTGAAGGTGGATGCAGAATGATTGTATGGCATACCGCCGGACCTTCGGGGTACAGGGGTTTCTGAACGCGCAACGGCCCTTGGTGTTCACGCTGTCTGAGCGTTGTTCCGCCGTTGGGGTTGCGTTCAAAACCAAGCTTTAGGTGGGCCTGCCATCCGGAGGTGCGTTGCGGAGAGAGCATGGAAGAATCATACCGAAAGAAGCGCGCGTACGCCGTCTTTTTCCATATCGGCACCATTGCCCTGACGAATAATCTCGCCACGCTCCATGACCAGGTATTGATCAGCGAGGGATCGCGCAAAATCGTAGTATTGCTCGACCAGAAGAATCGCCATATTGCCTTCTTCGGCGAGGGTTCGTATGGCGCGCTCAATATCCTTGATGATCGACGGCTGGATGCCTTCAGTGGGTTCGTCGAGTATGAGTAGGCGCGGCCCAAAAGCCAGCGCACGACCGATGGCGAGTTGCTGCTGTTGGCCGCCGGAAAGGTCACCGCCCCGACGCTTCATCATTTGTTTGAGCACGGGGAACATTTCAAAAATCCGTTCCGGCAACGGGGTACTGGCCGGGCGTATGGCGAGCCCCATGTGCAGGTTTTCCTCTACCGTGAGGCGCGGGAAAATCTCACGGCCCTGGGGAACGTAGCCGATTCCGGCTACAACGCGTTCGTAGGATGGTGAGCGCGTGATGTCAGTGCCGTCAAAGGTAATGCTTCCTGTTTTTGTCGGGACGAGTCCCGTCAGGCACTTGAGCAGGGTTGTTTTCCCGACGCCATTTCGTCCAAGCAGGGTGGTGACCTTGCCGATCGGTGCCTCGAAGCTTACATCGCGCAAGATGTGGCTGCCGCCATAGAATTGGTTGAGTTTGTTGACAGTGAGCATTTCAACGTCCCAGATAAACTTCAATGACGCGCGGATCATTTTGCATCGTTGGAAGATCGCCTTCGGCGAGTACCGAGCCTTCATGCAGAACGGTGACTTTCCCGCCCAACTGTTCGATGAAGGCCATATCGTGTTCGACGACGATCAACGAATGCTTGCCGGCGAGCGATTTGAAAAGTTCTGCGGTGCGTTCAGTTTCGTCATCTGTCATGCCCGCAACCGGTTCGTCAAGGAGCAGGAGTTTCGGATCCTGCATCAGCAGCATGCCGATTTCCAGCCACTGCTTCTGTCCATGCGAGAGCAGACCTGCCGCCCGGTCGGATTCCGGATCAAGACGAATCATGCGCAGGGTGTCGGCAATACGGTCATGCGTTTCGTCGTCAATGATTGAAAACAGACTCCTGCGTACACGTTTGTCTGTGTTCATCGCAAGTTCGAGGTTCTCGAATACGGTATGGTTCTCGAATACGGTCGGCTT
>JBBRDR010000146.1:0-7176 GCA_038203745.1 Burkholderiales bacterium | reverse complement strand
AGCAGGGGGCATTCGCTGGGGTTTAGAGTGTGGCATGGAGGATTACAACCGCTTGGAACAAATGGGATATAACCTTTGGAATCGCGAGCAGGATGGGTTGCGCTGGGGCGTATTCCGTTACGGGAACCTCAGTCATAATATTCCTGTGATCAACGGCGAAAGACAATGCGTCGACAAACATGCCAGAGTTGTGATCGCCGAGATCAACGTGCCAAGCCCCTACGTCAACGTGGACTTGAGCGACCTGTACGGCAGGGCGGTCTTCCGGGAATTTAATTTCAGAAACCGCGTGGGACTTGAAATTACCGACACACTATCGAACCTCACAGAATGTCAGCTTGTTCGTTGGCAGATGCTCACCAGTGCCACAGCAGCCAGCCGTGGCAGAGTCCTGACCCTGACACAAGGTGGCAAGTCGATAACACTCGAAGCTGATGTCGATGTGGAATGGACTATAACTGAAACGACAGCTTTATACCGGGAATGGGATACGCCGCAGGAGAACCTGCGCATGGTTTCGTTCGAACGCCGGACACCCGTATCGGGTGAGATGAAACACACAGTGGTTTTTACGTTGCCGTAATGGTATCATACAGCGATTCTCCATTTTGGATGAAACGCGCTTCTTTGCACCTGCATCGTGAAGCCAGATAAACAAACTCGATCAATCTTATGCTTAGACTAACAGAAGTTAAACTCCCTTTCGATCACAGCGAGGCGGATCTACGCGTTGCAATTAGCCAATCACTCGGCATTCCGGAAAAGGTTCCGCTTACCTATACTATTTTCCGGCGGGGCGTTGATGCGCGGAAGTCTCATGCCATCGTTTTTGTCTACACGGTCGATTTTGAGGGCGCAGATGAGGACAGGCTTTTAGCGAAATTCAAGAACAACCCGCGACTGAAACCAGCTCCGGATATGTCCTACCATTTTGTCGCTCGTGCCCCTGAAAAGATGAACGCCCCACGACCCGTCATCATCGGAATGGGGCCAGCGGGCCTCTTTGCGGGTCTGATTTTGGCGCAGTCGGGTTTTCGTCCGATCATTCTCGAGCGCGGCAAAGCGATCAAGGAGCGCGCCAAGGATACCTTTGATTTTTGGCGTGATGGAGTTCTTGATCCAGAATCGAATGTCCAATTCGGAGAAGGCGGAGCGGGGACTTTTTCGGATGGAAAATTGTACTCCCAGATCAAAGATCGCAAGCATTATGGTCGGAAAGTTCTTACTGAACTGATTAAGGCAGGAGCTCCTTCAGAAATCATGTTTGTCAGCAAGCCTCACATTGGCACCTATAAGCTGATGGGGATTGTTGAAAAGATGCGCGCCGAGATTCTATCCTTGGGTGGCGAGGTTCGCTTCCAAAGTCGGGTCGATGACGTCGAGATTGAGAACGGGCAAGTCCGCGGTGTGGTGTTAGCCAGTGGCGAGCGCATCGCCACGAATCATCTGATTGCGGCCATCGGGCATAGTGCCCGAGATACCTTCGAGATGCTGCTTCGTCGCGGAATTTATATCGAGCCGAAGCCTTTCTCTATTGGCTTCCGTATCGAACACCCGCAGGTGCTCATTGATCGCGGTCGCCACGGCAAAGACGCAGGCAATCCGCTGCTCGGTGCTGCCGATTACAAACTCGTTCACCATGCCAGCAATGGCCGTTCGGTTTATAGCTTTTGCATGTGTCCGGGAGGGGTTGTCGTGGCCTCGGCTTCGGAAGCGGGGGGAGTTGTGACGAATGGCATGAGCCAATATTCGCGCAGTGAGTTGAATGCCAACAGTGCGCTTGTGGTGGGTGTTTCGCCGGAAGATTATCCTGCTGGGCCGTTGGGTGGTATGGCGTTTCAGCGTTTTTGGGAGTCACGGGCTTTTGAGCTGGGCGGTGGAAATTATTTCGCGCCAGTACAACGGGTCAAAGATTTCCTTGCAGATCGAGCCTCTGTAGTGCCGGGTACCCTGCAGCCCTCCTACACGCCGGGCGTTAAGCTCAGCGACCTCAGCAATGCCTTGCCAGAATACGCCGTTGACGCGATCCGTGAGGCCATCCCAGCTTTTGCCAAGCAAATCAAAGGCTTCAATTTGCCCGATGCCATGCTGACAGCAGTGGAGTCACGAACGTCCTCGCCAATCTGCATCAAACGTAACCCTGATGATTTCCAGAGCATTACCACCAAAGGATTCTATCCCACGGGTGAGGGCGCAGGGTATGCGGGGGGAATTCTCTCTTCAGCCGTGGACGGCATTACCGTCGCCGAGGTCGTCGCGTTAAGTCTAGTGGCTTCAAACAATAAACAGGAACACCCGCAATGATTAAACGCCTTGCTCACATTTGCCTCCAAGTTAAAGACATGCAGAAGACTATCGCCTTTTACCACGACGGCCTTGGTTTCCCCGTTACCTTCACCTTTAAAAAGGCTGGAGTGATCAAAGGAGCCTACTTCGGCCTCGGGGGTCAAAGTTTCATCGAAGTTTTTGAGGCAGAGAAGCCTGTCGGCATTACTCACTTCTGCCTTGAGACCGATGACATCGACGCGTTCATTGTTGAAACCACTGCCAAGGGGATCGCCTGCTCGCCAAAGACTCTTGGCTGCGATCAGAGCTGGCAGACTTGGTTGCGCGATCCCGATGGCAACGCATTCGAGATTCATGAGTACACAAAAAACAGCATGCAATTGAATGGTGGTGTGTGCGAGATTACCTGGTAACCCCGGCCATTAGGCGACTCGGACAATGAACAACAGGATTAGGAATTTTGTTATCGGCATTAGCACTGTGCTTAGCCTCAGTCTTATTCTCATGCTTATAGCTTTTCTTGTTGCGCCAATGCTGAACGTCACACCTCCCTTCACCAAATACGGTTCTGTTTTTCTAATTTTTTTCGGGAGTCCGCTTGTATTTTTGCTCGCGTTATTTTCGGTCTGGACGTCATGCTATCTGAGTACTCGACTCTGGATCAAGGCGAGTCTCGCCACGATTAACGGTTTCGGAGCCCTTGTTGCGGGTTACTTTACGGTTATTCTTATCGGGCTTATGATGATTGGACCGATCAATCCAGGGTAGTTAAGGAGAGGAAATATGAATAAATACAATCCAAACCGGGCACCAGATCCGGAGGACTGGAAAGCACTCGATGAATTCGAGAGCAGACGGTTGATCGAGCAGTATCATATACGCAAACGGATCCCCTTGGAGAATGTGACTTTGCATGCCGTTTTCCACGTTATCGTTGAGAACCAGATTGCGATGGGTGACGAGATGAATGTCGCTAAAACCCTTCAGCGACTCATGAATCTGGGACTTAATCGACATGAAGCACTTCATGCAATCACGTTTGTCTTGTCGAAACATATGCGAAGCTTATTTGGGAAAACCAATTCGGAATTCGATGAAAGTCAGTACAAGGCCGATCTGGAAAAGCTGACTCCGGAATCATGGATAGAAATGGCTGAATTCGAGGGTTAATGTCACGCGTACCGTCCGCTCATCATGCTCATCATACCAAGAAAAAAGTTATGAAAAAACTTGTTGTTTATTATTCATTTGAAGGCAACACAAAACTGATTGCCGAAACTATCGCGAAGGCAATCGGTGCAGACCTTTTGGAATTGAAACCGAAAAAGGAAATTCAATCCAAAGGGTTCATGAAATTTGTCTGGGGTGGGAGAGCGGCCATGATGAAAACCAAGCCGGAACTCTACCCACTGGATAAAGACATTCAAGACTATGATGTCATTTTTATCGGCACACCCGTATGGGCTTGGAACTTCGCGCCACCCTTCAATACCTTTTTCACAACTCATGCATTGACCAACAAAAAAATAGCGTTATTCTGCTGTCATGGGGGCGGGAAAGGTAAAATCTTCCAGAAGATGAAGGAAGCCCTAAAAGTCAATCAGATTCTAGGAGAGATTGACTTTAAAGAGCCACTGAAAAACAAACCAGATGCCAATACTGCGAAGGCAATAGTTTGGGCTGAAAGTATCCTGAAATCCCTGTAAATAGAGCCTATTGCACTGGATTCGCAACGTAAGAACCGCCGCGACATGCCTTGAGGTAGTTGAGGCCGTGAACTTGTCCGGTCATTTCCAGAGCGTCTCGGTAGACAGGATCGTGCCAGCCTTCGATGTCGATGGATCCTCTCCAGTTCTGTTCGCGGAGTTCGGAGATGATGGCCGTCCAGTCGCTGTCGCCGAATCCGGGCGTGCGGTGGAACGCCCAGGGCTTCGAGCCACCGATGCCGTATTCACGAATCACATCCCACTTGATGGTGGCGTCTTTTCCGTGGATGTGGAAGATTTTTTTAACCCACTTTCGGAGTTGCGGCATGGGATCGATGAGGTTGACCATCTGGTGGCACGGTTCCCACTCGAGCCCGATGTTTTCGGCGGGGACTTCGTTGAACATCATTTCCCAGGCGACGGGATTTTGGGCGATATTCCAGTCACCGCTATTCCATGAGCCACCCATGCTGCAGTTTTCGAAGGCGATGCGAACACCCTTGTCGGCAGCGCGTTTGGCGAGTTCACCAAAGATTTTATTGTAGGCTTTCATGCTCTGATCAATCGGCTTGTCGATCAGACGACCAGCGAAGCCGCAGACGAGATCAGTCCCGAAAAGGTGGGCGCTGTCGATGCACGTCTTCCATCCCTTCAGGGTTTCTTTGTGCTTCGGTGCGGCAGGATCGAGTGGGTTGCCAAATATCCCGAGGGCGGAGATGACAGCGCCTGTGCCGTCAAGCGTCCGCTTGACGTTCTTCGCGAGGGCTTTGAGATCGCAGTCTCCTAGATCCTGCCAGAAGGTGATTTCGAAAGACTCAAAACCGTGTGGAAGAATTTGGGCGATGGAGTCGGCGGAACGGGATCCTGTGTTGATCAGCGTTCCGAGGCGGATATCCTGATGGTCGATGCGGTTGGTGTTCATGGTTATTTGAGGTGGTCTGCTGTTTTGATTGTTATACGTTTGCAACGGGTTGCAAACGCATTTGTTAATATTTGATTGCAACGCGTTTCCCCTTGCGTGAGCTTTCGATTGCGCCGAAAACCATGGCAAGGGATTTAATGTTATCGTGGCATTCGCCTTGCGGCGTCGGCCCGCCGTTGAGGGCCTTGAGAAACTCCTTGAGCGCGCCGCTCATGTCGGGTGCCGTCGGTATAGGCTCAACCGCGCAGGGTTTCGTTGGATGTTGAAATCCGGTGGCTTCGGAAACGATCGCGCCCACGGGGGGTTGATCGCGTTCGTAGGTGACCGTTCCCTGTTCTCCGATGAGCCGCCAATCGCCGTGCCAGGAGGTCGAAAGGCCGTTGGCGCACCAGCTTCCCGTATAAGTAAAAATGATGCCGTCAGACATTTCGAAAATGCAGGAGGCGGCGACATCGCCCTTGTACCAGGAGCCTTTTGGGTTGAACTCTCTGGCATAGACGGCCACCGGGTCGGCTCCGCTAATCATACGGGCGAGGTCGAAGTGATGAATGGCCATGTCGAGGATCAGCGGACTCGCCATGTCGTTCCGGAAGCCGCTAAAGTGGACACCGAGGTAAAAATCACAATTCAAGGTGGTCAGCGCACCGAATGTTCCCGATGCAACAAAATGCGCAAGGCCGGCGTGGGCATCGACATAGCGGCGCGACTGCGAGACCATGTAAAGTTTTCCGGACGCTTCGGACGCCTTGACCATGCGGTGCGCCTGGGCCAGAGATGACGCCATGGGCTTTTCGCCGAGCACGGGGTATCCGGCCTGCAATGCGGTGCACGTGACCGAACAATGGGCGTCGGGTATCGTCAGATCAAGAACGAAATCCGGCTTGACGGTCCTGAGCGCTTGCTTCAGGTTTTTGGAGATGATGGGGGAGATTTCGTATTTTTCAGCTTGGGCTTTTGCACGCTCGGGGTCGAGGTCAACAATGCCTGCCACCTCAACACCTGCACTTTTCAGGACGGGAAACCAGGCATTGGAGATTCCTCCGGCGCCTACAACAACAGTTTTCATATTTATGTTAATCGATTTTTTTAGGGTTTATGGGGTACAGGGATTTAGAGGTCTGCTACGGTGATCCAGCGTCCATCCGTGATGGATTTGTCCACGGCATCAAGTACTTGGCAGCAGCGTACACCGTCGGCGAAATTCGGGGAGGTTGCACTGTCCTTTGCAATCGCGCTGATGAATTCATGGAACTCATGCACGAAGGTCTGCTCGTAGCCGATGACATGGCCGACGGGCCACCAGGCCTTCATATAAGGGTGACAGCCCTCCGAGGCCTGAATGGTGCGGAATCCGCCAATCGAGGGGTCGTCGGTCGCGTCATAATACTGCAATTCGTTCATGCGCTCGAACTCGAAACGCACACTGCCCTTGCTTCCATTGATTTCGAAGGACATGTCGTTCTTGTGCCCGGCGGCGAATCGCGTCGCCTCAAAGGATCCCAGGGCTCCATTTTCAAACTCGGTCAGGAACAAGGTGGCATCGTCCACCGTGACGGGCTTCATGGCCGCGTTCTCGGAAGACTGTGCTGTGAGCCCCTGCATCACACCCACTTCGGGGCGTTCCGTGACAAAGGTTTTGCTCGTGCCGATGACGCGTTTCATGCCGCCGACGAGGAAATGGGCGAGATCGATGAGATGTGCGCCCAGGTCGCCATGGGAGCCGGAACCGGCGACCGACTTGTCGAGCCGCCAGACCAGCGGGAACATGGGATCGAGGATCCAATCCTGCAGGTACTTGGCCCGGAAATGATAGAGGGTTCCGAGTTTGCCGCTGTCGATGAGCTGCTCGACCAGCAGAATGGCCGGGGTAAACCGGTAATTGAAGCCGACTTGGTGCTTGACGCCTGCCTTTTCTGCTGCCGCAAGAATGTCGCGTGCGTCTCCGACCGTGAGGGCCAGAGGTTTTTCGCAGAAAATATGCTTGCCGTTTTCCGCTGCTGCGATGGCGATCTGTTTGTGGACGTTGCTGGGGGCGGTGATGTCCACGACATCAATGTCGGCACGCTTAACCAGCTTTTCCCAGGAGGTTTCAATATCTTCAAACCCGAACTGGTCTGCTGCTTTGCGCACCCATTCGGGGTCGCGTCCGCAGAGTGCCTTCAGTTCCACCTTCGCACCGGAGTCAAAGAACATTCCCAGCCGCTGCAAAGCGTTGCTGTGGGCTTTGCCCATGAATTTGTAGCCGACCATACCAATCTTAAT
>JBBRDR010000145.1:0-7371 GCA_038203745.1 Burkholderiales bacterium | reverse complement strand
TCCGGCACGGATGACATCCCAGTCCAGACCCAGCGCCCAGCCCGCGCCAGTAGCTGCCATCGCGTTTTCGATCTGGAAGCCGACGGCGCCATTGGCAGTAACCGGGATTTCGGCCAGTGCAAGACGGTGCTCAAAGCCACCTTCGGAAGCGACAATTGAATCACCTTCCAGATAGATGATACGTTTGCCCTGGGCGCGATGCATGGCCATGACCGGATGATTCCGGTCGCAGGCACAAAAGGTCACCTTGCCGGGGCACGATCCGGCCATACGTGCAACCATCGGATCGGCGGCGTTGAGCACGGCGACGCCAGTATCGGGCTTGACGTTTTGCACGATGACACGTTTGACGACTGAAAGGTCTTCCACCGTGCTGATATAGGACAGCCCAAGGTGATCGCCGCTGCCGATATTGGTGACGACGGCGACGTCGCAACGGTCAAAGCCCAATCCTTCGCGCAGGACGCCGCCCCGCGCGGTTTCAAGCACAGCCGCATCAACGTCTGGGTGAAAGAGGACATTGCGCGAACTTTTCGGGCCACTGCAGTCGCCGGTATCAATGCGTTTGCCCTGAATGTAGACACCATCGGTGCTGGTTATTCCGACGCGCAGCCCATTGCTGCTGAGAATGCTGGCGATCAGACGTACAGTGGTTGTTTTTCCGTTCGTACCGGAAACGGCAACCAGCGGGATACGTGCATCGTCTCCGTCGGAAAACATATTGGCGATAATCGCCTCGCCCACCGGGCGGCCTTTGCCGTACGAGGGGTGCAAGTGCATGCGCAGGCCCGGCGCGGCATTGAGTTCGACGATCCCGCCGCCTTGCTCTTCCAGTGGGCGCAAGACGTTGTTGCAGACGATGTCGACCCCGGCGATGTCTAGGCCAACCATCTGGGCCGCCACAATGGCGCGGGCGGCGAAATCGGGGTGCACGTCGTCAGTCACGTCGGTGGCGGTACCACCGGTCGACAGGTTGGCATTGTTGCGCAGGATGACGCGTGTTGCTTTAGCCGGGATTGATTCGGCGGTCAGTCCATCTTCAGCCAGACGGGCGAGGGCGATGTCGTCAAAACGAATTTTTGTCAGCGACGTGGCATGGCCTTCACCACGCTTAGGGTCTCTATTGACCCGCTCGACCAGTTGTCGAACACTGTGCACACCATCGCCAATGACCTGCGGCGGTTCGCGTCGGGCGGCGGCAACCAGTTTGTTACCGATCACCAGCATGCGATAATCGTATCCGGGTAAAAAACGTTCAACCAGCACTTCGTCGCTGACCTCAGCGGCTATGGTATAGGCCTTCATGACCTGTTCCCGTGTGGTCAGATTTACGGCAACACCTTTGCCCTGATTGCCATCCTGAGGTTTAACGACGACGGCGCCACCAATTTCTTGAGCAGCAAGCCAGGCGTCATCGGCATTGTCGACCGGGCGTCCGTTCGGCACCGGAACACCGGCAGCATGCAACAACATCTTGGTCAGTTCCTTGTCCTGAGCGATGGATTCGGCCACGGCACTGGTGCGGTCGGTTTCGGCGGCCTGGATGCGACGTTGTTTGCTGCCCCAGCCAAACTGCACCATGCTCCCTTCAGTCAGGCGGCGGTAGGGAATGTTGCGCGCGAGGGCGGCGTAAACAATGGAGCCTGTGCTGGGTCCGAGTCGTACCTCTTCATCAAGTATGCGCAGTCGGTACAAGGCGTCGGTGAGCCCGAAGGGCTGATCGTTGACGGCGGCTTGGCAAAGTTCCTGCGCTAGTTCAAAGGCCAGACGGCCAACGGCTTCTTCACTGTACTCGACGACCACCTGATAGATGCCGGATTCGAGTGTTTGTGTTGTACGGCTGAAAGTTACCGGGCAGCCGGCTTGCGCTTGCAGTCCAAGCGCGGCAAATTCAACGGCATGCGCCAAGGACACGATTTCATCGGTGACCGTTGGTTGAAGCTGGGCAATTTCAGGGAAGCGTTCACGTAACCGGACTTCAAAATCAGGCAAGTTCCTGATGTCGCATTCGGTTTCATTGCAGGAGATGATGGCTTCAATCGCCGTGTGACGACTCCAGAGATTGGGGCCGCGCAGCGCGCGGATGCGTGATACGTCCATAAATTTGTCCTAGAATTTTTGAATGTTCGACTTGTTCTATTATTTTTTAAACGTTGAATGTGGGATCGGCGATATAGGTTTCGACACCCGTGCGCATGACATCGGGTGAAATGCCCAGCGCCCATGCGGCAGCGATTGCCGCAAGCACGTTCTCTGTTTGTTCTTTATTTTGTCCATCAGCGGTGAGCGCGATGTCGCTAAGTTTTGCCAGCGCGATTTCGCCTTCGGCGCTGGAAAGCATGATCTGACCATAGCGCACGATAACAGCACGTTTCCCCAGTTCTCGATGTGCGGTGATGGCCGGGAGTTCCGGATCAAGTGCGAAATAGATGACCTCGCCATCACACAGTGATGCCATGTCAACCAGCATCGACTCTTTGGCGTTGAGTACGGCCGCACCCTTGGGCAGAACCAGGTCAACCTGGGTACGTAGAACGTTGAATACCTGTTCCGGTGTTTCAATGTAAAAGCGGCCAGTGTGCCGTTCAGGGTCGGCGTTGGTGATGACGCCGACCTGACAACGGTCGTAAGCCAGCCCGTCGCCCAGGATGGCGTCGCTGCCGTTCTCGAAAACAGCGGCCTCAATGGCGCGGTTCATCAGAATGCGGTTGGCCGCAGTCCATGTGGCGCGATCACCTTTCTCGGTTTGCCGGTGGTCAAGGTAAAGTCCGTCGCTACAGGCCAGCCCGGTGTATTTGCCGGACAGGGACAATAGTCGCGCGATGATCTGGCAAACCGTTGTCTTGCCGTAACTGCCGGTGACGCCAATGACCGGGATCCGACCATCGTCGCCATCAGGGAACAGGTGTTCGACGATGGCGCGTCCGACCGGGCGTGCTTCGCCGTTGGCTGGTTTGATGTGCATCAGCAGTCCGGGGCCGGCATTGACTTCAACAATGGCGCCGCGCTGTTCCTCCAGCGGGCGGGAAATGTCTTCACAGACCAGATCAACGCCGGCGATGTCGAGTCCGACAACGCGGGCCGCGAGCGAAACGGCTTCTGCGACACTCGGGTGAACCAGTTCGGTGATGTCGCAGGTGTGATTGCCGGTGCGAATTACCAAGACTTCGCGACCGGCCGACGGAATGGAATCCGGAGCAAAGCCCTGGCGCATGACTTCATGCAGGGCCACCGGGTTGTCGCTCAGGATGATGACATCAAGCGGGAATTCTTCAGCCGCGCCGCGCCGTGGGTCAGAGTTGATCTGTAGGTTGATCAGTTCGTCGACCGTGGATTTTCCGTCGCCGATCACCGCAGCTGTTTCGCCTCGTGCGGCGGCCACCAGTTTTCCACCGACTACCAGTAGGCGATGTTCCGAGCCGCGTATGAAACGCTCGACAATGACGCCACTGCCTTCTTCGATTGCGGCGGTATAGGCGGCTTCAACTTCTTCACGCGTCATCAGGTTGGTAAAAACACCACGACCATGATTACCGTCGTAGGGTTTGACGACCACCGGAACGCCGATGTCCTCTGCCGCATCCCAGGCATCAGCCGGGTTGTTGACCATGCGGCCTTCAGGTACGGGAACGCCGCAGGACTGGAGCAGCATCTTGGTTAAATCCTTGTCGCGCGAGATGGTCTCGGCAATGGCGCTGGTACGGTCGGTTTCGGCCGTCCATATGCGCCGGCTACGGGCGCCGTAACCGAGCTGCACCAGATTGCCGGTGGGCAGCAGTCGGATCGCCGGAATGCGACGTTCTTTGGAGGTGGCTGCCTCGACGATGCAGCCAGTGCTGGGCCCGAGCAATTTGCGTTCGGCCATGTCGCGCAAACGCTCAACATTTTCATCGACATCGAAGGGCGTGTCTTCAATGGCAGCCATGACCAGCTCCCGTCCGGCTTCCAGGCACGCACGCGAGACTTCTTCATGCCAGGCTCGAATAACGACCTTATATACACCGCGGATCGACGTTTGACGGGCTTTGCCAAAACCACCAGGCATGCCGGCGAGGTTTTGCAGTTCAAGCGAAACGTGTTCAAGAATATGTCCGGGCCAAGTGCCTTCTTCCAGGCGGCGCACAAATCCGCCGCGTTCACCGTAACTGCAGCGATGCTCGATCAGTGAGGGTAAAAAGGTTTTCAGGCGATCAACAAAACCGGGCAATGTGTTGGACGGAAAGTCTTCAAGTTCCCCGATATCAACAATGGCTTCAATGACCGGACGATAGGTCCAGATGTTCGGCCCACGCAGGTGGCGGATTTCAAGAAACTTGATGTCTTTCGTTTTCATTGGGTCAATGTTGGCGCAGAAGTAGCGAATCGGTGATAGGTAGGGAGGGTTGATTATCATCTGAATAACGCTGGTCGCACCATTCGGCTTACGCCCAGAAGAAATAATTAAAGAAAACGATCCAGAATTTTGCGGCTGGTCTGGTCAAGCGCGTAGCGATCGCGGATCAGGTAATGAATGCCGTGGCTGTCCGCGATCAACAGGGAAGGCAACGCCAATCGGCGGATGTCTTCTTCACCTTTGAGAACCAGTTCGGTGTCGCCGTGATCGGTACAGACTGTCCATGTGCTCGGTGTGGCATAACTCGACACGCTGACAATACGGTTGATGACGGGCATGAATTCACGGCTGGCCAGTTCGGTTTCAACCAACTTACGCAACGCGTCCGGCAACTCGCTCAAGTGCTCAATCCAGGCTAGTTCATGTCCGTGCGGGTCGACCAGCGCGATGCCCTGATCCGGCGAGGCTATCGGGAATGCACGCACGGGTAGGACGCCGGTATGTTCCTTTCCGTTATTGTTGTTCAGTACCAGGCGGCCGAAAGCATCGCGCCGCAGTTGATAATCTGGCGTGGCGCTCATTCGCGGTCTCCTTCGTCTTTGTGGGCAATCTCAATGTGGACTGGCTCCCCTTCGGTATCGACATTGCGCGCCTGCGCCTGATATAGCCGATAGTAGTGGCCTTCCTGCGCCATCAATTCATCATGGTTGCCAACTTCGACTACGCTGCCACGATCCAGTACAACCAGACGGTTGGCGTCGCGCAACGTAGAGAGTCGGTGTGCGATGGCAATGGTGGTGCGGCCACGGACCAGGTTGTCGAGGGCTTTCTGGATTTCTTTCTCGGTGGTCGTGTCGACCGATGACGTGGCTTCGTCGAGGATGAGAATCTTCGGATCGATAAGCAGTGCACGGGCAATTGAAATGCGCTGACGTTCGCCGCCGGAAAGTGCCTGGCCGCGTTCACCAACCAGTGAGTCATAACCGTGTGCCAGGCGCAGGATGAACTCGTGGGCGTGGGCGGCGCGTGCGGCTGCGACGATTTCATCGCGTGCGGCATCGGGTTTGCCGTAGGCAATATTTTCGGCGATAGTGCCAAAAAAGAGGAAGGGTTCCTGGAGTACGAGACCAATGTGTTTGCGGTACTCGGCCACCGGCAGCGAACGGATGTCGACACCGTCAATCAGGATTGCGCCTTCAGTCACGTCGTAGAAACGACAGATCAGGTTGACCATAGTGCTTTTACCCGACCCGCTGTGACCCACCAGTCCGATCATTTCGCCCGGTTCGATTTTGATATTGATGTCGCGCGTGACGCTACGCGTGCCGTAACGGAAGCCGACGTTGCGCAGTTCGATGCGACCGGTAACTACCGGTAGGTGCACTGGGTTGGCCGGCTCCGGGACGCTGGAGACATGATCGAGAACATCGAAAATCCGTTTGGCACCGACAGCCGCTTTTTGCGTGACCGAGACGATGCGGCTCATTGAGTCGAGGCGCATATAGAACCGGCTGATATAGGCCAGAAAGGCAGTGAGCACGCCGACGGTGATCTGGTCTTTGGAAACCTGCCAGATGCCAAAGGCCCAGACGATGAGCAGGCCGATTTCGGTGAGCAGCGTTACGGTTGGGGTGAACAGCGACCAGACCTTGTTAACCTTGTCGTTGACTTCAAGGTTATGTACGTTGGCGGCACGAAAACGTGCCGCTTCACGATGTTCCTGGGCAAAGGCCTTGACCACGCGAATACCGGGAATGGTGTCGGCCAATACGTTGGTCACTTCGGCCCAGATGCGGTCAACGCGCTCGAAGCCGGTGCGAAGTTTCTCGCGTACCTTGTGAATCAGTAGGGCGATGATCGGAAGCGGTAGTAGCGTGACCAGGGCCAGTTTGGGATTGATCGAGACGAGGATGCTGGTGGTCATGGCGATCATCAGCACGTCGGTTACGAAATCGAGAAAGTGCAGGGAGATGAAAATATTGATGCGATCAGTTTCCGAACCGATGCGTGCCATTAGATCGCCGGTACGCTTGCCGCCGAAGTATTCCTGCGAGAGCTTCAATAGATGTTCGTAGGTGGTCGTGCGCAGGTCGGCACCAATACGTTCGGAAACCAGAGCCAGAATGTAGGTACGTGCCCAGCCCAGCACCCAGGCCAGGATTGCCGAGCCAAGCAGCCCGGAGAGGTAAAGCGTCACCAGCGAGGAGTCGATCGGTTTGCCGTTCTGGTAAGGGATCAATACCTTGTCCATCATCGGCATGGTCAGGTAAGGCGGAACCAGCGTGGCGGCGGTAGAGCCCAACGATAAGAGAAAGCCGGCAAGCAAGCGCCAACGGTAGGGGCGGGCAAAACGCCACAACCGGAAAAGCGTCCACGTCGAAGGTGGTGCATGAATTTCCTTGCTGCACACCGGGCACTCTTCTTGACCGGCGAGTAGTGGCGTTTCGCAGTTCGGACACAGGGCATGTGCTGGCGCCGGCGGGATTTTGCCGGTGAGCTTAAAAGCCAGTTGTCGTGAGAAATGCTCAATCAGTCGCCCGGCCGCGATATCGCTACCCAGCGTATAGCGCCAGATTGCTACGCGGGCGTCTGTGTCGAATAATTCGAGGCTACCAATGCCTGAATGATCCCGGCGTGTCAGGGAGAGTCCTTGACGTAAAGCGTATGTTTGCCAGTTTTCATCGTCAGCTGATTTGGCGAGTAGTCGCTGATTGGTGAGCGCTACCAAGCCGCGGGCGAAACGCAAATGGTTGTTAAGATCAATTTCCAGCCAGGCCAGAACTTTCTCATCACCTGAGAGTTGTATTTCGACTTGCGTGAGCCAGGACGCGGGCAGGGGTATCAACGAGACGCCGGGCAAAGCATCATTGGCGATGGCAGGCAGAGGGTTACGGTTTGTCATTGTTGGGCGTTTGTTGAGAAGCAGCCGCTAGGCGCCAAAGCCCCTGAGTATACCCGTCTTCGCCTTTATGCTGTTGAGCCCCCGGATTTTGTTGCTCATGGATAATTATCTTGTAGATGATATTAATTATCATGTA
>JBBRDR010000144.1:0-7390 GCA_038203745.1 Burkholderiales bacterium | reverse complement strand
TAGGCTGCGAGGTGGATTGTGATCGGGGCTGATTTTGAGGCGGTGGTGCGGTTTTCGTGGCGGGCGTAATTACCGGTTCAAGCCGAAGCTCTTGCTTGGCCGCAGGGTTTTCAGGCGTATTGCCCTCGCTGGCCAGCCGCTTGGCTTCCTCGGCTTTTTTGAGGGCGTCCATGAGCAGGCTCACTGGCGTTGCTCCGAGTTCTGATCAGGTACGGTGAAGGGCTGGAATACCTGCTCCGGCGTAAAGAAGTTTTTGCCTGGCAGACTATCCTTGAAGCTACTGTAGTCGCCGTTGATTGAAGCATCTTTAATAACCGTTGGACGCAGGAGAATGACCAGCTCCGATTTGGAGGAGGCGTTATTCCGCGTATTGAACAACTCGCCAAAGAAGGGGATGTCGCCCAGTAATGGCACCCGCCCTGTCTTGTTGTTTTGGGTGTCTTCCATGAGGCCGCCGAGAACGGCAATATCGCCGCTCTCAATGCGCATCAGCGATTCAATCTCACGTGTGCGAATTTGCGGAACATAGTTGGGAATATTGCTGGGGATAATCGGGTTGGGGTCGCGCTTCAATTCGGCGATGCTTGAAATGGATGGGCGGACATTGAGAGTAACGGTATCGCTGTCGCTAATTTGCGCCGTCAGACTCATGAAAAAGCCGACAGACACGGATTGCGGCGTGGTTGTTACGCCGACCGTGGTGCCGACGTTAGCAGTCGTGGTGGTGTCTGACTTGACGTTGAAATAAACGTAGTCTTCAGAGACTTTGAGCGTTGCGGTCTGGTTGTTGAGAACCGACAACTTGGGGCTGGACAAAACCTTGACCGCACCAAAGGCGCGCAGAAGCTCAACTGTGGCGAGCAGGTTAAGCGGATTGAGGCTTTTGTATTTCAGCACGTAGGGCGAAACGGCGTTGGGGACATTAGTGTTGATCGTCGGGCGAGTGACGCTGTATTCGCTGCCGCTGGTCATGCGTGTCCAATCGATGCCCTGCTGGTAGCCATCGCTCAGGGTGACTTCGATGATCGTGGCTTCGATCAGTACCTGACGGCGGGCACTGTTCATCACCCGGTCTATGAATTCCTGAACTTTTTCGTGCTGGCGAGCCGTGGCCCGTACTGTAATGACGCCTGTTTCCGGGCTGGCGATTACCGAAGCCGCTTCACGGAAAGTCATGCGCTTGACTACCGTGTTGCCGTTGTTCTGAAGCGCGGCCGGATTGGGGCTGCCCGCAAGGTTTTGCACGGCTTGGGCAGTACGCGCCGTGGTTGATCCCGTTTGTGCGCCAGTTCCGGTAGTCGTTTGTGAACTGCTTTGCTCAACCAGGGTTTCCGTCGAGCCTTCCGGGAATATCTTGTCGGTCTCGTGCAAAAGGTCTTTGAGATTTTTCTCAAGCGATACCCAGAAGCGGTTGTTCGACTTGTTCTCGATCTGGATGCGCGAAGTGTTCCCCCCCCCAGCGCCGCCTCCACCGCCACCCGCTGTGGCCAGTGCGCTGGTCGAGATCTGGGTATTGGTCGATACGGTGCCGGTCATGTCGCGCGCCATATTGACGTAGTCAATCTTGTAGGTTTTCAGGTAGGGCGAATCGGGCATGACGGCGAGGTTGGGGCCGTCGAGTTCAAAGCGCATGTCGACCTGTTTGGAAATGCGGGTGAGCAGTTGCGGCAAGGTCTGGTCAATGGCGTTCAGGCTGACATAGCCGGTAATTCCAGGGTGAATGTCGACATTCAGCTTGGCATCGCGGGCGAGGGCAAAAAGCAAGTCCTGAACTTTGACGTTGTTGACCACCACACTATAGGTCTCGGTTTTTCCGGCGTCTCTGGGCCGGGGGAGCGGGATGCTTTGTTGTACGGGCTGGGGAATAGTCCCTTGCGTTTGTGGGACGCTATCGGCTTGCAAATGGCCGGAGGACGGACCGCCGCTCAGTGTGGAAGGCGCACAGGCCGTGAGCAGGAGCGCAGTCAGGGTGGCGCCAACAATTCGCAGCATGCTGAGTCTCATTCGATGATGGATTGATTTATCATATCACGTAAAGAGTTTTCCGCAAGTGACTGATTTGTATTGATTGAGTGCGCAAGAACTAGGTGTTGTATTTTTGAATCAGCGAAGCTTATTCACCGTCCGGATATAGGGTTGGCTGGTCGGACTTGTTTTGGTAATCCTTGCCAGTTCTGTTATTGCAATTTCTCGTGTGGGGTAGTCGCCATAGATGACTCCGAGCCGATCCCGTCCGCTCAGTTTTGAGCGATAAACCCTGATCTGCTGCAGGTCAAGCGTCTTGGCATTATTTTCCAGGAACAGCTCGACATCGCGCGTGCTGCTTCCGTCGGTGCTGAGTAACTGGATGAAGAAGTGAGTATCCGGCGTTATCTTCAGCCAGTCGTCAGTAGCCGCAATGCGTTCGGCAATAGTCTGAGGCTTTTCTGAAATGGGCGTGGAACCTGGTGTTGTGGTCATTGCAGTGGTTGTTGGTGCGGCTGCCTGTGGGGCAGCGGAACCTGGAATTTCAGATGGTGCTGGAGCCGGTGGTGTAGTCGAAGCCGGGGCCGAGGCCGGCGCAGGGTTGGGGGCGCTAGGCCGTGCTGTTGCAGAAGGGGTTTTAACGGAGGGTGATGGGGGTGATTCGCTGTTCGAGTTGTAGCTTCCGGCGAAATAGGCCAGTCCAGCAATGGCGATGATGGCCGTAGCGGCGGTTATCCATGTTTTGGGCTTGGCGTGACCGTCGCGCATGGGGTTGAACTGAGCGTCGCGGATGGCGGCCTTGATTTGTTTGCTGTCAATTTGATGTTTGTCCTCCGAAAAAGCCGAGAGCAAGGCTTTGTCGGCAAGGATGTTGACACGACGGGTCAGCCCCTCGGATGCCCGGCTGATAAGGTGTATGGCGCCCGGCGTAAAAAGATCCGGCCCGCGATAGCCTGCCGCACGCAAGCGGAACATCAGGTAGGTTCCGATATCGCCGCGACGCAGTGGCTCCAGCGCAAAGTTATGGGTAATCCGTTCCTTGAGCGGGCGCATGCTCATTTCGCTCAGTCGTTCGTCCAGTTCAGGCTGGCCGAAGAGAACGATATGCAGCAACTTGTGCCGGTTTGTCTCAAGGTTGGAGAGTAACCGGATTTCTTCAAGAGTTTCTGACGGCATGGCATGCGCCTCATCGATCATGACGACAACCTGTCGGCCGGCGGCGTAGATGTCGATCAGGCGATCCTGAAGCGAACGCAACATCAGGTGGGGGCGTGCTTCGGGCAGCGGCGTTTGCAATTCTTCTGCAATTGCGTGCAGTATCTCGTCATGCGACAGTGTGGGATTGGCGAGGTAGACCGTTTCAACGTTTTCCGGGAGTTTTTCGAGCAGCATGCGGCACAGCATGGTTTTGCCGCTGCCTACTTCGCCACTGACCTTGACGATACCTTCATCGTGTGTGATGGCGTAGATCAGGGCTTCGAGAGTGGCTCCCCGGTTGGCTCCGGCAAAAAAGAACTCGGTATGCGGCGTGATGCGGAACGGGGATTCGCGGAGCCCGAAATGGTCAAGATACATTAGGGTGTGCCCTCATATGCTAATGCTCTTTGGCAAAGGATTCCATGCGGTTGTAGAGCGTGGTGCGGTTGATGCCAAGCAGGCGTGCGGCCTGGCTGACATTGCCGTGCGCCAGGCGCAACGCGGACTCAATGTAATTGCGCTCGGTTTCAGCAAGCAGCCGATCCAGGCTGAACGGCTCCGCCTGCTGCAGGCGCTGGCTGGCAGCCGCAATAATGGCGTCGCTTTCTGCGCTGGCAATTGGCGGCGAGGCTGTGATGGGTGATAACGGCTCGTCCTGCAAGTCCAGCTCGGATTCCAGCTCACTGTTTTGTACGGTCTGCCCCGGAAATTTTGCCGTGAGGCGAATGACGATATTGCGCAATTCGCGAACGTTGCCGGGGAAGGTGTAGCGCGACCAGAGCTCTCGTGCTTCGTTGGCAAGCGAAAAAGGTGTTTGTTGTGATTGCGTTGCATAACGTTGACGAAAGTGGTCAAGCAGAAGGAACTTGTCGTCTTCCATATCGCGCAAGGGCGGCACGCTGATAGAAAAAACCGAAAGACGGTGGTAGAGGTCAGCGCGGAAGTTGCCGGAGCGAATTTCTTTGCGCAAGTCGCGATTGGTGGCCGCAATGATGCGGGCGTTGCTGGTGCGTTTTTGAGTTTCCCCGACCCGCTGGTATTCGCCGTTTTCCAAAACCCGAAGCAGCTTGGCCTGAAGGTCGAGCGGTAACTCGCCAATTTCGTCAAGAAACAGGGTGCCATCGGCTGCATCTTCGAAAAAGCCGGCTTTTGCTGCTATGGCGCCGGTGAACGCCCCTTTGGCATAACCAAACAGGGTGGGTTCGACCAGACTGGGTGAAATGGCGGCGCAGTTGAGTGCAAAGAAAGGCTTGCCATTGCGCCGTGTATCGTGGTGCAGGCAGCTGTTGGCAATGATTTCCTTGCCGCTGCCGGATTCGCCTTCAATAAGAACGGGGAAAGGTGAATCGGCGTACTGGCGCAATTGAAACTTCAGTTTCTGTATCGCCGGACTATTGCCAATCAGCGGTGGGGCGGTAATTCCCGGTGCGCGTTTTTCTTCAATAGAGCGATAGCTGAGTGCGCGTTGGAGAACCTTGTGCAATTCAGCCGGATTGCAGGGTTTTGCGACAAAATCGGCGGCGCCTAGCGTACGGGCGTGACGGGCATTGCCTTCATCGCTCTGGCCGGAGAGGACGACGATGCGGATGGCCGGGGAGATGATCAGCAGCTCTGAAATCAAGGCAAGGCCTTCGTCCGGCCGGTGCGGGAGCGGGGGCAGGCCAAGGTCGATCAGCGCCAGTTCCGGGATGCGGCGCAGTTGCCGAAGCAGCTGGGTGCAGTGTGGCCGCGAGTGGCTGGTGATGACTTCGAACGCCGGACTCATTGAAAAGCTCAAAGTGTCGGAAATCAGCGGGTCATCGTCAACGATGAGCAGCAGCGGTTTTTCTGGCAGGTTAGTGTCTGGGCTGACAGCCATGGAATGTGTGCATTCGATCGAAAAATATGAGTTTCTGCATTATTCCACAATTATATGGCCTTGTATTTTTAGCCAAGCGATGTTGAGCCTTCGGGTATAATCAAGCCCAATTTTCTTCTTGGAATCCTGTTGTGCCTGCCGATAGCCTGGTCAAAATCACTGACATTAATTTCGCCTACGACGATAGGGCGATCCTCAAGGGAATCAATATGGAGATTCCCCGGGGTAAGCTCATCGCCATCATGGGCAATTCCGGCTGTGGCAAGACGACACTCCTGCGCCTGATTGGCGGTCAGCTCAAACCTACCAGTGGAACACTGCTGGTCGACGGCGAGTCTGTCCCGGACATGAATCACGCTGACCTTTATGCCATGCGCCGGCGCATGGGGATGCTGTTTCAGTTTGGCGCGCTGTTTACCGACATCTCTGTTTTTGACAACGTCGCGTACCTTATGCGTGAGCATACCGACCTGTCGGAAGAGATGATTTACGACATGGTATTGATGAAGCTCAATGCCGTGGGGTTGCGTGGCGCGCATGGCCTGATGCCCTCCGAACTTTCCGGCGGCATGGCGCGACGTGTAGCGCTGGCGCGAGCTATTGCGCTCGATCCGATGCTGGTCATGTATGACGAGCCCTTTGCCGGCCTTGATCCGATTTCGATGGGGGTTATCGGGCAACTGATCCGCAAGCTGAATGACGCACTCGGGGCAACAACACTGCTGGTGACTCATGATGTTCAGGAAGCCATGGCGATCGTCGATTACGTTTATTTTGTCTCCGATGGACAGATCGTTGCCCAAGGGACGCCGGACGAGATTCGCGCGTCATCCGACCCGTTTGTGCATCAGTTCGTATTTGGTGAGGCCGATGGCCCGGTGCACTTCCATTACCCGGCGGTACCCTTCGAGCAGGATTTGATGCGGGAGGTTGCGCGTGGTTGAACGGGGATTTTCTGCTGTGATCGAAATGATTCGGGGTGTCGGGCATTGGCTGAATGGCTGGCTGCAACGGCTAGGCTTTGCTGCACGTTTTTTTGTGATGATTCTGGTCTATTCCGGGCAATCGTTTCGTCGTTTCAACCTGACCATTCGTGAAATCTATTTTTCCGGCTTTCAGTCGCTGCTGATCATCCTGGTGTCCGGGCTATTCATCGGCATGGTGCTCGGCATGCAGGGCTACGAAACTTTGCAACGTTACGGCGCGTCTGAAGCGCTTGGGGTGCTGGTGGCCTTGTCGCTGACCCGGGAGCTGGGGCCGGTGGTGGCGGCGCTGCTCTTTGCTTCGCGTGCCGGTTCGGCGATTACGGCTGAAATTGGTCTGATGAAGGCCACCGAGCAACTTACCGCGATGGACATGATGGCCGTCAATCCGATTGCCCGTGTCGTAGCACCGAGGTTCTGGGGTGGCGTTATCTCGATGCCCTTGCTGGCGGCCCTGTTTTCGGCGGTGGGTGTTTTTGGCGGTTATCTGATCGGCGTCGTGTTTATCGGGGTCGACGAAGGCGCTTTCTGGTCGCAGATGCAGGGGTCGGTCGACTTCCGCTTTGACATCTGGAATGGCGTGGTCAAGAGTTTTGTGTTCGGGGTGGCTGTTTCCCTGATTGCTGTTTTCGAGGGGTATGACGCCGTTCCGACGGCCGAAGGCGTCTCGGGGGCGATCAAAAGAACGGTGGTGTATTCAGCGTTGGCCATATTGGCGCTGGATTTTGTTTTGACCTCCTTCATGTTCCGGGGGCTTTGATGAGTCGCAAGTTAATAGATCTCTGGGTGGGTTTTTTCGTTGTCCTTGGTTTTGGTGCACTGTTGTTTTTAGCACTAAGGGTCGGCAACCTTTCGGCCGCCAATTTCGCTGAGACGTACCCTCTGACGGCCAAGTTTGCTAACATCGGAGGCCTGAAAGTACGCGGCCCGGTGAAAAGTGCGGGCGTGGTTGTCGGGCGAGTGACCGAAGTTCACTTCGATCCCGAAGCCTACGAAGCTGTTGTAACCATGACGATTGATGGACGTTACAAGTTTCCAAAAGACACTTTTGCATCCATTCTGACGGCGGGTTTGCTGGGTGAGCAGTACATCGGGCTCGATGCCGGTGGCGACGAAAAGATGCTTAAGTCGGGCGATGTTGTGAAAAAGACACAGTCTGCAGTGGTTTTGGAGAAACTGATCAGTCAGTTTATGTTCAGCAAAGCGTCCGAAGGGTCGGACAAGTAATAACAGGAAGGGTCGGCTCGTGAATAATCAATTGGCAAAGCGCATGTGTTCCTTGGCATTCGCTGCCGTTGTGATGGGCAGCCTGGCAGGCTGCGCAACAACGGCAAATAATCCTAAGGATCCCTACGAAGGCTTCAACCGTGCCATGTTTACGGTGAAT
>JBBRDR010000143.1:0-7606 GCA_038203745.1 Burkholderiales bacterium | reverse complement strand
TGAGTTTGACTCGCCGATTGATGCGCTGGTGGCGCTTTGTGTGCCGCGCGATGAAGCCATGAATCTGGTGGCGGCGGCTTGGCGTGGCGAGAGCGAAAATTGCATTCTGGCGACGGTTGACGGCGGCCGAAAGGTTGTGGTGCTGCGCACACTGGAGGGGCGCTGGGCGGCGTGCAATGCTTTTATTGAGTATTGTTGCTCGACACGCCGCGAGGCGGAACGGCAATTGCAGAAATTACTCAAGCGCGGCCGGCGCGGATTTGTTGCCGCAAATCTTGGCCACAAATCGTGATCGACTTGCAATCACTGTTTGGCTTGCCGGCAACCCCGCTGGAGCTTCGCAGGTAAGGGCGTTGGGAAAATCAGATTTATACGAAAGTGAGTGGCGCATGACCGGAAAACCGCCAGCTGCAGAGAAAAGTCTGTCTCAGCGCGGGGCGCTGCGCTTCGATTTGATCGCCGGCCTCACCGCGGCGGCCGTTGTTCTGCCCATGGTCATGGCTTACGCTGCAGTGGCCGGGTTGCCGGTTGCTGTCGGTCTCTATACTGCCGTTATTCCGATGGTGATCTACGCGCTGCTCGGTTCATCGCAGGTGTTGAGCGTCAGTTCCACAAGTACGCTGGCAATTCTGGCCGGCACGCAACTCGGGCATGTGGTGCCGGACGGCGACCCGGCAGGTCTCATCACGGCGACCGCGACGTTGACCCTTTTGGTCGGTACGATGCTTTTGCTGGCGAGGTTGCTACGCTTGGGGTTTGTCGCCAATTTCATCTCGGCGCCAGTGCTGACGGGCTTCAAGTCGGGAATCGGCCTCGTCATCGTGCTCGATCAGGTGCCGAAACTTCTTGGTCTGCAGATTGTAAAACAGGGCTTCTTTCAAGACGTGCTCAGCGTTATGCACCATCTGCCCAATACTTCACTGATTACATTGGCGGTAGCCGTGGCTTCGCTGTTCGTGCTGATCGGGATGGAGCGCTTGTGGCCGCATTCGCCCGGGCCTTTGGTCGCTGTCGGTGGCGGCATCGCCGCAGCCTGGTTCTTCGGGCTACAGGCACAAGGGGTCTCGGTGGTGGGGCTCATTCCGCAAGGATTACCGTCGCTGACGCTGCCGAGTCGTGTTCTCGTTGAACAGTTGCTGCCGGGTGCGCTCGGCATTGCGCTGATGAGTTTCACAGAAACGATTGCGGCGGGCCGAGCCTTTCTCCGCCCGAACGACCCGCCCATCGACGCCAATCGCGAGTTGGTCGCGACGGGCCTTGCCAATTTGGGCGGTGCACTGTTTGGCGCGATGCCGGTGGGTGGCGGCACCTCGCAGACTGCGGTGGTACGTGCCGCAGGCGGCCAGTCGCAAAAGGCCTCGCTGGTGACCGCTGGTGTCGCACTCGCCACCATGCTCTTGCTTGCCCCTTTGGTTGGTTATCTGCCGCAGGCCACGCTGGCGGCGATCGTCATCGTCTTCGCGGTGGGCTTGATCCAACCGCGGGAGTTTCTGGCCATTCGTAAAATTCGTTTGATGGAACTGTCCTGGGCGATTGCTGCCACGCTCGGTGTGCTGGTTTTCGGCACACTGAAAGGCATCGAGGTGGCGATCATTGTGTCGATGATCGGTCTGGCCAGCCAGACGGCGCATCCGCGCTTGTCGGTAATTGGCCGCAAGCGCGGTGCTGACGTCTTGCGACCGCAATCGCCTGAACACCCGGATGACGAAACTTTCCCCGGTCTGTTGATCCTGCGCCCCGAGGGGCGGCTGTTCTTTGTCAATGCCCAGCAGGTGGCTGAGCACATTAGTGCGCTGATCTTGGCGCACAAGCCACGCGTGGTCGCACTGGACATGAGCCGAGTGCCCGATATCGAATACTCGGCGCTGCAAATGCTCGAGGCGGGAGAGAAGTACACCCGAGCGATGGGCGTTATGTTGTGGCTGGTTGGGCTGAACCCGGATGCGCTTGAAGTGGTGCAACATTCCGGTCTGGCTGATCGCCTTGGCCGTGAGCGCATGCTATTCAATGCGCGCATGGCGATCGAACGGTATCAGGAGATGTTGGCAACGGAAGGGGTAACCCCCTCCGGCGCAACCTGATCAATACGCGTGTTGATCAATTCATCCGATGCGAACAGCGGTTTGAAGTTTAGAATGAAGTATGCAATTTGAGTGTTCGGTGTTGTGGAAGCGCCCGGTGACACAGCTTTTTTAATTAAATGGAGATAATCATGGCGAGCAACAAAAAGAACAAGGAGCTTCCGGTAGTAGAACCCAAAGCTGAGGAACTTTCTGACAAGGCCTACGCAAAAGAACTCAGGCGACTGCACGTGGAATTGGTCAAACTGCAGCAGTGGGTGGTCGCCAAGGGCCTCAAGGTTTGCATTGTCTTTGAAGGGCGCGACGGTGCTGGCAAGGGCGGGACGATCAAGGCCATTACCGAGCGGGTCAGCCCCCGCGTGTTTCGTGTTGTCGCGCTTCCTGCCCCGACAGATCGCGAAAAAAGTCAGATGTACTTCCAGCGCTATTTCAAGCATTTTCCTGCGGCGGGTGAGATCGTTATCTTTGATCGCAGTTGGTACAACCGGGCCGGGGTCGAGCGGGTGATGGGATTTTGCACTCCCGAGGAGTCCAGAAAATTCCTTGAAGCGGTGCCGATGGTCGAACGCGGGATGGTCGATTCGGGAATCATTCTGTTGAAATACTGGCTCGAAGTCAGCCCGGAGGAGCAGGAGCGCCGCTTGCGTGACCGCATCAACGACGGTCGCAAGACCTGGAAGCTCTCGCCGATGGATATTAAATCGTTCAACCTCTGGAACGAGTACACCAAGGCCCGAGACGATATGTTCGTTGCGACTGATGAGTCATGGGCACCCTGGTTTGTCGCCCGTTCCGAGGACAAGAAACGCGTACGCCTGAACGTGATCAGTCATTTGCTGACGAGGTTGCCCTACAAGGCGTTATCGACCAAAGAAGTGACTTTGCCCAAGCGCAAAATCAGCCACACCAAGGCAGCTGACTATCCGTTCAAGTACGTTTCTGAGTATTTGCCTGTCCAAGGCAATAAAAAAGCCAAGAGCAAATAGGGCTGGCAACCCAGAGGGTGCCAGCCCATGCGGTTTATAGCGAACTTACTTGGCCGTAGGCGCGACTCCGCGCAGAACCGCGAGACGGTTGGCGATTTCCATCGACCACTTGTCGAACGCATTTTGAGCATACGTCCAAGCCTGGAAAGAGTTCATGTAGCCGTTGATCCAGGTGGTTGTTGCACCTGACGCACCTGCCTCGACGTCAGCCGCATATTTGCGACCAATCTGAGTATCGACGCATTCGCCGATGGCGGTTCTGCTAGCACCGTCCAGAAACTGGATTTCCATACCGGTTTGGCCCAGATAGGGCGTGGATCCCGCCGGGTCACCGGCTGCGACACCGGAACTGGCTTCGGCGATAAAGCCGTAGGGAATCAGCGTTCCGGTAAGGCTGCGGCCGACACTGGTCGGTACCAGATCAGTTAGGGCGATGCGAATAACAATAACGCCTGGGCCGGGCTTGTCGACGATCTCAAACTGGGGTTTGAGTGCAGTGACCAGCGCTTTATAGAAGTAGTCGGTAAGCGCCTTCATATTCGTCGGGTCGATACCTTGTGCTTGATCATCCTTGAGGGTTACGACTATGCGGGTGATCATTACCTTTTTGAAACTCTGAAGGTTAATCTTGTCGTCACGCCAGCACAGTGCCCCGTCACTGCCGGGCGCTTTTACCATTTTGCTGTAGTTGGTCAGGAAGTTGGTATGGGTGAATTTGTTTGGAGCACTGACGGTGACGTTTTCTCCAGAGCCGCCGCCCATATTGGCACAGCCGGCGAGGAGCAGGGCGGCCAAGGCACAGAGGCCGGTCAAGTTGCGGGTTGGTGTGCGAATTGCCATGATGTTCCTTCAAATGAGGTTTTGATTGGCGTCAGCGTGTTTCGGGCTGTGATCTGCGAATCATAAACAAAAAGCCGACCCGAGGGTCGGCTTTTTTATGGCTGCGTGAAGCTGATCAGGCCAGCGTGCCGACGTTGTTGAGGTCAGCAAAAGCGACATTGAGACGCTCGACAAAGCTGACTTCGCCAGCGCGCAGGCAGACACGCGGGTCGTAGTATTTCTTGTTCGGCTTGTCTTCGCCGTCCGGATTGCCAATCTGGCCTTGCAGGTAGGCTTCGTTCTTCTTGTAGAAGTTCTTGATGCCATCCCAGAAGGCCCATTGCGTATCGGTGTCGATGTTCATCTTGATGACGCCGTAGGAAATGGCTTCGCGGATTTCGCTGAGGCTCGAACCTGAGCCGCCGTGGAACACGAAGTCGATCGGCTGGGCTTCAGTGTTGAACTTCTTCTGAATAAATTCTTGCGAATTCTTCAGGATGATCGGCTGCAGCTTAACGTTGCCGGGCTTGTACACGCCGTGCACGTTGCCGAAAGAAGCGGCGATGGTGAACTTGTTGCTGATCTTCGACAGACGCTCGTAGGCGAGGGCCACATCTTCCGGCTGGGTGTAAAGCTTGGCGCTGTCCACGTCGCTGTTGTCGACGCCGTCTTCTTCACCGCCTGTAACACCGAGTTCGATTTCCAGCGTCATGCCAATCTTGCTCATGCGGGTGAGGTACTTTTCACAGATTTCGATGTTCTCTTCCAGCGACTCTTCCGAGAGGTCGAGCATGTGCGAGCTGAACAGCGGCTTGCCGGTTTCTTTGAAGAACTTTTCACCTTCGTCGAGCAGGCCGTCGATCCAGGGCAGCAGCTTCTTGGCGGCGTGATCGGTGTGCAGAACGATAGTTGCGCCGTAGAGTTCGGCCAGAGCGTGTACGTGCTTGGCGCCGAGAACGGCACCGGCGATGCAGGCGCGCTGAGCGTCGTTGTTGAGGGCTTTACCGACGAAGAATTGGGCGCCACCGTTAGAGAACTGGATAATGGCTGGCGATTTGATCTTGGCGGCGGCTTCCATGACGGCGTTAACCGAGCTGCCGTTAATCACGTTGATGGCCGGCATCGCGAATTTCTTGGACTTGGCGAAAGCGAACAAAGCCTGCAAATCATCTCCGGTGACAACGCCGGGCTTGAACTGGGGTGCATTCATGATTGTGGTTCCAGTAACGGTTGGTCGAGGGAAAATGCTACTACGTATACGTACTGCAGGTCAATGTCCGACAGAGAATGATTGATAAAAGTCCTTTCGTAACATGGGCTTTGAGAAAATTCCCGAAAATCTGCAGCTTGTTAGAAATGCGCACACGTCACATGTGAAAGATTATTCCATGAAGATGTTGCGGAATTTTAACGGTTTTCGGACCTGCCTTTCGCTGTGCCCGTCGTATCCCCAAAGTATTCTCTTCAGCGTATGTTCGCCGTGGTGAATGGCTTTCGCCGGCTATAATTCGCCGATGTCTGATCTTCTCGCCAATCTCAATCCTGAACAGCTCGCCGCTGTTACCCTGCCGCCGCAGCATGCCCTGATTCTTGCCGGAGCCGGTAGCGGCAAGACACGCGTATTGACGACACGCATCGCTTGGCTGGTGTCGACCGGTCAAATTGGTCCGCAGGGCGTTCTCGCGGTGACCTTTACCAACAAGGCCGCCAAGGAAATGCTAGCGCGGCTGTCGTCCATGTTGCCGATGCATTTTAGTAACGGCGCACGCGGCATGTGGATCGGCACCTTCCACGGCTTGTGTAACCGACTGTTGCGTGCGCATCACCACGACGCCGGGTTGCCTGCTTTGTTTCAGATTCTTGATTCGGCCGATCAGCTTTCGGCGATCAAGCGCCTA
Source organism: Burkholderiales bacterium (assembly GCA_038203745.1). Classification (GTDB taxonomy): domain Bacteria; phylum Pseudomonadota; class Gammaproteobacteria; order Burkholderiales; family Rhodocyclaceae; genus Propionivibrio. The sequence continues at coordinate 1,822 of JBBRDR010000143.1, read as the reverse complement.
CTGAAAAACCTCAACGTCGACGATGAGAAATTTCCACCGCGGGAGCTCGCCAGCTTTATCAATGCGCACAAGGAACAGGGCATTCGTGCCGCGCAGGCCGAAGCGTACGACGATTACACTCGGCGCCGCGTCGAGTTATACGCTGAATATGACTCCCAATGTCAGCGTGAAGGCGTGGTGGATTTTACCGAGCTGCTGCTGCGCTCCTACGAATTGTTGTGTCGCAACGAACCCCTGCGCCGGCATTATCAGGAACGCTTCCGGCACGTTCTCGTGGATGAGTTTCAGGACACCAATGTCTTGCAGTACAAATGGCTCAAGCTGCTCTCCAGCCATGGCGAAGCCAATCCAGGCGCGTGCCTGTTTGCGGTGGGCGATGATGATCAAAGCATCTATGCCTTCCGTGGTGCCGAGGTTGGTAATATGCGCGACCTCGAGCGTGAGTTCAACGTGGCGAACGTCATTCGCCTTGAACAGAACTACCGCTCGCACGGCAACATTCTCGATGCGGCCAATGCGTTGATTAAGAACAATCGCGGTCGCCTGGGCAAAAACCTGTGGACCGAGGCCGGGGCCGGTGAGCCGATTCGCGTGTTCGACGCCTTTTCGGATCTCGACGAGGCGCGCTTTGTCGTCGAGGAGTTGCGCGAATTGGTTCGCGATGGTTTTTCGCGTACCCAGATTGCCCTGCTGTATCGCTCCAACGCACAGTCGCGCGTCCTTGAACATCAATTATTTACTGCTGGTGTGCCTTATCGCGTTTATGGTGGACTGCGCTTTTTTGATCGCCAGGAAATCAAGCATGCGCTGGCCTATTTGCGCCTGATTGCCAATTCGGATGACGATACGGCCTTTGCCCGCGTTGTCAATTTCCCCACGCGCGGTATCGGCAGCCGCAGCACCGAAGCGTTGCAGGAAGCGGCGCACCAGGCCAACTCCAGTCTCTATAATGCAGCGGCCAGCCTGGGTGGCAAAGCCGGTACGTCGGTCGGTAACTTTATCCGGCTGATCGAAACGCTACGGGTTGAAACCGAAAACCTACCGCTGCCTGAAATCATCAATCATCTCATTGAAAAAAGCGGTCTGCGCCAGCATTATCTCGCCGAGAAGGAAGGCCGTGAGCGGCTGGAAAATCTGGATGAACTGATCAATGCCGCCGTCAATTTCGTTCAGGAAGAAAGCGGGGGCGACCTCGCGGCGCGTGAAGAGGCGGGTGATCTTGGCGCATTTCTGGCGCACGCTGCACTCGAAGCCGGGGAGCATCAGGCCGGTGACGGGCAGGAGGCGGTGCAGTTGATGACCGTGCATTCGGCCAAGGGGCTGGAGTTTGATGTCGTGTTCATTACCGGGCTGGAGCAGGGCTTGTTCCCGCACGACAACGCGGCGCAGGAGCGTGACGGGTTGGAGGAGGAGCGGCGGCTGATGTATGTGGCGGTGACCCGTGCCCGAAAACGGCTCTATCTTTCGCATGCACAGACACGGATGTTGCATGGTCAGACGCGTTACTGTTTGCCTTCAGCCTTTCTGGACGAACTGCCCGAGGGGCTGTTGCGTAAAATTGGCCATGCACCGGCTTTTGCGCCCGAATCGCCGCCTTACAAGTCCGGTTCGGCTACCTCGCATTACACTGAAAAACCGTCTACTGCCGGTGGCTTGCGTATCGGGCAGAACGTACAGCACGCCAAGTTCGGCCTCGGGGTGATCGTTGCGGCGGAAGGCGGCGCGGATGCGCGTGTGCAGGTCAATTTCGGTGTGCATGGCATGAAATGGCTGGCGCTCGAATATGCCAAGCTGACACCGGTATGATCTGATGGAGAGATAT
>JBBRDR010000142.1:0-7718 GCA_038203745.1 Burkholderiales bacterium | reverse complement strand
TTTGCCCGTTCATTGAACTCGTTCGTGTTGCCGGCGGGTGACGCACTGGTCATGGCGAGTCAATTTAAAAGAATTTCGGTTGGAAAAGCGGCCGCCGCAGAAATGATTCAGTATGCATATCCGTGCGAAAAAGCTTGATGGGGCGGGATTCAAAACTGGGAAATTTTCCGCCTATGGGCAATTTGCACTAAACGATAATGTGCGCCGGTGTGCGCTTGGTATTTTCGATCAGCGCGTAGGCCGAATGGTTGTGAATCGACTCAAAGTTCTCGGATTCAACCACATAGGAATAAATACGCGGTTCGGCATTGAGCCGGGCAGCCACATCGCGCACCATGTCTTCAACAAATTTAGGGTTGTCATAGGCGCGTTCTGTGACGAATTTTTCGTCCGGGCGCTTGAGCAGGCCGTAAAGCTCGCAGGAAGCTTCGGCTTCAACCAGTTGAACGATCTCTTCAATCCACAGGTGATCGTTGATTCTGGCGCTTACGGTAACGTGTGAGCGCTGGTTGTGTGCGCCACGTTCGGAGATCTTCTTGGAGCATGGACACAGGCTGGTGACGGGGACAACAACCTTGATCGTCGAGGCGATTTCGTCATGGCAGATTTCACCGATCAGTGTGACGTCATAATCCATCAGGCTTTCTACGCCGGAGACCGGCGCTGCTTTGCTGATGAAATACGGGAAATTCATCTCGATATGACCGGTTTTTGCCTCCAGCTTTGCAGCCATCTCGCGCAACATGGTCGGAAAATTCTCCACGGATATTTCACGTTCGTGGCTGTTGAGAATTTCCACGAAGCGCGACATGTGCGTACCCTTGAAGTTATGCGGCAGGCTGACGTACATGTTGAAAACCGCAATAGTATGCTGCACGCCACCGGAACGGTCGAGTACCTTGACCGGGTGGCGGATCGATTTGATGCCAACACGATTGATGGCGATCTGCCGGGTGTCAGCCAGATTCTGGACATCAACCATCGTGCCTGGGGCTTGTGCTGCGTTCATTGCGGTTCCTGTCATTAAATTGTCGCTTGAGCTGTCGTGGCCGCTTGCTCGCGCGCGGCACGGACTATGCCGTCCTTGTCGAGGCCGACTTCCGCCAGCAGCAGCGCCTGGTCACCATGATCAATGAAACGGTCGGGTAGACCCATGCGTATAAATTGCACTGGGCTTTTGATTTCGTCCAGTACGCGTGCCACTTCAGAGCCCGCGCCACCGATCAAGGCATTCTCTTCGATGCTGATCAGCAGCGAATGTTCCCGCGCCAGTTCAATAATCAACTCGCGGTCGATAGGTTTGACAAAGCGCATGTTGGCTACCGTGGCATCCAGTTCTTCAGCGGCTTCAAGCGCCGGCGTTAGCATGCTGCCAAAGGCGAGCAGTGCGATGCCCTTGCCTTGGCGGCGGATTTCCCCTTTGCCTATGGGTAAATCGAGCAACGCCTTCTCGATGCGCACTCCGGGGCCACTGCCACGCGGGTAGCGAACGGCGCTCGGGCCATCGATGTGATAGGCCGTGGTCAACATTTTCCGGCATTCGTTCTCGTTAGCGGGTGTCATCACCACCATGTTGGGAATACAGGTCAGGTAGGACAGGTCGAAAGTGCCGTGGTGGGTCGGCCCGTCAGCACCGACCAGACCCCCACGATCCAGTGCGAAGACCACCGGTAGCTTCTGCAGGGCGACATCGTGCACCAACTGGTCATAGCCGCGTTGCAGAAAGGTTGAGTAGATGGCCAGAACCGGACGCATACCTTCACAGGCCAGTCCGGCAGAAAATGTGACAGCGTGCTGTTCGGCAATGCCGACATCGAAGTAACGCTCGGGATAAAGCTCGGCAAAACGCATCATGCCGGAACCTTCGCCCATGGCCGGCGTGATGGCGACCAGTTTGGGGTCGGCGGCGGCCATGTCGCACAGCCAGTCGCCAAAAATTTGCGTGTAGGTCGGTTTGCCACCGCCTTTTCCGCCTTCGATACCGACCTCCGGCTGGAACTTGGAAACGCCGTGGTAGAGAATCGGATCGGCCTCGGCCAGCTTGTAGCCTTGTCCCTTGCGCGTGATGACGTGCAGGAATTGTGGCCCTTTGAGTTTCTGCAGATTTTGCAGCGTGGGTACCAGCGAATCCAGATCGTGGCCGTCAATCGGGCCGATGTAATTGAAGCCCAGTTCTTCAAAGAGAGTTCCCGGCGTCAGCATGCCCTTGACGTGCTCCTCGACGCGGTTGGCAAATTCCAGCAACGATGGCGAGACGCCGAGTACCTTTTCGCCAGCTTTGCGTGCCGCATTGAAGGCGCTACCGGAAAACAGGCGGGCGAGGTATTTGTTCAGGGCGCCAACGGGTTGTGATATCGACATATCGTTGTCGTTGAGAATGACCAGCATGTCGGCATCTGCAACTCCTGCGTTGTTCAGCGCCTCGAAGGCCTGTCCGGCCGACATGGCGCCATCACCAATGATGGCTACAGTGCGCCGCGTTTCGCCCTTGAGTTTAGCCGCCAGCGCCATACCCAGTGCCGCCGAAATTGACGTGGATGAGTGTCCGACGCCGAATGTGTCGTAAGCGCTTTCGCTACGTTTGGGGAAACCTGAAACGCCGCCCTGCGTGCGCAGCTTGGCCATGCCCGCGCGCCGCCCGGTAAGCACCTTGTGGGCATAGGTTTGGTGACCGACATCCCATACCAGACGATCTTCCGGTGTATCAAAGACGTAGTGCAGGGCGACCGTCAGTTCAACCGTGCCCAGGTTCGACGAGAGGTGGCCGCCGGTTCTGGAAACCGATTCAACGAGGAAGCTGCGCAACTCATCGGCAAGCTGGGGTAACTGCTTGCGATCCAATTCGCGCAGCTGCGCCGGGTTGCTGATGGTGTCGAGCAGTGGGTAAGAAGTCATGGGTTTGCTGAGTCCGGCATGTGTCGTCGTTGCTGACCGAAAAGCGTGGTCACCAGCAGCGGTTAAAATTTGCGATGGGTAATGAAATCAGTCAGTTCAATCAGGCGCTGACCGCGGTCGCCGAAAATGGCGAGTGATTCGAGGGCTTGCGCCCTCAGGTTGTCAGCAAATTCACGGGCACGTTCAAGACCCATCAGGCTGACATAGGTTGGTTTCTCGGCCGCAGCATCCTTGCCCGCAGTCTTGCCGAGGGTTGCCGTGCTCGCCGTACAGTCAAGGATGTCATCAATGACCTGAAACAGCAAGCCGGCGCGTTTGGCAAAGCGATCCAGTGCTTCGCTGGCCTCATCAGTCAGCGTTTCTCCGCACAGTGCCCCCAGCATCACAGCGGCGCGGATCAGTGCGCCGGTTTTTAAGGCGTGCATCAGTTCGAGTTCCGGTTGTTCCAGTGCGCGGCCTACAGCACCGAGGTCGATGGCCTGGCCGCCAGCCATGCCGCAGGAACCGCTGGCGTGAGCCAGCAGACGAACCATTTCGAGCTGTCGGGACGTGTGCCCGGAAACACCGCCCAGTTCTTCGTGGGTCAGTAGTTCGAAAGCCAACGATTGCAGGCTGTCACCCACCAGCAAGGCTGTGGGCTCGTCAAATTCGACATGGCAGGTTGGCCGGCCACGGCGCAGGACATCATCGTCCATGCACGGCAGGTCGTCATGCACTAGCGAGTAGGCGTGAATCAATTCAACCGCGCAGGCTACAATTTCAAGACGTTCCGCTGTTCCACCGGTCAGTTCGCCTGCGGCAAAGGCAAGCAGGGGGCGCACACGCTTGCCGCTGCCCAGGCTGGCGTAGCGCATGGCCTGGTGCAAGCGTGCCGGGATGTTTGTGTCGGCAGGCAGCAGGCGCGACAAGGCGGCTTCAGTGCGCGTCTGAACGCCGCGCATCCAGTCCGGGAAGGGTAAGGCTTGGGGTTTTTCACCAAGAAATGAAAAAGCACTCACTGTGTATCCCCGTTTGAAGTATCAAAATCACGCAGTGTGCCATCTTCCAGAATCTGGACCTTGCGTTCAGCCTCGCTGAGTTGCTGCTGACAGTGCTTGAGCAATTCGCTCCCGCGACGATAGGCCGCAATGGATTCTTCAAGTGGTAAGCGCCCGCCCTCCATGGTATGGACGATCTGCTCCAACTCGGCAAGCGCTGTTTCAAATTTAAGTTCACTCGGTACCGGCGACGCAGGCGGGAAGGCGCCGTTTTCGACCTTGTGGGCAGGGTTGGATCGCACCATGGGCAAAGCTCGAATCAAACCGTAGAAAATAGCGCAAGAAGGGGCGTCTGGTCAAATGGAAAGCGACTAAAATAACCGTTATATCGCTATTTCGCCTTCTCTTTGCCGGTGTTCGGGCTGTCCGGCAGTCAATCACCTCTTGTCAGTCAATAAACCATGCAATCCTTGTGGATGATCGTTGCCAGTCTCAGCTTCGCCTGTATGGGGGTCTGCGTGAAATTGGCAGCGGAGTTGTTTTCTGCCGGTGAAATTGTTTTTTATCGCGCGGCTATATCTCTTGTCTTCATGCTTGTACTTGTCCGCGTACGTAAAATTCCGCTGGCGACGCCGCACTGGAGGTTCCAGTTATCACGTTCGGTGTGCGGCTTTGTTTCCCTGCTCTGCTATTTCTACGCAATCTCTCTGCTGCCTCTGGCGACTGCGGTAACCTTGAGTTATACCTCGCCCCTTTTTTTGGCGCTGTATCTGGCCTGGTTTGGCAAGACGCGGCTAAAGCGTTCGGTGGTCGGCGCACTGGTGCTTGGTTTTATTGGCGTGATTTTGCTGCTGCGCCCGACATTCCATGCCGATCAACTGGTGGGCGGGCTCTTCGGGCTGGCCACCGGCATTATTTCCGCAATGGCGTATTACAACATTCGTGAGCTGGGGGAACTGGGCGAAACGGAAGAGCGGACAGTTTTTTATTTTTCGCTCTTCTCCACGGTGATCAGTGCATTGTGCATGTTACTTTATGAGTTCCATCCGGTTGATTGGCGTGGTGGGCTGCTGCTATTGGGCGTCGGTGCTTTCGCCACGGTCGCACAATTGGCGATGACGCGAGCCTACAAGCGCGGAAATACGTTGGTGACCGCCAGCTTGGCCTATAGCACCGTGATTTTCGCCAGCTTTTTCGGTATGCTGCTCTGGCAGGAAACGCTGTCGCCGGGGGCCTGGTTGTCCATTGCGCTTATTGTTGTGAGCGGAATGATTGCTTCTTGGTTCTCGCCGGTGAATCCCGCCGATCAGGACTGATGCTAGACTGATCGCAATTCAGAAAACTCACAGGGAGACTGCAATGATTGTTACCCAGCACCAGCCCAAACGCGTTGAAGTTAGTGTGTATGCGGAATTTACTCTGGCCGATTACAAAGAGTTTGAGGACCTCGTTAATTACAAAACCAAGTTCGAGGGCCCGGTCGATCTTTTGTTTGACCTGCGCGAAATGGCCGATTTCACGCTTGATGTAGCTTGGGAAGATATCGCTTTCGCGCGCGCCCACGCTAACGATTTCAAGCGTATCGCCGTACTAACGGACAGTCAGTGGGTGGCGTGGAGCGCGTGGTTGTCGCAAATTTTTGTGCGTGCTGAGATGCGGGTTTTTGCAGACGAAGCGGAGGCGCGTGGCTGGCTGGATAGCGGGAATGAGGATGAGAATTCAGTATGAGTTTTTCGACGGTGGTGTCCTGTGAGGTCCTGGCCGATCATCTGAACGACCCGGCCTGGTGCATTGTTGACTGCCGCCACCTGCTTTCGGATGCCGGCTACGGCGAGCGTTCCTACGCCGAGGGGCACCTGCCCGGCGCCTTTTTCCTGCATCTGGATCGTGATCTCTCCAGCCCGAAGAACGGGAAAAATGGTCGTCATCCCTTGCCCGATCCGCAAGCGCTTGCGGTAAAACTCGGGACGCTCGGCATTTCCCGCCAGACACAGGTGGTGGTCTACGACGACGCGGGCGGCATGATCGCCGGGCGGCTGTGGTGGCTGCTGCGCTGGCTGGGGCATGAGCGCGTTGCTGTGCTTGATGGCGGTATCGACCAGTGGGTCAAGGAAGGGCACCCGCTTGCAAAGGAGTCTCCACAGGCCATGCCGGCAACGTATGAAGTTGCGTTAAGCGACTGGGTGGTGAGTTGCAACGAGGTGCTTGCTAACATCGAGACAAACGAATTGTGCGTGATCGATGCCCGTGCGCCGGACCGATTTCGCGGTGAAAACGAGACGCTTGACCCGGTTGCTGGCCATATTCCCGGTGCGCGCAACCGTTTTTTTCGAGACAACCTCGATGCCGATGGGTTGTTTCGTTCCGCCGCAGAGCTGCAGCGCGAATTTCTTGCGTTACTGGCGGGTGTCGATGCGGCTCAGACAGTGATGCAGTGCGGCTCGGGGGTGACTGCCTGCCACAACTTACTGGCCATGGAGATTGCCGGCTTGCATGGCGCTAAACTTTATGCCGGATCGTGGAGTGAATGGTGCAGTGATCCGGCAAGGCCGGTCGCGCGCTGAACCGTGTTCTGTTAACCGGCCTGCAGCCCGCCTGAAATGGCGGTCTGCAAATAACCTGTCACGGAACGTTCATGGTTGCTGGGTTGCGTGAAGGTCGTCCAATAATTGCCGTTTAATGAGCCTTGCCGTGCGCTTTTAGAGGCCGGCGGCCAGCCTCGTTCCCTGATCAATTGCCCTCTTGGCATCCAGTTCGCTAGCGATATCCGCACCACCAATCAGCGAAAACGGAATGCCCGCAGAACGCAGTCCTGCTTCGAGTTCACGCCGGGGCTCCTGTCCAGCGCAGACGACGATCGTATCGACCGGCAGGCATTGCGGCTTATCGTCAATGCGGATGTGCAGACCATCGTTATCTACGCCTTCGTAGCTTACGTTGGAGAGCATTTCGACGCCACGCATCTTGAGCAGTGAGCGGCGGATCCAGCCGGTCGTCTTGGCCAGGCCTTGCCCAACCTTGGATGTCTTGCGTTGTAACAGCCAGACCTGACGCGGAGAGTTTTCTTTTTCCGGTTTCTTGAGACCGCCGCGTTCGGCATATAAAGAGTCGATCCCCCATTCCGTCTGGAAGCGCGATAGTTCACCCTTGCCATCGTCCTCGTGCGTCAAGAATTCCGCCACGTCAAAGCCGATGCCGCCCGCCCCGATGACAGCGACTTTAGAACCGGCTGGTTTGCGACCCTCAATCAAGTCGAGGTAGGAGATAACCTTTGCACTGTCGCTTCCGGGAATGTTCAGTTTGCGCGGGATAATGCCGGTGGCGAGAACCACGTTATCGAAACCGCCTTGCACAAGTTCGTCGGAGCTCACGCGTTGGCCAAGTTTTAGCTCGACCTTGGCCTTGGCCAAGCGCACGCTGAAGTAGCGTAGCGTCTCTGCGAATTCTTCCTTGCCGGGAATTCTCCGGGCGATGTTGAACTGTCCGCCAATCACCGGTGCGGCGTCAAACAAGGTGACGTGGTGACCGCGCTCGGCGGCGGTCGCGGCGTAGGCCATGCCAGCCGGGCCGGCACCGACGACTGCCGTTTTCTTCGGGCTTTGCGTTTTGACGATAAGTAGTTCGGTTTCGTGGCAAGCGCGCGGATTAACGAGGCAGGACGCGAGTTTGCCCTCGAAAACATGGTCAAGGCAGGCCTGGTTGCAGGCGATGCAGGTGTTGATCTCGTCGGCACGGTCTTCAGCCGCCTTGTTGACGAATTCGGCGTCGGCGAGAAAGGGGCGTGCCATCGACACCATGTCGGCACTGCCGGAGGCGATGATTTCTTCGGCAACCTCCGGAGCATTG
>JBBRDR010000141.1:0-7837 GCA_038203745.1 Burkholderiales bacterium | reverse complement strand
CTGCCGCTGTCGATGAAGGTGATCTTCGGTGTCAGCCACGTGGCCGATGCGGCCGGTGTCATGCAGCATACAGCCGCAAATCCAAATGCGCCGGCGGTGCTGGCTTATGCGTGGATCGGTCCTTTCGTAGGCGCCTTGATTCGCCCGGTGGGAGGCTGGGTTGCCGACAAGGTGGGCGGCGCTATCGTGACGCAGGGAATTTCCGCCGTGATGGTCGTTGGTTCAGGGGCCGTGGGTTACGTAATGATGCAAGCATACGGGTCGGCCACGCCTGAACAATACTTTAGTGCTTTCATGTGGCTGTTCGTTCTTTTGTTCGCCGCCAGCGGTATTGGGAACGGCTCTACGTTCCGGACCATTGGTGTGATTTTTGATCGGCAGCAAGCCGGCCCGGTTCTCGGCTGGACCTCGGCGGTTGCAGCTTACGGCGCATTTATCGCACCGGTAGTAATCGGCGCGCAAATCAAAGCGGGAACCCCCGAGATGGCGATGTACGGGTTCGCCATTTTCTATGCATTTTGCCTCATTTTGAACTGGTGGTTTTACCTGCGTGCCGGTTCAGAAATCAAGAATCCTTAATTCCTAGTTCCAGCTTTAATTCTTTCTGAAGAGGCATCCTATGAGCCATTTCCTTGATCGACTCAGCTACTTTTCCCAACCCAAAGAGCCTTTTTCCGGCGATCACGGCGTCACCAACGGCGAAGATCGTACCTGGGAAGACGCTTACCGTGATCGTTGGGCGCACGATAAGATCGTGCGCTCGACGCACGGGGTAAATTGCACGGGGTCCTGCTCGTGGAAGATTTACGTCAAAGGAGGCATCGTCACCTGGGAAACCCAGCAGACCGATTATCCGCGGACACGCTGGGACATGCCCAATCACGAGCCACGTGGTTGTGCGCGTGGTGCCAGCTATAGCTGGTACCTGTACAGCGCCAACCGCGTGAAGTACCCGCTGGTGCGTGGCCGCTTGCTCAAGCTGTGGCGCGAAGCGCGCCTGGCGCATGATCCCGTGGACGCCTGGGCCTCGATCGCTCAGTCGGATGCCAAGCGCAAGGATTACCAGAGCGTTCGCGGTCTCGGCGGCTTTGTGCGTTCCAGTTGGGATGAAGTCAATGAAATAATCGCTGCGGCCAATGTCTACACCATCAAGAATTATGGCCCGGACCGTGTCATTGGTTTTTCACCGATTCCGGCGATGTCGATGGTCTCGTATGCCGCTGGCAGCCGCTATCTGAGCTTGATTGGCGGCGTCTGCATGAGCTTTTATGACTGGTACTGCGATCTGCCTCCTGCTAGTCCGCAAATATGGGGCGAGCAAACTGATGTGCCCGAGTCCGCTGACTGGTACAACTCCAGCTTCATCATTGCCTGGGGGTCCAATGTGCCCCAGACGCGTACCCCGGATGCCCATTTCTTTACCGAAGTGCGCTACAAGGGCACCAAGACGGTGGCTGTTACACCCGACTACTCGGAAGTCGCCAAACTCTCCGATATCTGGATGAAGCCCAAGCAGGGTACCGACGCCGCCGTAGCGATGGCCATGGGGCACGTCATTCTCAAGGAGTTTTATTTCCCCGATGGCGGCAAGCCACGTAGTGCCTACTTCGACAACTATGTGCGCCGCTATACCGACATGCCGATGCTGGTAATGCTCAAGGAACACCAGTTGCCCAGTGGCGAAACCGTGATGGTTCCCGATCGGTATGTGCGGGCATCCGATTTTGCTGGCGCCATGGGTGCCAGCAATAATCCTGACTGGAAAACTGTGGCGCTTGATGACAACGGGCAAGTCGTTCTGCCCAATGGCGCCATCGGCTTCCGTTGGGGAGCGGACGGCCGTGCCGACGAGGGCCAGTGGAACCTTGAGGCCAAGGAAGCGTGCAATGGTCAGGACGTCAAACTCAAGCTTTCAGTAATGGAAGGACAAAACCCGAGCACAAATACAGCTAAAGTCGGCTTCCCTTATTTCGGCGGCATCGAAAGCGAGAATTTCCCAAATAATGCCAGTGGTGATGGAAGCAACAACGTACTGGTGCGTACCGTGCCCGTGCAACGCATTACCTTGGGGAAGGACGGCGCGCAACGCGAGGTGCTGGTGGCCACGGTATTTGATCTGCAAGTGGCCAATTATGGCGTGGCCCGTGGGTTGCCTGGCGAGATGGCGGCCGGGGACTTTGACGATGACACGCCGTACACGCCGGCCTGGCAAGAGCGCATCACCGGAACGCCGCGCGAACAGTTGATAACCGTGGCACGCCAGTTTGCCGACAACGCCGACAAGACGCAGGGCAAGTCGATGGTCATCATTGGCGCCGCGATGAACCACTGGTATCACTCTGACATGAATTACCGTGGCGTGATCAACATGCTGATGATGTGTGGCTGTATCGGCCAGAGCGGCGGCGGTTGGGCGCACTACGTGGGGCAGGAGAAACTCCGTCCGCAAACCGGCTGGACGGCACTGGCTTTTGCTCTGGACTGGATTCGTCCGCCACGGCAGATGAATTCCACCAGTTTTTTCTACGCCCACACGGATCAGTGGCGCTATGAGAAATTGGGTATGGAAGAAGTGCTCTCGCCGCTCGCCGACAAGAAACTCTATGGCGGTAGCATGATTGACTACAACGTGCGTGCCGAGCGTATGGGCTGGTTACCGTCCGCGCCGCAACTCAAGACCAATCCGCTACATGTCGTGCGGGATGCGATTGCCGCAGGTGTCGATCCCAAAGACTATACGGTCAAAGGGCTCAAGGATGGCTCACTCAAAATGAGTTGTGAAGACCCGGATCATCCGGACAACTGGCCGCGTAACATGTTCGTCTGGCGCTCGAATATTCTGGGTTCGAGTGGCAAGGGCCATGAATATTTCCTCAAACATCTGCTGGGCACCACGCACGGCGTGCAGGGCAAGGATCTCGGGCATGACGAGGCGAAACCAAGCGAAGTGGTCTGGCACGACAAGGCGCCCGAGGGCAAGCTGGATCTGCTAGTGACGCTTGATTTTCGTATGAGCACCACCTGCCTGTACTCCGACATCGTGTTGCCCACGGCCACTTGGTACGAGAAGAATGACCTCAATACCAGCGACATGCACCCGTTTATTCATCCCTTATCCACCGCCGTCGATCCGGCCTGGCAGTCCCGCAGCGACTGGGATATCTATAAAGGCTTTGCCAAGAAATTCAGCGAAGTCTGTGTCGGGCATTTAGGTGTCGAGCGCGAGATGGTGCTGACACCGCTGATGCACGATTCGCCTTCTGAATTGGCCCAGCCTTTCGGTGTGCAGGACTGGAAGCGTGGCGAAATCGATCTCATCCCCGGAAAAACCGCGCCGAATATGGCCGTGGTCGAGCGTGACTATCCTAACGTCTACAAGCGCTTTACGGCACTTGGCCCTTTGATGAACAAGGTGGGTAACGGCGGCAAGGGCATCAGCTGGGATACGCAGACCGAGGTCAGGCAACTCGGCGAACTTAACGGACTGGTTACGGACGAGGGCATCTCCTGCGGCATGCCGAGCATTGACACCGACATCGATGCGTGCGAGGTGGTGCTGCAGCTCGCACCGGAAACCAATGGCCACGTGGCGGTCAAGGCGTGGCAGGCCCTGGGCAAACAAACCGGGCTGGATCACACGCACCTGGCGCTCTACCGCGAGGATGAAAAAATTCGCTTCCGCGATATTCAGGCACAGCCGCGCAAGATCATCAGCTCGCCGACCTGGAGCGGAATCGAGTCGGAAACCGTGTCCTACAACGCCGGCTACACCAATGTGCACGAGATGATTCCGTGGCGTACCCTGACAGGCCGCCAGCAATTCTACATGGATCACCCGTGGATGACAGCGTTTGGCGAGGGCTTTACCAGCTACCGACCTCCGGTAGACCTTAAAGCCACGGCCGGCATCCAGAACATCAAGCCCAATGGCAACATTGAAATCGCCCTGAACTTCATCACGCCGCACCAGAAGTGGGGAATCCACTCGACCTACACCGACAACCTGCTAATGCTGACGCTTAGTCGTGGCGGGCCGTGCGTGTGGATGAGCGAGGACGATGCCAAGCGGGCCGGCATCGTCGATAACGACTGGATTGAGTTGTTCAACCTCAACGGCGCCATTGCAGCACGGGCGGTGGTCAGCCAGCGCGTCAAGCCGGGCATGGTGATGATGTATCACGCGCAGGAAAAGATCATCAATACGCCGGGCTCGGAAATCACCGGCGCACGCGGCGGTATCCACAACTCGGTGACGCGTATTTCGCTCAAGCCGACACACATGATCGGTGGCTACGCGCAGTTCAGCTACGGCTTCAATTACTACGGAACCGTCGGCGCCAACCGCGATGAATTTGTCGTTGTTCGCAAGATGAACAAAGTCGATTGGCTGGATGGCGAACCGGCGTCCGAACCTGCTTCAACGCCTGCTCACGCGTAAGGAGAATACAAATGAAAATTCGCGCTCAAATCGGTATGGTGTTGAATCTGGACAAGTGCATCGGTTGCCATACCTGCTCAGTGACCTGCAAGAACGTGTGGACCAGTCGCCCCGGCATGGAGTACGCCTGGTTTAACAACGTCGAGACCAAGCCAGGCATCGGCTATCCCAAGGAGTGGGAGAACCAGGATAAATGGAACGGTGGCTGGTTGCGCAAGGCCAACGGAAAAATCGAGCCGCGCCAAGGCGGCAAGTGGAAGCTGCTCATGCGCATCTTCGCCAACCCCAACCTTCCCGAGGTCGACGACTACTACGAACCGTTTACCTTCGACTACGATCATCTGCAGTCGGCGCCCGAATCGAAATCAACGCCAACCGCCCGTCCGCGTAGCCTGATCACCGGTAAGCGCATGGAGAAGATCGTCTGGGGACCCAATTGGGAAGAGATTCTCGGTGGCGAATTCTCCAAGCGCAGCAAGGACAAGAATTTCGACGACATCCAGAAAGCGATGTACGGCGAGTTCGAAAACACCTTCATGATGTACCTGCCCCGTCTGTGTGAGCATTGCCTCAACCCGACCTGCGTGGCCAGTTGTCCATCGGGTTCGATCTACAAGCGCGAGGAAGACGGCATTGTGCTGATCGACCAGGACAAATGCCGTGGCTGGCGCATGTGCGTCAGCGGTTGTCCATACAAGAAGATCTACTACAATTGGAAATCGGGCAAGGCCGAGAAGTGCATCTTCTGCTATCCGCGCATCGAAGCGGGTCAGCCGACGGTCTGTTCGGAAACGTGCGTCGGGCGCATTCGCTATCTTGGCGTGCTGCTTTACGATGCCGACCGCATCCAGGAAGCCGCCAGCGTCGAGCACGACCGTGATCTGTATCAGGCGCAACTCGATGTGTTTCTTGATCCCAACGACCCCAAGGTCATCGAACAGGCACGCATCGACGGTATTCCGGACAAATGGATGGAAGCCGCGCGCAAGAGCCCAGTCTATAAGATGGCCGTAGAGTGGAAAGTAGCCCTGCCGCTGCATCCTGAGTACCGTACGTTGCCGATGGTCTGGTACGTGCCGCCGCTTTCGCCAATCAGCGCGGCAGCCAATGCCGGCCACCTTGGCGTCAATGGCGAGATTCCGGACGTCAAGCAGTTGCGTATCCCGGTCAAGTACCTGGCCAACCTGCTGACGGCGGGTGATACACAGCCTGTCGAGCGGGCTCTGGAGCGCATGCTGGCTATGCGCGCTTTCCAGCGCTCAAAGCATGTGGATGGGGAGATCAATACCGCTGTTCTCGATCAGGTAAAGATGAGCCAGGCCGAAGTGGAAGAGATGTACCACGTGATGGCCATCGCCAACTACGAGGATCGCTTCGTGATTCCCAGTACGCATCGCGAATACGCCGAGAACACCTTTGACATGCGCGGCGGTTGTGGCTTCTCGTTTGGCAGTGGATGTTCCGACGGTTCAAGTGAAACCAGCCTGTTTGGCGGAACCAAGCGCCGTACCATCCCGATCAAGGCGGAGGTCTGACCATGGCACACCTCCCCAACACCTCGATCAGCCTGCGCGTCCTGGCCCGGCTGCTGTCCTATCCGGACCGCGCCGTGCGCGACGATCTGGATGACATGCGCGCCGCCTTGCTTGTTGAACAGGCGCTGACTGCGGCGCGCAAGGAAGAACTTTACGCGCTGATGCATCACCTGAAAGCCGGCAACCCGCTGGAAAACGAGAGTGATTTTGTCGAACTGTTCGATCGCGGGCACTCAACGTCCTTGCACTTGTTTGAACATGTGCATGGTGATTCGCGTGACCGGGGCCCGGCAATGGTCGATCTGGTTCAGACCTACGAGAAAGCCGGACTGTTTTTGGCGCCCGGCGAACTGCCGGATTACTTGCCGGTACTGCTCGAATTTGTCTCGACACAACCGTCTCAGGAGGCAGGTTCGTTTCTGCGTGAAATGGCGCACATCTTCAATGCCATTTTCAATGCCCTGCAACAGCGCAAGAGCCCTTACGCCAGCGTGCTGGGCGCACTTCTGGAACTGAGCGGAGAGCAAGCCCACGCGGTCAGGATCACCCCCGACGAGCCGATCGACACGGTGTGGGAAGAACCGGTGGTATTCGATGGCTGCTCCTCCAAAGGGCAGGCCACATCAAACCAGCCTCAGCCCATTCACTTTGTGAAAAATGACGTGCCCAGGTCAAACGCCACAGTCTCGGCACATACCGGAGTATCACTATGAACACACTCGACACGTTCTTGTTCGGTCTGTATCCGTACATCTGCCTCACCGTTTTTCTGTTAGGCAGCCTGATCCGGTTCGATAGAGACCAATACACCTGGAAGAGCGACTCATCACAGTTACTCAAGGCCGGACAGTTGAAACTCGGCAGCAACCTGTTTCACATCGGCGTGTTGTTTCTGTTCTTCGGCCACCTCTTCGGCATGCTGACACCTCACTTCCTGTACGAGAATTTCATCAATGCGGGCACCAAGCAACTGCTGGCCATGACGGCGGGCGGTATTGCCGGCGCGCTTGGATTTGTCGGGGTGAGCCTGCTCCTTCATCGGCGCTTGACCGAGCCGCGCATCCGCATCAACTCGAAGGTCAGTGATATTGTGCTGCTCGTTCTGCTATGGCTTCAGCTTGCGCTGGGGTTGGTGACACTTCCTTTGTCCGCCCAGCATCTCGACGGCAGCATGATGATGATTCTGGCTGAATGGGCACAGCGTATCGTAACCTTCCGCACTGGCGCACCCGAACTTCTGACGGGCGTCAGCTGGGTGTTCAAGACGCACATGTTCCTGGGGATGAGTATTTTCTTCATTTTCCCATTCACTCGTCTTGTCCACGTGTGGAGCGGATTTGGTGCCGCTGGATATTTGATTCGCCCCTATCAGGTCGTCCGTTCCCGTCGTCTGAACGTCCCGGCCGGACACAATCAGCCGCGTCGCCCAGACGCCAGCGTTTAAGGACCATGCCATGCAAATTGATACTCCCGTTAAGCCGGAAATTGCTTACATCAATGCTGTCGCGTTGAATTCCGCAGATGAAACACTTTCTGCCGATGAACTGCGTCAGCGTGCGTGTTCCGAACTGTTGCGCCAGACGGCAATAGCCACCGGCTTGCTTCCTGAAAGTGACGTACCCGGTGCCGACGGCGTACTCAGTGAAGAGGCCTCAAGCGCCATAGAGACATTGCTGGAACAGCAGCTGATCATTCCGGAACCGTCGGAAGACGAGTGCCGGCGCCACCACGCGGCCCACCAGTCGTTCTATTCCACTGGCGAGCAGGTCAATGCACGGCATATTCTATTCGCTGTAACGCAGGGCGTTGATGTGGTCGCGTTGCGCAATCGTGCCGAGACAAGCTTGCTTGATGTGCGTTGCCA
>JBBRDR010000140.1:0-7843 GCA_038203745.1 Burkholderiales bacterium | reverse complement strand
CAGGGGATTTCCTTTGTTGGCCTGACCGACTGGAGTGAGCGAACCCGTCGTTCGCCGGAAATCGCCAAGGAGTTATTCCCGAAGTTCATGGGCATTCCCGGCGTGCTGGCCTTCCCGGTGACGCCACCATCGCTGGGCCAGAGCCCGCGCGAACGGCCGATTAATTTCGTCATCGTCACCTCGGCGGCGTATGAAGATTTACAGAAAGTGACTAGCCAATTTCTCGGCGAACTGGCCAAGAATCCCGGGCTGACCAATATTGATACCGACCTCAAATTGAACAAGCCGGAACTCTCGGTGGTGGTCAAACGCGACAAGGCGGCCGACCTCGGTGTGCCAGTGGAAAACATTGGCCGCACGCTGGAAACTCTGCTCGGCGGCCGTCAGGTCACCCGCTTCAAACGTGATGGCGATCAGTACGATGTAATTGTGCAGGTGGCGAACGTTGACCGCAGTAATCCCGAAGATATTCGCGATATTTACGCTCGTGGCCGCGATGGCAGCATGATCTCGCTCGATAACCTGGTCAGTGTTTCGGAAACCATCGCGCCACGTGAGCTCAACCACTTCGGCCAGCGCCGCGCCGTCACTATCACGGCCAATCTGGCGCCGGGCTACACGATGGGCGAGGCGCTGACCTATATGGATGGCGTCGCCAATCAACTGTTGAAACCAGGTTACGCCGTCGATTACAACGGCCAGTCGCGTGAGTTCCGTCAGTCGGCCTCCTCGCTGGCGCTGACTTTTGGTCTGGCGCTGGCCTTCATCTATCTGGTGCTGGCAGCGCAGTTCGAAAGTTTCCGTGACCCCTTCATCATCATGCTCTCCGTGCCGCTATCGATGGCCGGCGCGCTGCTTGCTTTGTGGCTCACCGGCGGCACGCTTAATGTGTATAGCCAGATCGGTCTGGTGACGCTAGTCGGCCTGATCACTAAACACGGCATCCTGATCGTTGAATTCGCCAATCAGTTGCAGGAAAAAGGGATGGAGTTGAAAGCAGCCGTGATCGAGTCATCGACGCTGCGCCTGCGGCCGATCCTGATGACCACGGGCGCGATGGTCTTGGGCGCCGTACCGCTGGCGCTGGCCACCGGAGCGGGGGCGGAATCACGGCAGCAGATCGGCTGGGTGATCGTCGGCGGTCTGCTGCTCGGCACCTTCTTTACTCTGTTTGTTGTGCCGACGGTGTATTCGCTGCTGGCCGCGCGTAAGACGCCTGAAATGGCCGTGGAGTAAAGCTTGCCGCGCTTGTGGGGTGGTCTAAAGCCGCCTCACATGGTGCTGTGCATTTCAAGCTTTCAGAAAGCCTTCAACCCGCAGCGTCACCTTGTCGGCCAACATCGGGTCCAGGCAATCAAAATTCTCGGCCGCGAATGAGTTGGTCAGCCAGGTAATCTGGCGCTTGGCGAGCTGGCGGGTGGCGAAAATTCCACGGTCGCGCAGTTCCTTTTGCGGGATTAAGCCTTCCTGCGCCTCCCAGGTTTGCCGATAGCCGACACAGCGCATCGAGGGCAGGTTCAGGTTCAGCGCGTATTTCTGCCGCAACATTCGCACTTCATCATCCAGACCGGCCAGCAACATGGCATCAAAGCGCTGGGCAATGCGGGCATGCAGCGCCGCACGGTCGGCCGGTAATAGGCCAATCGACAGGAAATCATACGGCGCTTGTTGCTGCTCGCTCTCGGCCAGGAGTTCGGACATCGGCCGGCCACTTAAGCAGCAAACCTCCAAGGCGCGCTGCAGCCGTTGGCTATCGCCCGGCTGCAAACGTGCTGCGGTCGACGGGTCTAAAAGGGCTAATTTCGCATGCATCGCGGGCCAACCCAAAGCCGCTGCTTCGGCATCAATTTCGCCGCGCAAGGCCGCATCGGCTTGCGGCAAATCAGCCAGGCCATTAAGCAAGGCGCGGAAGTAGAGCATCGTGCCGCCGACTAGAACCGGCACCTTGCCGGCCGCCGTAATCTCAGCCATCGCAACCAACGCATCGGCCCGAAAACGGGCGGCGGAGTAACTTTCTTCCGGCGAAATCAGATCGATCAGCCGATGCGGATAGCGCGCCAATGTTGCACGATCTGGCTTAGCGGTGCCGACATCCATATCGCAAAAAACCTGGGCTGAATCAACACTGATCAACGCAACCGGCAGTCGATCCGCCAGCGCCATGGCCACAGCCGTCTTGCCCGAAGCAGTCGGGCCCATGATCAGGATGGCAGGTGGCAAGCGAGGTGAATTCATGGCGGCGAATGCTACCACGCACGACCATCCTCGCTCCGGCCTATAATCCTCCGCATCACAGGGGGAAATTGTATGACGCTCGTCGCTTGCCGCGCTTGCGGCCATCAAGTCGATACCTCGGCCGAGGCTTGTCCCGGCTGTGGTGCAACCAATCCTGGCCGCAAACTGAGCCGCCAGAAACATGACCTGATTGTCTTGCTGATTCAGCTGATTATCGGCACCGCCCTGGTTGTCGGTGGCAGTTCCTTGGCCTGGAATGCGGTTGGGCCGATCATCAAGCAGCAGTTGGCCAAGCCAGCTCCGCCTTAGCGCGGTCCGCGTTCTCCTCCACGTTCTCCTTTGTCGTCGCCGTGATCACGGCGTCGGGCGTTGTCCGGATTGCCAACCTGTGGCGGCGGTTTGGGCATTTCGCGCTGCGGTGGTGGTGCTGCCTGGGGTTGCGGCATAGCTTGCGGCATGGCTTGCGGCACCGGCGGCGGACGCATTATTTGGGCTGGTGGTGGCGCTGGTGGCTGAGGTGCGGCTTGGACTGGTGGGGCACGCATGATCGGTGCCGGTGCCGGTGCCGGTGCCGGTGCGGGTGCCGGTGCGGGTGCCGGTGCGGGTGCCGGCTGCGGCATGGGGGCCGATTCGCGCTGGCGGAAGACCGGAGCTTCCGGTTCGCGCGGCATGCTGCGGTCGACGCGTGGATTGTCGCGAAAATCGCGGCGTTGTTCCCGTTCCGGGCTCGGTAGGGGCGGCGGTGGTCGACGCTCTTCCCGTAGCGGTTGAGGCGCGCTTGGTGCTGGTGTTGGCGTTACCAGCGGGCGCGTCACCGGGGCTGTTGCGGGCATTTCTCGCGGCCGCATCTGGGTGGGATCAAGCTCTCTCGGTACGGCACGCTCTATCCGTTGAGGCTCGCGGCTGTCCGGACGGTTTTCGCGTAGCGGTATGGGTGAGCTTGATTGTGGCGAGGGCGATGGTACCTGTGGCGCAATCGGCGGTACGTCGCGACGTGGCGTGGCGATCTCTGGACGCGCCGGGGTTGGTTGCCCAGCCTGCGGTGAAGATGGTGGTGGTGCTACCTGTGCTGCGGCCGGCGGCATTTCGCGGCGCGGTAAGAGCGGCTCCTGTCGTGCCGGGGCGGCCGGCGGGTTCGCCTCGATCGGGCGTGCTGCTGGTGGAATTTCCCGGGCTGGGGGCGTTGGCGTGGTGGTTTCTGGCTGGCGGCGATCACGTTCCGGACGGCCATTCTCGGGGCGAATATTTTCGTTGCGAACTTCTGGTGGGTTGTTGCTCGTGGGTTGTTCGAAACGCCGGTTATGATTGCGCTGTTCCTGGCTTGCTGCCGGTAGGGCCGGGCGGGCCTCGGGCTGGGCCGGCGTATTGGCGGCGGGCGCGGGCAAGCGAGCTGCAGGCCGTTCGTCGGTAATCGGGCGGGTTGGCATCTCACCTTCACGGCGCGAGCGTCCATTGGTGCTTTCGCGGGGTGTGTTTTCGCGATTAGAGCTTTCACGATGAGTCACAGGCTGCGGCCGGTTGGCTCCGGCGGCCGGGGCTAACCAGGCTGCGTTGGGGGCGTGCTGGGCTTGCGGGGCGCGTTCGAGATCGCGCCGCTCGGGCCGGTGAAACTCACCACTTGATATCGACTTGCCTTCACGCATCAAGTTGGCCGGCATCACCGTGACGGCCTGTTGCCGGTCGCGATAGATGTGGTTCTCACGGCCGCCGGGTCGCTCGGCGCGCTGGATGACCGTTACGTTTTGCACATGGTTAATGTTGATCTGCCGAATGTAGTTTGGACTGTAGCGATAGGCCGGGACATAGACCTCCCTCGGGGCGAGCGGGAACCAGCCAACGGCCGGGGCTGAGCCGAAACTGAAGCTGGCATTCCAGCCCGGATTGCCGATCCAGCCGACCAGCGCCGGAGCGTAGACCGGGCGTACTTCATGCCGGCCAGGCGCCCAGCCCCAGCGATTGTTGACGTTTACCCAGCGGCCGTAATGGAAGGGGGCAAATCCCCATGGCGCCTGGTCGATCCAGGTCCAGCCCCAAGGCGCCACCCAGGCCCAGCGACCGTTGCGATAGGGGGCCCAGTCATCGGCGACGCTGCGTGGATACCAGACTGTGCCGTACTCGGCTTCCGGGCGCCAGTCGCCGTGGGCATCAAGATCCTGATAACCGGTCATCTGCGGTGAAACGTAGCGCCGTGTTGCGCTGGCCATCGTTGCGTTTTCCCGCTCGGCCACCCAGGTGTCAAATTTATCCTGATCGAAATCACCATCAATCCGGGGGCGCTGGCCTGTGTACAGGCGCGCTTTCTGGCCAGCTGTCACCGCCACTGGACGGTTCCGGTCATCCACCGTGGCCTGGCCGGCCTGGGCGGTCACTTCGCTATGGTCGGAGAGGACATCAATCCGGTAACGGCCGGGCGTAGCAAATCGAACCGGGCCATCGGGCGTCATCACGCTCAGGTTGTCGGCCTGCTCCCGATCCATGATGCTGACGGCCAGACTGCCAACGGAAACATTGACGGTAATTTGCTGATCATTGACCTGTGCAAACTCGACCTCACTATTGCCTGCCACCCGGAAAGCACTTGATCCAATCCACGCCTCAGCCCGGCCGCGCCAATCGGTATCGAGCATGGCCCCGCTACTGATCGGCCAGTTAATCGTCGCGGCATCGCGCTCACTGTTGCGGTCAACCCGGAAATTGACGCCATTTTCAATATGGGCCAAGCGCCCAACCCGAGCCGGCGGATCGGCTTGCGCCAGGGCGGGCAGGAAGGTGAGCAGGATGATCAGTGGCCAGAGGACAAGGTGAAAAATTCGGGACATCAAAACTCCTGGTGGACGCGGTGGCCCCGCTGGAAAAAACGGGTTAATGATCAAGTAACGCACAGAACGACAATTGGATGCAGAAATCGACCGGGCAAGACGTTTCAAAATGTTGCTGGAAATGGCGAAGAGGCGAGCTTTCGGCAGCTCAGACTGGCGCCTTCTGTGGCCAGCTTAATACTTCCCACTCAGGATAATGACAACTGCCGTTGACGGCGATCTGGCAGCCAAGGATACTTAGCAACTTGCCGTAATTATGGCGATCGGGGGCATGTGAATCAGGCCCGGGTAAATCAATCAAAAGCGAGGGGATACCAATGGTTGCAGCGAAATCGAAGATCATTTACACACTAACGGACGAGGCGCCGCTACTGGCGACTTGTGCTTTTCTGCCCATTATCCGGACCTTCACTGCGCCGGCTGGTATCGACATCGTCAAGAGTGATATTTCGGTTTCGGCCCGTATCCTGGCTGAGTTCGGCGACTACCTGACCGATGAGCAGAAAGTCCCGAACACGCTGGCCGAACTGGGCAAAATGACCCTGTTGCCCGACACCAATATTATCAAGCTGCCAAATATCAGTGCGTCACAGCACCAATTGGTTGGTGCCATCAAGGAGCTGCAGTCACGCGGCTACAAGATTCCTGATTTCCCGGAAGCCCCGAAGAACGACGAAGAAAAAGCGATCAAGGCACGCTACTCGAAGAGCCTGGGTAGTTCGGTTAATCCGGTGCTGCGCGAAGGCAACTCCGATCGTCGCGCTCCGTTGGCCGTCAAAAACTACGCCCGCAAGCGTCCGCATTCAATGGGCGAATGGAGCATGGCCTCCCGCACGCACGTTGCCCACATGAAACATGGCGACTTCTACCACGGTGAAAAGTCCATGACGCTGGACAAGGCCCGTGACGTCAAGATGGAACTGATCGCCAAAGGCGGCAAGACGACTATCCTGAAGGCGAAGCTTTCGCTGAAAGAAGGCGAGATCATCGACTCGATGTTCATGAGCAAGAAGGCGCTGTGCGACTTCTACGAAGAGCAACTCGAAGACGCTCGCCAGACCGGCGTGATGTTCTCGTTGCACGTCAAGGCGACGATGATGAAGATCTCGCACCCGATCGTCTTTGGTCACTGTGTCCGGATTTACTACAAGGACGCTTTCGAGAAACACGCCAAGCTGTTTGATGAGTTGGGCGTCAACGTCAATAACGGCATGGTCAATCTGTACGACAAGATCGCCAAGCTGCCAGAGTCGAAGCGCGAAGAAATCGAACGCGACCTGCATGCCTGTCACGAGCATCGTCCAGAATTGGCGATGGTCGATTCGGCCAAGGGCATCACCAATTTCCACTCGCCGAACGATGTCATCGTCGATGCTTCGATGCCGGCCATGATCCGCATTGGCGGCAAGATGTGGGGTTCGAACGGCAAGCCGAAGGACTGCAAGGCCGTCATGCCGGAATCCACCTTTGCCCGCATCTATCAGGAAATGATCAACTTCTGCAAGACCAATGGCAACTTTGATCCGGTGACCATGGGCACCGTGCCGAACGTTGGCCTGATGGCCCAGCAGGCCGAGGAATACGGTTCGCACGATAAGACCTTCGAAATTGCTGAAGATGGCATCGCCAATATTGTAGACATCGCGACTGGCGAAGTGCTGCTGACCCAGAACGTCGAAGCTGGCGATATCTGGCGCATGTGTCAGGTCAAAGATGCGCCAATCCGCGACTGGGTCAAGCTGGCCGTAACCCGCGCTCGCAACTCCAACACCCCGGCAATTTTCTGGCTTGACCCGTACCGTCCGCACGAAGCCGAACTGATCAAGAAGGTTGAGCTGTACCTGAAAGATCATGACACCACCGGCCTCGATATTCAGCACATGTCGCAGGTTCGCGCCATGCGTTACTCGCTGGAGCGTGTTGTTCGTGGCCTGGATACCATCTCGGTCACCGGCAATATCCTGCGCGACTACCTGACCGATTTGTTCCCGATCATGGAACTCGGCACCAGCGCCAAAATGCTCTCCATCGTGCCGCTAATGGCCGGTGGCGGCATGTACGAAACAGGTGCCGGCGGCTCTGCCCCGAAACATGTCAAGCAACTGGTTGAAGAAAATCACCTGCGTTGGGATTCGCTTGGCGAATTCCTGGCACTGGCTGTTTCGCTCGAAGAGCTGGGTATCAAGACCGGCAACGACAAGGCCAAGCTGCTCGCCAAGACGCTGGATGCAGCAACCGGCAAACTGCTCGACAACAACAAGTCACCATCGCCAAAAACCGGTGAGCTCGACAACCGTGGCAGCCAGTTCTACCTCGCCATGTACTGGGCGCAGGAATTGGCCGCGCAGACGGATGACAAGGAAATGTCTGCCAAGTTTTCCTCGTTGGCCAAGGCGCTGACCGACAACGAGGCACAGATTGTTGCCGAGTTCAAGGCGGTGCAAGGCAAGCCGGTTGATATTGGCGGCTACTACATCGCTGAATCCGAGAAGTGCAAGGCCGTCATGCGCCCCAGCCCGACGCTTAACGCCGCCTTGAAAGCAGCACGAGCCTGATCGTTTATCGATCCTGATACATGCTGTTGAGTAATTTTGCGCCGACAAGCCAGATTTCTGGTTTGTCGGCGCGAAGCGTTTACGGCTGGGGATTGTCGCTAATGAATCAGCCCGTCGGCCAGGTCGGCTGGTCGCCAAGTCAAAGAAATATTGGTTGGGTTAGTGATTCTGGGTGACTGCAATCAAAAATGCTGAACTCACCCTTTCGACCCGAAGCGGTAGCATGACAATCAA
>JBBRDR010000139.1:0-7941 GCA_038203745.1 Burkholderiales bacterium | reverse complement strand
ATCATGCGTGATGGCGACCCCGGCGACTTTTTTTGTTTTCTGGCCGAAGGCGAGCTCAAAGTCACCAAAAACGGGCGGATTCTCAACCTGCTGACCACCGGTGATTGCTTCGGTGAAATGGCCGTGATCAGCAAAGGCACGCAAACCCGTGGCGCAGATGTTGTCGCACTGATCGACTCCAAAATCGTCACCGTCAAAGGGGAAGCCCTGCGGAAAGCTTCTGAAGCCTGCCGCATGCATTTTTATCAATCGTTCCTCGAAGTCTTGGCCAGCCGCTTATCGCTGGCCAATGCACGACTGGCCGCGTTCTAGGCACTACTGCCCGCAGGGCGGGACATTACCAATGCCGCTCAGGACCTGTTTCAGGCGCTGTTCCGTTGAGCGCACAACACCGGTGGTCGCATCGAACGCAACATCAAAATATGACTGCTCATCCTGACTGTTGCAGAAAAGCCATGTCCAGGAGACCGTATTACTCCCCGAGTAAGATTGAGTCCATTCCGGCTGTGACGGGCCAATCAGGCGCAACACAGAATCCTTGCTAATTCCTGGCTGGATAAGGGCAAAATTCGCCATGCCCAGCACACCATCAATGCGCTGCAGCTTTCCATCCGCACCGATATACGCCATGAAGGTCTGCGTACCCGCCGGACCTCGCGGATACGCCAGTTGTTCGCTCCCATCCGGGTTCTTCCAGGACATCGCCGGCGGCCCCATCGAGTCGATCACTGCAGCCAGCGTTGACACACCCGGTTTGAGATTACTACCACTGTAGCTCGCACACGCCGCAAGAACGAAAGTAGCGAACACAAGCATCATGCGAACACCGGCTGAGAAAGCTATTTTCATATCAACTCCTGATTTATTGGTTATGAGTAGAATTTTACACATTTAAGGCAAACATGGTACATTAGACATGTCTAATATTTATTCTTGGAGCAATCATGAGCAAATCATTTACAACCATCACCACCGATGTCGGCAAAGCACTCGCCACCTTGCGCAAAGAAATTCCCGAAACCATGCAAGGTTTCAACGCTCTGTCCAAAGCCGCTCTCGCACCGGGAGCGCTTTCCTCTCTTGAAAAAGAACTCATCGCCTTGGCCGTCGGTGTCTCCAGTCGCTGCGATGCCTGCATCGGCTTTCACATCAAAGCGCTGATCAAACTCGGCGCAAGCCGCGAGCAGATCATGGAAACACTCGGCGTATGCACCTATATGGGCGGTGGCCCGACGCTGATGTACGCCGCCGAAGCCGTGCGCGCTTATGAGGAATTCACTGCCGCCGAGGCATAAAGCCCCGTTGCTGGGGCTGAAATCAATCCGGCGCGGCGATGCCCTCAAGCATCTGTTTGAGTTCGCCGCTCTGATGCATCTCGCGCATGATGTCACAGCCACCGACGAATTCGCCACGAATATAAAGCTGCGGAACAGTCGGCCAGTCAGAGAAAACCTTGACGCCGTCACGAATCGCCGGCTCCTCAAGCACATTGACGCTGAAGAACAGCGGCAGGTTGTTGGCTTGCAGTATCTGCACGGCCGTGGCCGAGAACCCGCACATCGGGGCCTTCGGCGTTCCCTTCATGTAGAGAACCACTGGATTAGTTGTCACTTGTTCTTTAATCTGCGCCTGCACGTCCATAAAAACCTCTGTTGGTTGAGTTGATTAATTAAAAGATATTCTGCCACCACTGACCCGCTCGATGCCAGCGCTATCCGGCCACGAAGCCACTTCTTCAAAGCGGGCAACCTTGAGCATCTCACGGACTTGGACAGCCTGATCGTAGCCGTGTTCCATCAATAGCCAGCCTCCGTGCAACAAACGGTGGCGGGCGCCACGGACAATCTCACGAAGACAGGCCAGCCCGTCACCGCCCGCAACACCATCGGTCAAAGCCACCTGCGGTTCATAGGGCAAGCCGTTCTGCTGCAAATGCGTATCGCCATGCGCCACATAGGGCGGATTGGCAACGATTAGATCGAAGCAATCGTCTCCCAGCGGCGAATACCAGTCACCTTCAAAAAACCGAACGTGCACGTTGTGCCGGGCTGCGTTGGCACGCGCCACCTCGAGCGCTGCCGATGAAATATCGACGGCTGAAACCAGTGCAATGGGGCAAAGACGCGCCAGCATTATGGCGACAATACCCGAACCGGTGCCCAGATCAACAATACGCGGCATGGCGCGCTTCTGCGCCCGAGAATTGGCCAGATCGACCAGCACTTCGGTTTCCGGCCTTGGAATCAGAACGTCCGGCGAGACCGCAAACTCCAACCCGTAGAAGAAGGCGCTGCCTAACAGGTAGGACAGCGGTTCATCTACAGTGCGCCGCTCCAGCAATATCTCAAAGCGTGTAACTTGTTCGGCCGTCAGTTCACGCTCGGGATGAGCAAGCAGATCGGCGTGCGTACAGCCGCAAACGTGCTCAAGCAGAAGTCGTGCGTCAAGCCGATCAACAGCCCGGCTGGCATCCCGCCAAAGTGCACCGAGTGTTGCCACGGTGATTACTCCGAATCCCCGAGCGCCGCGAGCAACTCGGCCTGATGCTCGGTGGTCAGCGCACCAATCAAATCATCGAGATCGCCGTCCATGATCGAATCAATCTTGTACAGCGTGAGGTTGATGCGGTGATCGGTCACCCGTCCTTGCGGGAAGTTGTAGGTACGGATGCGCTCGGAACGATCACCACTCCCGACCAGGCTCTTGCGTTCGGAAGCGATTTTGGCGTGCTGCTCGCGCTCTTGTGCGTCGCGAATGCGCGCCGCCAGAACCGATAACGCCTGCGCCTTGTTCTTGTGCTGTGAGCGCCCGTCCTGGCACTCAACCACGATGCCGGTCGGCAGATGCACGATGCGTACCGCCGAATCGGTCTTGTTGATATGCTGCCCGCCCGCACCCGAGGCACGGAAGGTGTCGATGCGGATGTCGGCCGGATTGATCTGCACGTCTTCCAGTTCGTCGGCTTCGGCCATCACGGCGACGGTACAGGCCGAGGTATGGATACGCCCCTGCGCCTCGGTTTCCGGAACGCGCTGTACGCGGTGCGCACCCGACTCAAACTTGAGTCTGGAATACACGCCGTTACCGACGATACGCGCAATGACCTCTCTGTAGCCGCCAATTTCCGATTCGCTGGCCGACACAATCTCGATCTGCCAGCGCTGGCGCTCGGCAAAGCGCGTATACATGCGGAACAGACTGCCGGCAAACAGCGCCGACTCATCGCCACCCGTTCCCGCACGCACTTCCAGAAAAACATTGCGATCATCGTTGGCGTCTTTCGGCAACAAGAGCTTCTGCAAATCACTCTCGATTCCGGGGAGGCGCTCCTTGGCCGACTTCATCTCGGCCTCGGCCAACTCCTTCATTTCAGGATCACCCATCATCTCCAGCGCCGACTGTAGATCGGATTCAGTCTGCCGCCAGATCGCGTAAAGCGCTACCACCGGGCCCAACTCCGAATGTTCGCGAGTGAGTTTGCGGTACTGATCCATGTCACGCGTCGCCTCACCGCTCGCTAAAATGCGATCCAGTTCGTCAAGACGACCGGTCAGATTCTCAAGTTTGTCGCGAATGCTTTGTTTCATAGTCAGTCAATCAAGGTCACGAACCACGGGGAAAACAGAGAAAAGCAATACAAAGAAAAACTCCTTCACACCGCAACGCAACGCAAACGAAATTGCATCAGTTCTATCTCTTGTTTTTCTCTGTGATCTCTGTGCTCTCCGTGGTTAATTGGTTTTGTGTATCACTCGCCATGCAGATGGAACAGGCGCGAAACGATGGCCTGCAACTCGCTGCGCTCACTTTCGACCTGAGAAATCTGCCGCAGCGTCTGCGTTGGCGCGTGCAGGAACTTGTTGGTCAGCCGGTGCGAGAGATGGTCAAGCACGCTGGCCGGATCATCGCCCTTGGCCAGCAGCTTAAGTGCGTGTTCCATTTCGTGGCGTCGCATGCGTTCGGCCCCATCACGCAGCGAGCGGATCACCGGCACGGTTTCGCGCGTTTGCATCCAACTCAGGAAGCTTTCAACACGCGCATCAACAATGGCCTCGGCGTCGATCACCGCTGATTGCCGCGTTTCCATCCCTGATTCGACGACCTGCGCCAGATCATCGACGGTGTAGAGAAACACGTCATCCAATTCACCAACTTCAACTTCCACATCACGCGGCACGGCAAGATCAACCATGAAAATCGGCCGGTGGCGGCGCGCCTTGATCGCCCGCTCAACCAGTCCCAATCCGATGATCGGCAACTGGCTCGCTGTACAGGAAACAACAATATCGAATTCGGCCAGACGCTCAGCCACATCTTCCAGCCGAATTGCCGTTGCCCCATAGCGCTCGGCCAATGCCCGGCCGCGATCAACGGTGCGGTTAGCGATAACGATTTGCTTGGGCTTCTGTGCCGCGAAATGGGTTGCGCACAACTCGATCATTTCGCCGGCTCCGATAAACAGCACGCGCTGATCGGCGATGTTCTCGAAAATACGTTCGGCCAAACGCACGGCCGCCGCCGCCATGGAAACGATATTGGCGCCGATGGCTGTACTCGACCGCACATCCTTAGCCACCGCAAACGAATTCTGGAACAGCTTGTGCAGCGTTGTCCCCAGCGTACCCGCCTCTCGGGCAATACGCACGGCCTCCTTCATCTGGCCGAGAATCTGCGGCTCGCCGAGCACCATGGAATCCAGCCCGCTGGCCACGCGAAAGGCATGGCGCACCGCATCGCGCTCAGGATGAATATAAAGGTAAGGCTCAATTTCGTGGTGTGGCACGCGCCGGTATTCGGCCAGCCAATGGCTGGCCATCTGTGCTGTTTCGGCCTGACAGTAGAGCTCGGTTCGGTTACAGGTCGACAGAATCGCCACTTCAAGCACCCGCCCACTGCTCGCCAGATCAGCCAGCGCCCGACGCAACTCTTCCGCATGGAAAGCCACCTGCTCGCGAACCGAAAGCGGCGCCGTGCGGTGATTAATACCGAGAGTGAAAAGCGCCATGGAATGTGCGTCTGCGATGGATGTTAAGAACGGCCAGAATAGCGGGCGATTATAGCACCCGCCCTCTATGCCACCGGCTGGCGCAGGTCAACTAACAAGCGCGTCGCACGCCGGCAATTCTACTGTTCAAATGCCCGACCCACCTTCTTCCAACACGGCCTCCGACACACTAAAGACCTTAACCTGACGTGGCTTGAGCCACACTTGCTGACCTTTTGTGAGGCTGAGCACTATCGCCCGCTCACGGGTCAACTCGACCTCGATCAGTTCGGAGGCGTGCGCCAGTTCAACCCGCACCAACGGGCCGATGGCGTGCACGTCCTGAACCATCGCTTCCAGCCCGCCGGCCACCGGCGCACGCTCGATATCAATGTCATGGGGTCGCACGAAAGCCATAGCCTCGCTTGCATCACCTTCACCCGCAGCATCCTGTCCGACATCGGCCCAGTTCCCGTGCACCCGGCTGTGGAAAACGTTCACGTTGCCGAGAAACTGATAGACGAAGGGTGAAGCCGGGTTCGAATAAACTTCATCGGGCGTTCCCATCTGCTCGATGCGCCCGTGGTTCATGACAACCACGCGATCGGCGACTTCCAGCGCCTCTTCCTGATCGTGCGTAACAAACACGCTGGAGATGTGCATTTCGTCGTGCAGACGACGCAGCCAGCGGCGCAGTTCCTTGCGCACCTTGGTGTCGAGCGCACCAAACGGCTCGTCGAGCAACAGCACTTTGGGTTCGACCGCCAGCGCTCGAGCCAGCGCGATGCGCTGGCGCTGACCGCCGGAAAGCTGAGACGGATAGCGCTCGGCCAGCCAATCGAGCTGGACAAGCTTGAGCAACTCCATTACACGGCGACGAATCTCGGTGTCCGACGGACGTTCGTTGCGCGGCTTGACGCGCAGACCGAAGGCCACATTCTCGAATACCGACATGTGACGGAACAGTGCGTAGTGCTGGAACACAAAACCGACCTTGCGCTCACGGGCATGCAGATGGGTCGCTTCTTCACCGGCAAAACTCACATGACCGGTATCAGCGGTCTCCATGCCAGCGATGATGCGCAGCAACGTTGTCTTGCCGCAGCCGGAAGGGCCAAGCAGCGCCACGAGTTCGCCGGTCGGGATATGCAGATCAATGTTGTCGAGGGCGACAAAGCTACCGAAGCGCTTGCCGACACCGGAAATTTCGATACTCATTTCTTCTCCACTCGCTCTGGCGGCAACACCGACTCCAGCATTTGCGTTTCCTTGTGCATCTGCCACTCGACCAGCGTCTTGGCGACGAGGGTAACGAGGGCGAGAAGCGCCAGCACTGAAGCCGCTGCAAAGGCACCGACAGCGTTGTACTCGTTGTAAAGAATTTCTACGTGCAGCGGCAGCGTGTTGGTCTCCCCGCGAATATGCCCGGAGACCACCGACACTGCTCCGAACTCGCCCATGGCGCGGGCGTTGGCAAGAATCACACCGTAGAGCAGTCCCCACTTGATGTTGGGCAAAGTAACGCGGAAGAACATCTGCCAACCGGTGGCACCGAGCGATACCGCGGCCTCTTCCTCTTCTTTGCCTTGCGACTGCATCAACGGAATCAACTCGCGAGCAACAAACGGAAAGGTAATAAACAGCGTGACGATGACCATGCCTGGCAGGGCAAACACCACCTTGATGTCGTGTGCTGCCAGCCACGGACCGAACACGCCCTGCGCGCCGAATATCAGCAGGAAGACAAGTCCGACCACGACCGGCGAGACGGCAAACGGCAAGTCGATCAGCGTAATCAGCAAACTCTTGCCCTTGAAGTCGAATTTGGCAATAACCCACGCCGCCGCCACGCCGACCGCGACGTTGAACGGCAGAACAATGAGCGCGATGAAGATGGTCAGGCCGATGGCTGAGCGCGCCTCGGGCTCCTTCAGCGCCGCAAAGTAGGCCGACCAGCCACTCGAGAATGCTTCAAAAAACACAGCGAACAAGGGCAGCGCGAGAAAGAAAAACAGAAAGCCCAGCCCGATGCCGGTGAGCGTGAGGCGCAGCCAGCGCGGTTCGGTATTGGCCTTGCGAATTGAGGGCGCAACGCTCATATCGCCACCCTTTCCTTGCCTTGATGACGGTTTGCCGCCCACCATTGCAGGGCGTTCACCGCCAGCAGCATCACGAAGGAAATGGCCAGCATCACGGTCGCCAACGCCGTTGCACCGACAACGTCGTATTGCTCGAGCTTGGAGATGATCAGCAAGGGCGTAATTTCCGAAATCAGCGGCAGGTTACCGGCGATGAAGATGACTGAGCCGTACTCACCAATAGCACGCGAAAAAGCCAGCGTAAAGCCAGTCAGCAGCGCCGGGGAAATGGCAGGAAACAGCACGCGCGAAAATGTCTGCCAGCGCGACGCGCCGAGTGTGGCCGCCGCCTCTTCAACCTCGGCCTCGATATCTTCGATCACCGGTTGCAGCGTGCGAACCACGAAAGGCAGGCCAATAAAGGTCAGCGCGACCACAATGCCGAGGGGTGTAAAAGCCACCTTCAGACCGAGCGGTTCAAGATACCGGCCGATCCAGCCGTTGCCTGCATACAGCGTTGCCAGCGTAATGCCCGCGACTGCCGTAGGCAGCGCAAAAGGCAGATCGACCAGCGAATCGACCAGACGTTTGCCCGGAAAGGAATAGCGTACCAGCACCCAGGCCACGATCAGCCCGAAGAAGGCATTGATGAGTGCCGCGAGTAGCGAGGCGCCAAAAGTCACCCGATAGGAAGCAAGCGCCCGCTCACCGCTAGCGATGCTCCAGAACTGGTCAAGGCTAAGCGAACTGGCCTTGAACGCCAGCCCGGAAAGTGGCAGCAGGATAAGCAGCGACAGGTACACCAGCGTGATGCCGAGTGACAGTCCAAAGCCGGGAAGTACGCGTTTCATTGACTAAAAATTCCTAACATCTGTTTAA
>JBBRDR010000138.1:0-7955 GCA_038203745.1 Burkholderiales bacterium | reverse complement strand
CCTTGTGTGACCATAAAACTTGACCATTAGCCACCGGCAACCCTATAATCTCGCGCCCTACGTGGTGATGTAGCTCAGTTGGTTAGAGCGGTGGATTCATAACCCACAGGTCGGCAGTTCAATTCTGCCCATCACCACCATATATTCAAGCACTTAGCCTCGGTCAAAAGCCGGGGCTTTTTGCTGGGCTATCGTGGGGCTATCACTGAAAGAACAAACAGTCACGATTTGACTTGTTAAAGAAAAAATATTTAAACAATATTGAGCCAAGACCGCATTGGCATCTTCTCTGATTACGGCACTCAAAAAAACAAGGCCGACGATAAGTTTTTTTCTCAAACGAAAAATGCCCTGCCGTCACGATTTGAGTTATTGACGATATTGTCCTCGATACCTTTGACGTCTGCCTCGCCCCATCCCTCATGTGGGATGGTCAAGATGTTTTGGCTGCATCACCCCACTGAATAACGCGTAACTGGCTGTGGCAATGCTCGCTGGCGTGTGCATTCCGTTGCATTCCGTTGCATTCCGTTGCGTTCTGTTCGTTTCAAAACGTATTGCGCTAGTCAGAAGACTTCGCTGAACAGTCGGTGACGGCATCAACGCACCACCAGGTGAACAGAACCATCAGTGGCCAGTCCCGCCAGCGCCGCTCGGAAATGCCGCGCACTGACCAGCCGGCAGTCAGATAGGTAGCCGCACTTGAACGCTCCGGCCTGCTGGAAATTATGCCGATTGGTGAAGCGCCTGCGTCACTCAAACTTGGCGGTACGGAAGAGGGCGCTTACGTTGCATCGATGGGCAAGGCGTACATCTTCTCTGACCGCATTTCAAAGGAACGGGCGGCTCCGGTATTGCTGCCCATGAAGTGCTTGCCAAGCTAGGCGAGAGCGCCGCCGGAAAGAAAAGCTCTTTGTGGAAATACCTAGTTTCAAAGGTTCGTCGGTTCTTGCTCAAGCACTTCGGCGTTTCGGCCGGCATTGACGAAAGTACGGTTGCTGATCTGGTTGCCGATTCGCTCAAGCGGTTGATGTGCGACACGCTGCCGACTGATGGAAACAAGCGGTCTTTCATTGAGGGTGAATTGGCCGCACAATACTCACGTGGCGAATTGTTTAATTTCTGGAAAGGGTTCAAGGATGTTGACAGCCGAGGAAGTAGAAATGATGCTAAGTTGCAAGCGTTTATCACCCAAGGATATTCAACTGGAGGACGGGGAGGCGTCAGAAATGGACAACTATCCGAACATGAAGGCTTTCTTGGCCGCGAAACAATGTTCTTCAACGAGCCAATCGCAGGATTCGACGGATATTTCACAACCGCCAGAGTAGGACAGACAGAGGACGTTCAGGTAATTGTTGAAATGAGCCGTTGTGACAAACTGTGGCGCTCTACTGCGCATCAACTTTACCTAGTCACATCTCAATCGCAACGCCCGGTATCCATATAGGCCAACGCCTTCCGATACATCGGATCAGCCGCTGTTCCCGATGCAAAGTTCTGATGAATATCATCAACGGCATTGCACTGAGGAACCAAGCCATCGTTGTAGAAACCCTGATTATTGGCATCGCTCACGCGGAAATTGATCGCTCGGTAGGATCGACTCCCGTAATTCACATAGTCCATCCCTAGTGGCTTACCGCATGTCACCTCGCCGATAGTAATCACCGGCAGGTAAACCCGCAGGCCGACAATCATGAGTTCGCTGGCGGAACATGAACTCTGAGAAGTCAGCACAAAGATTCTTGGGATATCCAACCCATTCGTGTTTCGTTTGAATCGCCCAACTTCATCTGAATCGGTATATTTCGCGTTGTAAGAGAGGCGGTAAAACACTTCGCCAGCATGGCGATTGCCTGCAATGAGATCGGCGAAATAGGCCGCGACATCAACTCGACCACCTGGATTGTTTCTCAAATCGACAACCAGTTCGCTGACTTTCGCTTTTCTGAATTCGATAAAGGCGGCATCAAGCTGCTCCTTCGCCTTACCCTCGAAGACATCCAGATAAAGGTAGCCGATGTTTTCCTCAGAACGGGTATCGATTCGGAAATCGACAAGGGGTGGATACGCCATCACACCCGTTACGGTGCGGTTTTTATTTTCAGGGTCAACAAACGAAAATTGTCCGCTACCTTCACCGCTCTCTTCTGATTTGATTTCCGACAGATAGCGCCAACCACGAGTAACCCCGGCTTTGTCAGCAGGCGATCCGGGGATGACGTGCGTCACGTACCTCTGCCCGTTTCTCCACGATAGATATACGCCTGGATTGCTGTCGCTCTTTTCTTTTTTAGTCGGCGGCTCATTTTCCCATGCCACGCTGTAGCGATCTCGCTCTGCGAAACGTCGTCCCGCTAGAAGATTGCGCGTCCCGCTTTCTTTGCGACGGTCGGACTTGATGTCGTCGTACCACAGGTACGAATCATTCATAACAAGGTTGGTGAATGCGTCGCCAGAAAGAGGGGAAAAGATGCCGTGCTTAGCGACGACACTCGTCACCGTTTGGTTCATGAGGCTAGCGTCGATGTTAATCACCATACACAGTGTGATTAACCCGGTAATCAGCCAGTTTCGCAGAAGAACCGCGCCATCACTGAAGGTGCCGGATGGCCAGCGCAACGGATAGCTTCCACCGGCGTAGCAGATCACGCAGGACAACGTCGCCAACGCGATATAGGGTGCACCAGCGCCTAAATGACCTGAACCAAAAAAGATCAGCGGACAAGCAGCGGCAATAAGCAAGCGCGAGGAATGCAACTTACGGAAGCGGACTATTTGAACGACAGCGGCAACACAGAGCCAGGCTAGGGAACTAACAAGATAACTTACCCAGGGTTGATCATTGTTGCCATTCAGTTCATTCCAGTGAATGACGGCCCTATACGCCAGCAACCACACCGCGCACCCAAAGGAAATCCAGATGGCATCCCAGTGCGGCAACGGGATATCGCCGACTTTGAAATTGTCCTGATTGTGTATGCTCCTCCCGACTAGGAGGATGAGGATGAAACCGGCGATCAGCATTCCGACTATGAATCCGGTAATCCAATCCATCGACGGCGTTATTCGGTTGATGTTCAAGCGGTCAAAAGCACCGGCGCAGAACAGACCTATTCCCACTACAAAACCGCAGGCCGACATTAACCTTGACTGCTTGCTCTTGGTGGCCATCAGCAGTTCCAGCCCGGATAGGATACTTATCGCAGCACCCATGAGCAGCGTCGCAACCTCAGTCCTTCCGGCCATCAGCCAGCCAGACCACGATGCCGAAACAACGACAATCAGCCAAATGAGACTAAGGTTCATCGGATGGGTAGATATATGGACAAACCAGCCGGATAAAGAATTTTCATCGACTGTCGCTTATTTTGCTTCCAGCGCAAACACCTGTTCCGGCCAGTCTTCTGCGACGATTCCATCCAGCGCCTCCAGAATCTCCTGTGCCAGCCGCGAATCGACGTATTTGCGGTTACTCATCGAGTGACCGGCGAACAGACTCTTCAAGCGCCCTGGCATCTCTTTTAAACTTTGCACAAGGTTTTCATCCAGAGCCAGTCGCGGCTTGATATCTGCGCTCGCCATGGCCGCCAGGAAAGCCGCAACAACCAACGCTTCGGGCAACGCCTGCGGCTCGGCGATCATCAGTTCAAGCCACTCGACAACCCATGGCCCCACACCGGCATCTTGTAAGCCCACATACGTCTTTGGCCACGCCTTCTCTGGGGTTTTATTCAGCCAGACATGCAGGCCCAATGGGGTCAAGCCTGTATATTCAAACGAGCGTGTCCAATAGCGTGGGTCGCTGCGTTCTACAGGCTCCTCGCTGTCGCGCAGAAAGGCTGGAATGTCGTAACGATGCCCTGAGCGCATGGAAGGGTCAGTTGCACGCCTTCCTCGCCGAAGAACCGCTGGGATTGAATCTGTCGCGACATCTTGGCTGACATACTCCCTCGCCCGTCTTGGAGGCTTGACGGTCACTGATCCAAGGCCACCCCAACCGGCAGGAATCATTTGACTGACTTGATGCAGCTCAGGCATATCTGTCGGCTTATCCTCGTCGGCGCGAAGATGGACCAAGAGGAAGCTGGTGTGTTCGCTGATCAACTGATACGCCACAGCGAGTTCCGTGGCGGCATCAGCGCGAGAGCTTGATCCATCCCCTAGCAGCGCTTGCAGCCTGCGTTCCGCCACCAATTTCGGCAGTGCCGTTTCGGGTGTCACCCCCCCATCGACGAGGACGCATGCGATCTCTTCGGGACACGATTCGCCGGCGCGATGAGCGAACAAGCGCACCTTGCCATCAAACTCCGCTTTGAACGTCCCAAAGACTTGAAACGTGTCGCCATCAAAGAGGGCTTGGTTCAATGGCGAAGTCCATACGGGTTCGACTCCGTCCGGCCAGCGCAACGACAAATCGGTCAGCCTTGACGAATGTAGGCGCGAGAACATGCGCAGCACTGCTGGCTCGACAGCCTCACCCGGTGCCACAAAGTCGCACGCACCCCCCGTCATTTCAGCCAGTCGGCGAAGATGAGACTCTGCCGGGCTACTGCCGATACCGACTACGAAGACACGCTGCCCAGCGGCTTTGGCCGAGTCAATCGTGCGGTCGACGGCCTCAATTTGTCCGTCGGTCACGAGCAGTACGTCGCTCGATTCACGCCCGCCCAGGGCGAACGTGGAGATCAAGGCACCGTTCATCTCGGTGCCGCCCAAATCCGCATGCACACCGTCGACCCAGCGGTGGGCGGCTTGTCGTGTAGAGTCCTTGGTTCGCCACAACCCACGTGAACGATGTTCGACCGTAGAACCGAAGCGTGACAAAGAGAAGCGGTCATTCTCGCGGAGTTGCTCAATAATGCTGTGCAGTGCGCGCCGGGCCGCCTCCACGCTATCACCGGCCATCGAACCCGAGCAGTCAACCAGCATTTTTACCGCTAAGGGCTTGGCTTCCAGTTCAGGCACCTGCGGACAAAAGCTGAGGAGGGCGACGATGTGATCGGTGTCGACCACGTCTCGCGCCACGACAGCCATCGAGGGCTGTGTGAGCTGATCGAGTACCAGCACAAAATCCCTGTCCAAGGTACTGTCCCGCGCCAGGGTTATCGTGACGGGTTCCGGACTGTCTTGACGGGCGGGCGCGACCTGAATCGGATGGCTCGGAGACGCGATGCGTGCTTGCCGAAGGTCGCCATGCAGGCGCAAGGCAATCTTGAACGGGTAGTCGACTAACAGGTCATGGCGTGTTGTTTGATGCGGTCGCAAGCCCCCATCGCTGATCGGATCGCCGTAACGCGGGGCGATTACCGTCGGAATCAGCACACGCAGCCCACCCTGCTCAAACGATAAGGTCTGTGCGTAGCGTAGCGTGATCTGACAGGATTCTCCGGCGTTTAAATTGCCCAGGCTCAGGCTATAGGAACCTTCGGCATTTTTCTCCAAAATTACCGCTGTATCGCCTTCGACCAGGGCGTCTTCATAGCGGGCTTCAGCGTGCGTCTTCTCAACCACGACACCCGATAGACGATGTGCGCCTAAGGTGACGTCAACGCCAAGCAGCAACGCCCCCCAAGGCAAGGGGAAAGAATAGACAACTTCGACATTGGTATCGGTTGGGTTGTAGTACTTCTGTTCGACACGGGCTTCAAACAGGGCGCCGCGTAGATCGCCACTGACGTGCACGCTATTAAGCATGACAGAACGGCCGTCGCTGGTCGTCAGTGAAGCGTGAGTATAGGAATTCATCGAGTTCTCTTCTGTGTATGTTGCTCTGGAGCCGCGTCGGCAGCGGGTGTCGAATTACCGGTGATCTCGGCATAGGTTGCCATGACGCCCTTGATAAAGGCGCGGACCTGCTCAGGGGATAACCCCGCCCGCCCTGGCTCAATCACGACCTCGATGCCGTCGGCCACCTTGAGGTGACTGCATACCTCAACCGAACCAACGGCACGAGGACGCGCTGGAATCGGTGCCGGCTCGCCATGAAGTAATTCGTTAATACGCTCCAAGGCAACGCCGGCGGCAGTCCATTTCTTGATCAGCAGCAGTTGTTCAAGTTGCCGGGTGCCGTATCGGGCGGCGCGTGTTTCGCCTTCGGGCCGATCAACGAGGCCCATCTGGACGTAGTAGCGGACAGTACGGATCGGAAGATCGGCAAGCACGCACAGGTCAGCCAGTGGGTAGGTCGGCATGGAAGAATCATCTTGGGTATTCATGTCAATTATTAAACCACTTGTACTGCATTAATGCAAGTGGTTTAATTGAGCTGTGATGCTTTTCGACATTTTGAACATTTCAGCTTATCCACGCGCCATTGCGATGGTTAAGGTAGCAAGTGTCAGGTGCAACCCTCAATCTCGTTGTAAAAAATTTGACGTATGCTATCCACAATAACTTATTGCAAAGGAAGATAAAAAATGGAATGCAAACTGCCTGATATTCTTGAAATTGCTAAGGAGATATTGAAGTCCTCTGGACTAAAGGGGATGCATGTCAATACCATAGCTCAAGTCGCTTCACAGAAAAACAAGACCCTTTCACTATCTCCTGAAGAATTCATTGTGAAGTTACAAGCAGCTTTAGCGGGTAACCTGAAACTCAAAACACGGAAGCCATCATT
Organism: Burkholderiales bacterium; assembly: GCA_038203745.1. GTDB lineage: Bacteria > Pseudomonadota > Gammaproteobacteria > Burkholderiales > Rhodocyclaceae > Propionivibrio. Next base: position 1,330 of record JBBRDR010000138.1, on the reverse strand, counting down.
TGCCAAAGTTGAGGGAAAGAAAAAGGGAGTATTCAAAAAAGGCTGGTATCGTGTAAAAGTTGAACGAATTCCCACTGCAGCAGCCCAGATTGACCCGCCTCAAACAGATAAGGCATTTACCGGCAAGGCTGGAGAATATGCAGTAATGAGCGAGCTGCTGTTCTGGGAGTTCAACGCATCAGTAATGGTAGTCGATGATGGAATCGACGTTGTCGCAAGTAAGGACAACAAATATTTTCATGTTCAAGTGAAAACAGCAACTGAACAAGACGCCGCTAGATTTACTTTCACGATCAAGTACAACTCTTTCAAAGTACATGACTCGGCAACCATGTTCTATGTTTTTGTCCTTCGACGTGGCTTGAAGAACGAGTACATCATTATCCCGAGCAGTCTGCTACGTACCTTGATTAGTAGTGGACGAATTGCACCCAACCCTACGCTTTCAATAACCATTTCAGCAGACCCTAAAGGTGTTAAATACATGCTTAATGGGTATTCCGACGTGAGTCCATATTTTGGCAACTTTGGCGCAATCATCGCATAATAACGCCATATAAATCACTTCATTCATACTAATCATGGACGAGAAAATTCAATGCTTGGGCATCAATAATAAAATTCAACATGAAACAATTCGACTTCTTTCGAAAACCTCTCGTAACTTCATGAATACCGATGTGTTGCGCCGTAAATTGATTAAAATCCTTGCAAATGAAGGCTTCGGTGCAATTTATATCCCCAACATTAATATAAATATTGAAGCTCTTGCTGATCAACAACTGATTGTGCGTCAAGTGAGACGAGGGTCGCATGAAATTGGCTTGAACAAAGTCGTCTGGGGTCTCTCATCAGAGACTATTAGGTCTATCCGTAAAACGACTCACATCACAATGATGTCTCAACTGTTTGAATGTGATGCTTCCAGCTTAGTACATGAGGTAAAAAGCCAATTACGCAAATTACGTTTAGTCAGCAGGAAGATTAGTGATCCTGTCGTCGAATTGTTGACAGAAAGATTTCGCCTTTTAGGCAGTATCGACGAGCAGTCCAGAGTGGAAAAACTGAAGAACCCGACTGGCTCAGTGAAGGAACCAGACTTGAAGGAACTGGTAGCGCAAGCGCCGCTAACTCCTGCGATGAAACGCCAGATGGGTGCGCGGAAAGTTTCGGCCTCGAATGGCAAGCGCAACATGGCGCAAGAGGAAGAGAAAAAGATACTTCCGGTTATGTCCAAGATTTTCCGCCTTGCGGCCCAAATGGGATACATCAAGTTCAAAGATGCTGCACGGTACGTGATGGAGCAGTTACGATTGCTTGGTGGCGATGA
>JBBRDR010000137.1:0-7957 GCA_038203745.1 Burkholderiales bacterium | reverse complement strand
GCTGACCAGTGTTCGGGCGTCCACGTTTTACATGGGTTTCAACATGCTCGACCCGGTGGTTGGCGGGCTCGATGCTCATGGCCGAAAATTGCGGCAGGCAATCTCCATCGCGCTCGATCAGGAAGAGTTCATTTCGATTTTTATGAACGGGCGTGGCATTGCCGCGATGAGCCCGCTGCCACCAGGTATCTTCGGCTATCTCGATGGTGAGGCCGGGGTTAATCCGGTGGTGTATGACTGGGTGGGCGAGAAGGCCAATGGCCGCGCCCAGCGCAAGCCCGTTGAGACGGCTAGAAAACTGCTGGTCGAGGCCGGTTGGCCGAATGGCCGTAACGCAAAATCCGGCGAACCGCTGGTGATCTATCTCGATACCACGAGCGGCGGCATGGGCGACAAGTCGCGGCTTGACTGGCTGACGCGCCAGTTAGCCCGAATCGACGTACAGCTTGTTGTGCGCTCGACCGATTTCAACCGTTTCCAGGAAAAAATTCGCAAGGGCGCGGTGCAACTCTATTACCTCGGCTGGAATGCGGACTATCCCGATCCGGAAAACTTTTTCTTTCTGCTCGATGGCGTTGAAAGCAAAGTGTCCAAAGCTGGCGAGAATGCCTCCAACTATGCCAGCCCGGAATTTGACCGCCTGTTCGCTGAGATGAAGGAAATGGAGAACACGCCCCGGCGGCTTTCCATCATTACCCGCATGAACCGCGTGTTGCAGGACGATGCGCCGTGGGTGTTCGGCTTCCATCCCAAGAGCTATACGCTAGGCCATGTCTGGCTGCACAACCGCAAGCCGACCGACGTGGGCAATAACATCCTGAAATACCAGCGCATTGATGTTGTCTTGCGCGAGAAACTGCGGCGCGAGTGGAACCCCCCTGTGCTCTGGCCTCTGGCCCTGTTGTTGTTGGCGTCTGCTTCGATTGTACTGCCGGCCGTCATTGGCTATCGTCGCCGCGAACGCCGCACGGCGGGAGTACGTTGATATGAAAAGTCAAAAGATGAACCACAAAAGTGATGAGATAACGACGGTTCTCAGAGAAGATCCTGCTTTTCTCTCTTCCCGCGGTCGGATTTAATCATGCTCGCCTACATCCTGCGCCGGCTGGCCTACGCAATCCCGATCCTGATCGGTGTTAACCTCATCACCTTCGCCTTGTTCTTCATCGTTAATACGCCGGAAGACATGGCGCGCATGCAATTGGGCGTCAAACGCGTTACGCCCGAGGCTATCGAGAAGTGGAAGGCCGAACGCGGTTACGATAAGCCTTTGTTTGTCAATGCACAGGCGAATGGTTCTGGCGTGCTGACCGAGACGATTTTTTTCCAGAAATCGGCGCGCATGTTTGCCGGCGATTTCGGGCGTTCCGAAGACGGGCGGGATATCTCACGTGAGATCACCTCACGTATGGGGCCGTCGCTGGCGATCGCTTTGCCGACCTTTATTCTTGGGCTCTTCGTCACGGTCAGTTTCGCCTTGCTGCTGGCCTTTTTTCGCGCCAGCCCTCTCGATTTCTGGGGTGTCGTGCTGTGCGTAGCGATGATGTCGATCTCCGGCATGTTCTACATCATCGGCGGGCAATATCTAATCAGCAAGCTGTGGCGACTGGTGCCGATCTCCGGATTTTCCGGGGGGCTGGATGCCTGGAAGTTTCTCATCCTGCCGGTGGTCATTGGCGTTGTTTCCGGCATCGGTTCGTCAGCGCGCTGGTATCGCACGATCTTTCTTGAGGAGATTAACAAAGACTATGTGCGCACAGCGCGTGCCAAAGGGCTCTCCGAAGTTGCCGTGCTCTTCCGCCACGTGTTGCGCAACGCCATGATCCCGATTTTGACCGGCGTGGTCGTCGTCATCCCGCTGCTCTTCATGGGCTCGCTGCTCACTGAGTCCTTCTTTGGCATTCCGGGGCTGGGCAGTTACACCATCGATGCGATCAATGCGCAGGATTTCGCGGTGGTGCGGGCGATGGTTTTCATCGGCTCGGTGCTCTACATCGTTGGACTGATCCTGACCGATATTTCTTATACCTTCGTTGATCCACGGATACGCTTTGAATGATTTTTATGGATAGAACCATTCGCCATAGAGCCGCAGAGGCGCAGAGGTTGCACAGAGCGAAACAAAAAAATCGCCCGATATTCTCTCTGCGCCTCTGTGACTCTGTGCTGAGACAAGGCTTTCGGGCGTTCTGTTTTCGATGACCTTTCTTCCCGTCCTTTTATGGTCCGATGCGCTGATCTGGCTGCTAGTTCTGGCCGGTGCGCTGTTCGGTGCGCTGTCGTCGCGCAATCCGCCCTTGCGCGCCGCGTGGCGACGTGTCGGACGAAGCCGTCCGGGCATGGCGGCCGCGACAGTGCTGGTGGCCTTCGTGCTGGTCGGTCTGCTCGACTCGATCCACTATCGCCCTCGCCTGGAGAGCCGTGACGCAGAGCAGCCCGCTGTCTACGCCATCGAAGTGCTTTCACTGCTCGATGCCGTGGCGGCTCCGCTGCGCACACGCAACGAGAAAACCTATTCCGCCCCACTGGCGACGCGTGCCTACGCCAAGGAGTCCATCGAGGTACGCGAAGCGGATGGCAGCCTACGACAGACACGCGACTTTCCTCGCCTCAAATATGGTGGCGCGAGTCTGGGCGAGAACGAGGCTGAACGCGCAGGTGACGTATTAAAACGGGTAATGGCTTGGGAGGCGCTTGCTGCCTTGGTCTTAGTCTTGATATCTCTGGGAGGCGCTATTTTATTGGCTCGCAGGCATGGGGGGGCTGCGATCAAGGTTTGGTGCGGTCTCTGGCGTGACAGCGACGGATTTGCATGGAATGCCGTGTTTATTACGCTGGGCGCGATGCTCCTGCTTCTCGCGCCGATTGCGGCACTGTGCGTTAACTATCACGTCTTCGGTACCGACAAGGTCGGACAAGACGTGTTCTATCAGATACTAAAGAGCGTGCGCACGGCCTTGGTCATTGGCCTCGTGACGACGCTGGTGACACTGCCTGTCGGCATCCTGCTCGGCATTCTGGCCGGCTACTTCAAGGGCTGGGTTGACGATTTGATTCAGTATATTTACACGACCCTGAGTTCGATTCCCGGGGTGCTGCTGATCGCGGCGGCCGTTCTGATGATGCAGGTGATCATCGATACGCATCCGCAGTGGTTTGCCACAGCCGCTGAACGCGCCGACCTGCGCCTGCTGGCGCTGTGCTTCATTCTTGGCATGACCAGCTGGACGGGGCTGTGTCGTCTGCTACGCGGGGAAACACTGAAGTTACGGGAGCTGGAATACATTCAGGCGGCTCAGGCCTTCGGCGTCTCGGATCTGCGTATCCTGCTGCGCCACATCCTGCCCAATCTGATGCACATCGTGATCATCGCGCTGGTCATGGACTTTTCCGGGTTGGTACTGGCCGAGGCGGTGCTGTCCTACGTCGGCATCGGTGTCGATCCGACCATGATCAGCTTCGGTACGATGATCAACAACGCCCGTATGGAACTGGCGCGTGATCCCATGGTGTGGTGGTCTCTGGCGGCGGCCTTTGTCTTCATGTTTGCACTGGTGCTGGCCGCCAACCTGCTAGCCGATGCGATGCGCGATGCTTTCGATCCACGGATGGGGTGAGAAATGAAACCTAACCACAGAGTTCACGGAGATCACAGAGAAAAACATTGCATTGTGCTTGATTCCGTTATTTGTTTCTTCTCGGTTTTCTCCGCACCCCAACGGCATTTCCTTCGGTGCATGTTCTCCTTGGTTAATTCCGGTTTTATCCGATGAGCAAAGCACTGCTTTCTGTCTGCGACCTTTCAATTGGTTTCGACTCGGGGCGGGAACGCCTGACGGCAGTTTCCGGCATGTCCTTTGATCTGGCGGCGGGTGAGACGCTGGCGCTGTTGGGTGAATCGGGTTGCGGCAAGTCGGTGACGGCGCTCTCAGTCATGCGCCTTCTTCCGGCGGCCGGGCGCATTTTTGGTGGTGAAGTCCGGTTCCAGGGCAATGATCTTTTGCAACTGCCGGAAGCCGAGATGCGCGCGGTACGCGGTGGCGGCATGGCGATGATTTTTCAGGAGCCGGCAACCAGCCTCAATCCGGTGATGACCGTCGAGCGGCAAATTAGTGAGGTGCTCGAACGCCATCTCGGGCTGGTTGGCGAAGCCGCACGGAGACGCGCACTGGAACTGCTCAACGCCGTTGGCATTGCCGATGCATCGCGCCGGCTCGACGAGTTTCCCTTCCAGCTTTCTGGGGGCATGAAGCAGCGCGTGATGATCGCCGTGGCGCTGGCCGGAAATCCAAAGCTGTTGATTGCCGACGAGCCAACCACGGCGCTTGATGTGACCATTCAGGCGCAGATTCTGGATCTGTTGCGTCGCCTGCAGGCCGAGCACGGCATGGGCATGCTGCTGATCACGCACGACCTCGGTGTTGTTGCGCAGATGGCGCATCGTGTCGGCGTGATGTATGCCGGTGAAATTGTCGAGGCGGCGCCGCGTAACGTTTTCTTCAACGCGCCGCGTCATCCTTACACCCAAGCATTGTTTGCCGCGCTGCCTGATTTGTCACGACGCGGCGGGCGGCTGACGACGATTGCCGGGCAGGTACCGTCGCTTTCGGCTTTGCCGGCGGGCTGCCGCTTTGCGGCGCGTTGCCCGCATGCCTGGGAACGGTGTCGCAATGAGTCGCCGGGCTGGAGCGATGTTGATGCGGATCATCGGGTGCGTTGTCACCTGCTGGCCGAGCCGGGCAGGGCGGTAGTGATAGCGCCCGTGATTGAAAGCGCTGCTCCGCCACCCCTTGGTGCAGAAAAGTCACTCCTTGCCGTGAGCGACTTATGTGTCCATTTCCCGATCCGCCGCGGCGTCCTGCAGCGCACGGTAGGTTTCGTCAAGGCGGTTGATGGTATTACGCTCGACCTCGCGCGTGGCCGTACGCTGGCGCTGGTTGGTGAATCCGGTTGCGGCAAGACGACCGTGGGTAAGGCCATCCTGCAACTGATCAAACCAACGGATGGCAAAGTGGATCTGGACGGCCGTGAACTGACCGGGATCTCGCGTAGTCAATTACGCCCGCTGCGCCGCCGTATGCAGATGATTTTTCAGGACCCGTTTGCCTCGCTCAACCCGCGCATGTCGGTGGGCGAGATCATCGGCGAGGGCATGCGTTCGCTCGGCGTACTGTCGGACGCGGCCGGAAAGGGTGCGGCCATCGCCGTGCTGCTGCAACAGGTGGGGCTTGATTCACAAGCCGCAGATCGCTATCCGCACGAGTTTTCTGGCGGGCAACGCCAGCGCATTGCTATTGCCCGTGCACTGGCCGTGCAGCCTGAGTTGATTATTTGCGACGAGCCGACCTCGGCGCTCGATGTTTCGGTACAGGCGCAGATTCTCAATTTGCTCAAGGCATTGCAGGACGAAATTGGCCTGGCCTATCTCTTTATTACGCACAACTTTGCCGTGGTCGAGTACCTGGCGCACGAGGTGGCCGTGATGTATCTCGGGCGTATCGTCGAACGTGGAACGGTCGAGGAGGTGTTGCGCTCACCGAAGCATCCGTACACGCAGGCATTGCTCTCGGCAGTGCCTAGTCCGCGTCTTGCAGTGAACAAAGATTCGCCGCCGGAATTTGTCCGTCTCGCCGGGGAAATGCCTTCACCGGCCAATCCGCCAACGGGGTGTCACTTCCATCCGCGTTGCGCGCAGGCGACAGACACTTGCCGCGGCAGTTACCCGCAACCGACTGTTCTTTCAGCGACACACACGGTGCGTTGCCATTTGTTCGAAATTTAGATCAGGGGTTTTGTGCGAGCTGGATGGTCAGCGTTTTACCCGGCTTCAGAGCGTTGGGGGATACTTGGTTCCAACGCAGGATGTCATCCTTGCCTACCTTGAACTGTTTGGCAATTGAGGCCAGCGTGTCACCACGGCGAATGGTGTAATGCGTAACCTTCGGCGATTTAGGGGTGCTCGCTTGTTGAACCGGCGAGCGTGTGGTTTTGTCGGGCTTGGCCTCGCTCTGGGCGACTGATTTAGGTGCCGAGGCCAGCGCCAAGCGGGTGCCGACCTTGATCTTGTCATTGGATAAATGGTTGAGGCGTTTCAGCTCGGTGGTACTGGTGTCATAACGACTGGCAATTGCAAAGAGCGTTTCGCCCTTGCGCACGGTATGTGTGCGGGCTTTGTTCTGCGGCGAGGGGTCTGCATCCGGCAGGCGCGGCTGTTCGGGCAGGGCGGCCATGTTCAGGGGTTCTCCGCCGCCCTTGCTGGCGACCAGCAGGGTAAATCCCGTGCTGACCTTGATCCGTCCCTTGATGCCATTGACGGCTTTGAGATTAGCCACCGTCATGCCAAAGCGTGGCGCGATTTTCTCCAGTTTGTCGCCCGGGCGCATGGTGTAGGACTGCCAGGACGAAAGGGGTTTGTTGGTGTCCTCGTGCGCTTCCAGATTGTCTTTGAAAGTCTCCATTTTATCCGCCGGAATGACCAGCGGCGTGTCAGATTTAATAACCGGACGATTGTGCGACGGGTTGAGTGCGACGAAATCCTGTACTGGCATCTCGGCCAGCTTGGCGGCGAGTTTGATATCGATATTGGCGCTTTGGGTGATCGTACCAAAGTAGGCCCGGTTAGGTATCTTGGTTAGATTGAGCTCGGCCAGTAGTGCCGGGTTGCTGAAAATGTTCTTCAAAGCTTGTAGTTTGGGTACGTAATTTTGCGTTTCGGCCGGCATTTTCAAACTCAGGTAATCCGTTGGCAAATCTTGCGCCTTGTTTTTATTGATAGCACGGCCCACAGCACCCTCACCCCAGTTGTAGGAAGCCAAAGCCAGATGCCAGTCGCCATGCATTTCGTAGATGGTTTGCAGGTAATCAAGTGCGGCACTGGTTGAGGCCACAATGTCACGCCGCTCATCTATCCACCAGTCCTGTTTGAGCTTATAGTTTTTTCCGGTGGAGGGGATGAACTGCCAAAGGCCCGAGGCTTTTGAACGCGAGTAAGCCATCGGGTTGTAGGCACTTTCAACCATTGGCAGGAGCGCGATTTCCATCGGCATGCCGCGTTTGTCGAGTTCGTCGACGATATAGAACAGGTAGCGGCTGCTGCGCTCGATCATGCGGCGCAGGTAGTCGGGGCGGTTCATATACCATTGCTGGTGGTAAAGAACGAGGTCGTTGTTGATGTCCGGCATCGAGAAGCCGTTACGCATGCGAAGGAAGAGATCGTCAATTTCAGACGTCAGGTCAATGGTTTTCGTAAGCGGTGGCTGGGCGCCTATCTCCAGTGATTGAATGCTGCTATCGGCGGATAGGGGCGTAGATGCCGCCCGAGCCGTTTTTCCAGCTGACGATTCTGTGTTCGATATGCGCAAGCTGGGCAAGGAAATCGCGGAAGATTGAGATGCCGGGGTATCAGCGTCCTGCGTCACTGTTGCACAGCCGGAGAGCGATAACGCAATGCAGGCAATACGAGAAAACGTGACAAAAGCAGAATTGATTCGAGGGGTCATCCGTTAATCCTGAACTTGCCCGCGTAATGGGCGTGAGGCAATTCCAACGTGGCCGAGACTACGTGATCGAATGTTCCGATTGCAACCGGATGATTATAGCGCAAGCCCGTAAGCACAAGAGGGTTTAAGCGAGATTGGCAGGCTGCACTGGCCAAGGTAGGGGTCGAATAAAGTATCGGCTTGTTGATAAAGCCTTGAAAAATCAGCGCTACCACGCCATACTGTGTGCATGGTTGTAATTCCGGCAATCTGGAGGCGTCTTGGACGCGGGTTCAATTCCCGCCACCTCCACCTAAGGGCATCGCAGTGTTCTTAGATGGGGGTGTACCGGTTTCGACAGGGCGAACAAAGGAAAGCAGGCAACTCGTCAGGCGATCGACGTTAATGAAGCAAATCTCTAAACGCCAACGATGAGCGTTTCGCACTGGCCGCTTAAGGTCTATGCCGAGGCTGCTTGA
>JBBRDR010000136.1:0-8073 GCA_038203745.1 Burkholderiales bacterium | reverse complement strand
AATGCTGTCGCGCGGAAATATCGGGCATGGTGGGTATTTTTCTTGATCGTGAGGTCAGCTTAGACCATTTGCATCGTCCGACATCGGTCCGGCCGAATGGACGGACTAATCAAGAACAGGCGGATTGTCACATATCAGGCGGATGCCGTCGATCGTTGCCTGGCGCCAATTTTCATCGGCAGGCTGGCGATGCGCTGGCCTGAGCTCCGCACGCTCAGCGTCGTTGGCCGGCAAAGCGTGGCATCAGCTCCGATTTCATGAATCGGTTGACAGGGCATGTTCAACAAGGCTTCTTGTCATCATGTCAGACTAGGTGCGTATTCGCGCCATCGTGACCGGTGTTCTGCGCCTGTTCCTCTGCCGGGGTAGCCGCTTGCCGCGACTCTTCCGCCTTCATCGTCTCTCCATATGTTCCCGCCACCTACTCGCGGCTTCCTATGTTCGGCCCTTCGGCTCATGCTGACGCCTACTATGGTTTCTGCTGACTTCTGACAGTCCATCCCGACACCTCTCGATGTCAGTAGCACAAGGCAGACCGCCCGATCTCGCCGGGTATGACGCACCCACCTTCACGCCTGTCGGATATACATCACCGCGTTCCGTGCAAGTTTCGGGCTTCACCGATATTTGCCTGCTTACCCCGCCGTGCCGCCTCGTATCCGCTTCCTGTTCGTCAGGCCAGCGCTTTGCCTTCAGCTTCCGCCAGATTTCCAGTCGCCCGGAACACCCTTGCCGTTCGGCTAAATCTTCCCTCTGCCGGGCGAGTAGCGGACTTTCACCTCCAGTGAGTGCGCCCTGCCGGGCGAAGAAAAAAAACGGGATCCGAGAATCCCATTTTCAAGCGAGCGGCATGTTTTGGCTCAATAGACCGGGGCGCCCTTGAGCAGGGTCGGAACCCACAGTGAGAACCACGGGAAATAGGTGACCACTGCCATTACGGCAAACAGCGCACCGTAGAAGGGCAAAATGCTCTTCATCACCTGTTCGACCGAAATATCGCCGATGGCACAGCCGACGAACTGCGTCGTGCCCACCGGCGGCGTATTCAGACCGAGCGCGCAATTGAGCAGCATGACCATGCCAAATTGCACCGGCCCCATGCCCATCTGAATGGCCAGCGGCAGGAACAACGGCGTACAGATCAGGATGGTCGCCGCCATGTCCATGAAGGTGCCGAGCAGGAACAGGATCACGTTGATCAGGAAGAACATCATGTACGGATTGCTGGTCGCCGACAGCAGCAACTCGGCCGTCTTGTCGGGAATCTCCAGAATGGCCATGATGTACTGGAACATCGTCGAGACGCCGATCAGCAGCAGAATGACGCCTGTCGTCTTGGCCGCCTTGGCCGCCGCTTTCATCAGTTTTGCCCAGGTCATCGTGCGATAACCGACAAAGGTCAGCAGCAGCGTGTAGGTCACCGCAATCGCCGCCGCTTCCGTTGCCGTGGTAATCCCGGCGATGATGCAGCCCAAAATGATGACAATGACGAACATGCCGGGAATGGCGGCCACGCACGAGGTAAGCACGGCAGTCCAGCCAGCGAATTTGTCCAGCGTCTCCCTGCGCGAACCGTCAGGACAGCGTGGATAACCTTCCTTCTTGGCTACCCAGAAGGCGGCAAATAGCATACAGACCATCAGCACGATCACCGGCAACAGCCCGGCAAACATCAGTTCGCCGATCGATACGCCCTTGACCATAACGTTGTGCCCGAGCAGCATGCCGCTGCTGCTGGAGGCGGCAAAGGCATAGATGATCAGGTTATGCGAGGTCGGCATCAGGGCCCCGGCCAGCGAAGCATGTGTTGTGACGTTGACCGCGTAGTCGGCGCTGTAGCCTTCCTTTTTCATGAGCGGAATCATGACCCCGCCCATCGCCGACACGTCAGCGACCGGTGAGCCGGAGACGCCGCCGAAGATGGTGCAGGCAACGACGTTGGCCATACCCAGGCCGCCCCGCCAGTGCCCCACCAGATTCCGGGCAAAGACGACGATCTTGTCGGCAACGCCGCCATGCAACATCAGTTCGCCGGAAAAGATGAAGAACGGGATGGCCAGAAAGGAGAAAACGTTCATCCCGGAAATCATGTTCTGGAACGCGAGCTCCAGCGGAAACCCTTCCGTCCAGTAGGTAGCGAGGCAGCTCAGCGCGATCGAGAAGGCAACCGGAATGCCGAGCAGGAGGAAGAGGGTAAAGGTAATGCAGAGAACGGTCAGTGCCATGATGGGACCACTTCCTTGTCGGTATAAAACGCAATCAGGTGTTCAACTGAAAACAGGATGACCAGAACACCCGCGACAACGCAGGGGAAATATCGCCAAGCCTCGGAGATGCCCAGCGTGGGGATGCCGTTGGGCCAGACCGAAATCGCCATCATGGTGCAACCCCAGACGAGGGAGACGCCAAACAGGATCGAGAAAAAGCCGACGATCTGGCCGATCACGAACTGGTAGGGCTTGGGCAGCAAACCGACCAGCGACTCCATGCCGATGTGGCCTTCATCACGCACACCGGCCGCCGCACCAAACATTGCGACATTGATGACTAGCAACAGCGCCACCTGCTCCGACCAGGCCGGCGCATCGTCGAGCACGTAGCGCCAGAAAACCGACCCGACGACAGTGGCGACAATGCCCAGCAGGCAGGCCACGGCAATATACATGGCCCAACGGGAAAGTCGGGCGTCAAGTTCAGTAAGCCAGTTCATTTCTTTCCTTGCAAAACAAACCCGAAGGGGCGAGAGCACTCCTTCGGGCTTTTATGGCAACAGGCTATTACACCAGTAGCTACATTACTTGGCGTTAACGATTTCCTGAACCAGCTTTTTCAACTCAGGCGTCGGTGAGAACTTGTCCCAAACCGGCTTCATCGCAGCAACAAACTCCGGCTTGTTGACGTCATCAATAAACGTTGCTCCGGCCTTCTTGGCCGCCTCCTTTGAGACTTGCTCTTTGGCAACCCACAACTTTGTGAAGTAGGGAACCGAGTCCTTAGCCGCCTTGCGGATGATGTCCTGCTCGTCTTTGGAGAGCGTCTCCCAAATCTTCTTCGAGAACACCACGACATCTGGAGCCATTACGTGCTGTGTTTCGCTGTAAATCGGAGCAGCTTCATAGTGTTTTGAAGTTTCGTAGGACGGATAGTTGTTCTCTGCAGCATCGACCAGACCCGTCTTGAGAGCGGTGTACACCTCGGCGTATGGAATAGGCGTCGCAGTTGCGCCCATCGCAGCAACAATACCCACCCACAGATCCGATGGCTGCACACGAATCTTCATGCCCTTGGCGTCAGCCAGATTCCTCACCGGCCTCTTGGAATAGATCGAACGGGCACCGGCCTCATACATGCACAGACCGATATAACCCGCCTTGTCGAAGGCTTCCAGTATCCGGTCACCTTGCGTTCCATACATGGCCTTGCGGAAATGTTCAATATCACGGAACAGGAACGGGAACGACGGAACTACGCTTTCTGGGATGATATGGTGGAAGTCTGATGTGGAAACCCGCGTCATCTCCAGAGCGCCAATCTTCACTTGTTCAACAGTGTCCTTCCCTGAACCAAGCGCACTGTTGGCAAAAACCTTGACGTTGAATTTACCTTTGGTGGCAATAGAAATCTGCTCGCCAATGAACTTCATCGCCAGCACAGTTGGATAGTCCGCGGGCTGATTGTCCGCAGCACGAAAATCACGGGCCGATACAGATGCACTCGTGCACAACAATGCCGCCACGAATGACGCGCACAGAATATTATGTCGTTTCATTGCTCCTCCTGTAATTGATAAACAGTGTTGATCGTCACAGCAAATCTGATTTTTACGTTAAGGCTTGCGGAACACAAATACCCTTTAGATGGGAGTTTGATACCGATAAAGTATCATTGGGGAAAGCGAGCTTCTCGGCGACAATGACGATCGAATTCGGACTACATCGCTTCCGTACTGAGGCGGGTGCAATCCAAAGTATTGCACGCTTTCTTGATTCTGTATCGGGCCCGAAATCGTGTTGGAATTTACGGGAGGAATCACGCCATCTGGAAAGGTCGGATCGTGTGGTTGGACAGGTCAACAAACGCAACTGGCACAGCACCTCCGGCGAAACTTTCGTTACCGAACAAGTCTGCCACGATCGGCGAGACGGCAAGCGTTGTCTGACCGTTGTCCGCCACGGCGCGTCTTTTGCCGTGGTTACTCCGGACCGCTGCAACGAAGGCATGGCCATCGCCGCTGGGCATAAGCGCAAATACCGTGCACTGCAATGGGAAGAGGCCCGATTGTCCTTGTTGCGCAGTCAAGGAATCGGTCGTAGTCATTGACAAATTCGGTCAACTACAATTTTTGCTTTTCAGTTCGTTCGTTCCCCGCGGCCCTGAACTCAAGGATGGGTAACAATACCTTTTCGGTATTAAAAGCACTTGAAAATGGTATTTGATTTCAGTCAGGACAAAACCAAAAATGATCGACGTTCCAGCACAGTCTCATTTGCTTGCCTCTCGTCGAAGTAAGTGGCGGGCGGGCAAACGTTTAATTCCGCTCATTAACGGCTCAACTAAAGGATGAGGAGAACATAGTGGCTGTCACGCATATAGCAGGCCCTGAAGAAAGTACGCGTCGGGTTTTTCCCGGAGCATACAGCTATCCAATTTTTGACGAGCACAATACGCCCGTAAATGCCTTCTCGGCAATGTTTAACATATTTTTCTCTGACGAATACCCGGAACCAGGGATGCACGATGACCATGAAGGCTTTTATGTTGTCAGCGGCTACGGAAAGATGATGCTGAATGCCGAGGAATACGACTTGAAACCGGGATTCGCCATGTTTGCTCCTGCCGGAGTTCCCCACGCAATAAAGAAAGTCGGCAGTGAAGATTTGCACGTTTTCCTTTATCACTTTCCCAAGTGAACACAGATTCGGAGGCAAGGCAAGGCAATGGCAAAACATCATTTTAAACCGCACGAAACTCTGGAACTCCTCAAGCCTGACGATCTTGGACTTGTTTTCACAAGCTTGCGCCGGCTGGAAATCGACAATTCCCCGGTTTCGCTCGACAGCGGAGCTGAAGAAATCTGTCTCGTTGTCATTGAAGGAACGCTTGTTTTCTGCCATCAGGACCAATCTGGGGCTGCAGAACTCGGGGATATGCTTTATCTCCCTATCAACAGTCATATCGAGCTCAGTGGCGGTCCGGCGGTAGTCATCCGTTACGGCGCACCGTGTTGCCGCAGGACATCCTTCGCCCACATCCCGTTCAAGGAAGTGGACGCCGATGACAGGCACAAGACCTACGGAACGAAAGAACTTGGAACGCGCCGGGAAGTCTGGAATTTCATTAACGAGAAATTCGACTCAAGCCGATTCCTGATGGGTATTTGTTATGGAGCACCTGGCGGCTGGACAGCATGGCCTCCGCATGAACATAGTAAAAAGCGGGAGGAAGTCTATGTCTATTTCAATATGTCTGACGGCTTTGGCCTGCAATGCGTTTACGAAGATATGCAGGCCCCGGACGCTGTCGCGCTGGTGCAAAACGGCCACGTGATTGCCATTCCATCGGGCTACCACCCCAACGTCGGCTGCCCAAAAACTGGGATTCGTTACGTTTACTGCATGGTCAGTACCCGTGCCGAAGACCGCAACTTCATGGACCTGCACACGCAGGCCATCTACGGTGACAAATTGGAGTAGCCAATGACCACTGCAACAATCATTAACGCCCCGTCGCTGGCCAACTGCAGCTTTACTGAACTTGGCCAGCAAGTAGAAGAACTGGTACAGGGTGGCGCACACTGGTTCCATATCGACATCATGGATGGACACTATGTCCCTAACCTGTGCTTTCCCATACGACTGGTCGGTGAGTTAAAGAAAAAATATCCGGCGATGGTCGCGGATGTACATCTCATGGTTACCGATCCCATGAACTATTTGCCGCTATTGAAACAAAACAATGCGGATTGGGTTAGCTTCCACATGGATGCCACCAGCTTTTCCCGCAGGACCCTGACGACGATCCAGGAATTGGGCATGAAGGCCGGGGTAGTGATCAATCCGAGCCAGCCCGTATCAATCATCGAACCGATTATCAGATTTCTTGACTATGTGGTCTTGATGACTGTGGAGCCTGGTTACCCCGGACAAAAATTCATGGTCGATAGCCTGCCTCGCGTTTCAGAACTCGCTGCACTGCGCAAAGAACACAGTGCGAGCTTCCTGATTTCAATTGATGGTGGAGTGGACTATCCGAACGCCATCGAATGCGCACGTCGCGGCGCCGAAGTATATGTCACCGGCGTGTTTACCGTATTCCAGCAACCCGATGGCATCACAGAAGCCTGCAAGCGGTTTCAAAAAACGATGACGGAATCGTTAGGCGGCTAGTCTTTAATCACCTTGGAATTTCACTCCGGGAAACCTGTTATCTGCCCTCCCGACACTGCGGCGCACCCTCTCCCGCCGGGCGAGGACCGGGGTGCGAGAAAAGCGTTCTGGTTGACCACTGCCGGGACATCAAAGGAAGAAGTTTCAGTTCTTCTGGTACTCCCGCACCGTATTCAGCAAGGCATGCAGCAAGGGCGACTGCTCATCGGTCCTGTAGGCACAGTGCAGTTCAATCGATGAATCGGCGTCTGTTGCCAATGGCCTGTAAACCACATTTGGCAACTGTAAATTCTGCAATGAAGCGGGAACGATCGCAGTACCGAATCCGCCGGCAACCATTACCGCGGCAGATATCATGTCCTCGGATTTTTGTACCACCTTGGGTTCGAAACAATGTCGTTCGAAAAGCAGTTTAATGGCAACGCTTGGAATAACCTCACCAATAATTTGTTCGTCGCGTAACTGATCCAGCTCAATGACGGGCAATTGTGCCAGGGGATTGCGTTCATTCAACGCGACGCATAGCGGCTCTTTACAAATGCGCTCAATCGTCAGCCCCGTGGATTTTGGGAGGTATCGCTCAAAGGCGAACAATATCTGACCACTATGCAATGCCTCGATCTGACGCCCTTTTTTAAGCGTATGCAGCACCACCTTGACCTCCGGGTAACTGACCGAGAACGAATTCAGAATTTGCGGAATGATATTGAGCATTGCCGACCCGTAAACACCAATGTCCATCCTTCCAACTTGACCATTGCTCGAATGCCTTGCGTGCTCTTTGACCAAATCCACATGGGCTTTGATATTACGCGCGTGTTCAAGCAGATACTCTCCGACCTCGGTCAGCTTCATGCCCCATTTCGTACGTGTAAACAGCAAAACACCCAATTCTTCTTCCAGGGCATGGATCTGGCGTGTAAGCGGTGGTTGCGACATGTGAAGGCGCTCCGCGGCGCGTCCAATGTGCTGCTCCTCGGCAACAGCAATAAAGTATTTTAGTTGTCGTATGTCCATATCATTCCGCCAGTTCAACTTCGAAGTGCAGTTTTGAATAATTTGGTTGGTGGGTGAGAAGCAATAACATCCGAGTCCCCTAACAGGATGTTGAAACCTCCCCTGATGCCTTCGGCTAGCGACCTCTGACGATGACGATTTCTTCTCTGCAAACCCCTTGCGGGGCCAGAAAACCGAGGTTCAGCTGTTTTCCTAGCAGCCCGTCGGACTTGACATGAATTTCAAGCCATTGAATCCGCCTTTCGGCGAATTTTCGTCACATTTATGCATATTGGCTTAGTCTGACCCGATTTTTCCTGTTTTTTGCGGCTGGAGAAGACGCCTGTGGCGTAGCCATAGATCAGGATCGCCAGCAGGCTGGCCGGATGGTGCGCTTTTGAGCCACGTCCTGCATACTGCCGGATGAGGTTGGACAGATCCAGTTGGTCAACCACGTCAACGATGAACCGGGCCAGATGATCTTCGTTCAACCAGTTCTCCAGTGAGGGTGGTAGTAGATAGTCAGTCTTGCGGTCGGTTACGATGAAATGGGACATGGGAATCAGCTCGGTAATTCAATGGTTATGTTTATAGCATATTTCAGCGCGTAAGAGGAAAATCCGACAGGCTGCTAGCCCCAGTGGCCCTCGAAATCGAACGATAGTTGACGCTGGTGTCGGATAGCCAGCAG
>JBBRDR010000135.1:0-8094 GCA_038203745.1 Burkholderiales bacterium | reverse complement strand
CACAGGCCGGCCTGACTCGGCGGAGTATTTTTTGTCGGTGATTTTTCCGGCACGACAAATGGCCATCATGGACTACAACCGCGTGGTGCGCGACCTCAACGGCCACAGTGTTGAAGCTCTCATCAAGGCGGTCAGCGAACGTTGCACGGTGACGCCTTCCGCTGGGCAGGCGCACCCGGAGCGCACCGGCACGGTCGGTATGTATCTGGACGGCAACTGGTATCACCTGGCGTTCCGGCCCGAACTCATCCCGCTGACCGATCCGGTTCGCCGCCTTGACGTTTCCGTGCTCTCTGAACAGATCCTCGACCCGATCCTCGGCATCGCCGATCTGCGCCGCGATACACGTATCGACTTCGTCGGCGGCATCCGTGGCCTGGGTGAACTTGAGAAACGCGTCAATAGCGGTGAGATGGCTGTGGCCTTCGCCATGTATCCAACGCAGATGAGCGAACTGATGTCGGTCGCCGATGCTGGCGAAGTGATGCCGCCCAAATCAACGTGGTTTGAGCCCAAACTGGCCGACGGGCTGGCTTCTCACGTTCTCGACTAACGCATTTCGCGGGCTCTGCCTTGCAGAGCTCGTCAATAGGCGCTCTCCAAGTACTATACCGTGGAGCCTGCATGAATATTGCGTCCCATGGAATACCAATATAGATGCACACTCTGCCTCATCAAGTCACAAGCCTGACGAACCTTCTTAGCCTGGAAACAAAATGACTCAATCCAGCCGCGACGGCTTCACCAGCACCTTTGGCGTTCTGGTCGCCACCCTTGGTTCCGCTGTGGGGCTTGGCAACATCTGGAAATTCCCTGCCCTGACCGGAACCAACGGTGGAGCCGGTTTCTTGCTGGTTTATCTGCTGGCGACGTTACTGGTAGGACTGCCGGTAATGATTGTCGAAACGATGCTCGGACGTGCAGCGCGGGCCAACGCTGTAACCACCTTCGACAAAATCGCACCGCGCAATCAATGGTGGTGGAAAGGCATTGGCTGGATGGGTTTTGTAGCATCCTTACTAATCATGTCGTTCTACTCGGACGTCGCCGGCTGGGTTTATGCCTACATCTTCAAAGCCATCTCCGGCGAAATAGCAACGACTGATCCGAAGGTTGCCGGCGAAGTATTCGGCAAACTCGTGTCCAACCCGGTTTCTTCGCTGATCTGGCAATGGGTTGTGCTCGGAATCACCGGCAGCATCATCATGATGGGCGTTTCGAGGGGTATTGAAGCGGTCACGCGCAAGCTGATGCCGCTGCTGTTCATCCTGCTGCTGGTGCTATGCGCGCGCAGCCTGAGCTTGCCCGGCGCAGCACAGGGTCTAGCCTTCCTGTTCAGCCCTGATTTCTCGAAGATTACCCCCATGGTGCTGCTGACCGCCATGGGGCTGGCCTTCTTCAAGCTATCCATCGGCATGGGAACGATGCTGACCTACGGTAGTTATTTCCGCGAAAATCAGAACATCCCGGTCACGACAACGCGCGTGATGTTCGCCGATCTTTCCGTATCGTTGCTCGCCGGTATAGCCATCTTTCCAGCTGTTTTCGCTTTTGGCTTTGAACCGGCCGCGGGACCTTCGCTGGTGTTCATGACCATTCCGGCCGTGTTTACCTCCATGCCGGGTGGAACGGTGTTCATGACCATTTTCTTCATACTCACCGCTATTTCCAGCGTGGGCGCCATTCTTTCGCTGCTGGAAGTCCCCGTCGCCATCCTCTCCGAACGCTTCGGGTTGGGCCGTAAACAGGCTTCGATCTTTACGGTACTGCTGATTGGACTACTCGGCGTACCGGCCACGTTGTCGCAAGGCGTGATGGCTGATGTCAAACTCTTTGGCATGAACGCGTTTGATTTGTTCGATTTCCTCAGCTCCAACGTGCTTCTGCCTCTTGGCGGCATTCTGATCTGCCTGTTCGTCGGCTGGGTTTATGGTTTCCCGGAACTCGAAAAGCAACTCAGCAATGGCGGCACCTTGCGTAACAAGGACTTGATCAGGGCACTGTCCTTCCTGGTTCGATACATAACCCCCTTGTTAATTGCCGCCGTATTACTGCATGGACTGAAAGTCTTCTGATCCGCTAAGCGGCGTTTATCAACCTGGTCGGCGGCAGTTTTTGCCGCCGGTGCCGAAATAAACCAACTCCAAATCGCGTCTATATCCGCCAAGCCCCAAGCGGTACGGAAATACTTCCTGCACAAACAAACTGGCCTGAATATTGCATCTATTTATCTGAAACCACGGAAATAGCGCCGGTCGGCAATGAATTTTGAACATAGTTCAGCAGGAGGCATCATGTCACCACTCGGAATCGCCAGTACTTTATTCAGTCTTTTCAATACAGTTAATGGCGACAGCGCCAGCAAAGCAACGCCGGCCACCAGCAGCCTCAACGGTTCGTCGGAATCCGGCGACTTCTCCTCGTCGTTGGCGGTGCGCATGGCTTCGTTTCAAGCGCAGTCGGTCAATACGCTCCTCAACTCGGTTTCCAGCAGCGGCAAGTCCATCAACGCCTTCGACGCGCTGACTGGTACCAGCAGCACCCAAAACAAGACAAGCGATCCGCTTTCATTCCTGGGATTGTCGAACAGCCCCCTGGGGCTTTCTGCCAGCGGGCGCAATCTCTCGCTATTTGACCCGGAATCCGCGTACAAGATGATGAGTGTCATCAACAACAAGGACGTCACCTACAAGGCACAGTTCTCGGAAATGAGCGAAATGAAAACTGCTGTGGCCACCATGCAACAAGCCGGACAAACCTTGGCTGGAAACAGCACTTCGACCGACAACGAGAGCATAAAGGCTCAGCTACAAACATTCGCCACCAAGTATAACGACTGGATTAACCGCTTTGACCCGACCGTAAAGAGTGGCGGCGTGCTGGCCGGAACACAGGCCGCCGAGATCTCGCTCTACGAACTCGAACAAAGCGTCGAGAACGTCTTCAATGGCGCCAAGGATGGTTTGCACGGCCTGCGCGATCTGGGCTTCACCATTGATCCGAACACCAATCTGGCCTCGATTGACACAGCCAAACTGGATGGCGTTCTTGCCGCCAATAAGACCGGGGCAATCAATACCCTCCACGAGTTCAGCGCAAACTTTGCCAAATCAGCCGAGTTACTCAATTCCGCCAACAATTTCATCCCCAACCGGCTGGCCAATCTCGATAGCGTGATTAACTACATCACCGATCACAAGCCTGAATTGCAGACCGAATTCGGGCTGGGCGATGCGGCCAAGCCATCATCTTATGTGAGCAAGGCGCTGGCGTCGTATTACCAGATGAATCGCGTCTGAAATATCCCGCAGAATATTGGCTACCGGCACGCTATAGGATTATAATTTTATGGTTCGATATGGCGAGAGCACGACGCGCAGCCCTTCTTCAAGAAACCGTCGCAGAATTTGACGACAAGTAAACCGGACTGCAGCCGGGAAGAATCATCTGGGTTTTGAAAACAAGCCAAAGAATACCGGGCTCGATTTTCCTTATTCTGCTTCCCCGCATTGCCGCATGCTGATTCATGCCATTGCCCTCAAAAAAGGCGGCTGGCCGGCACCATCAAAAACAGCCAGAAGCTATTGTGATGACCGTAAACAGGCACTTCCGGGAGCATAACAATGCACGTAGATACGCCACTTAATTTTCTTGAAAGTCACACTTTCGAAGAAATCAACATCGGCGACAGCTCTTCCCTCGTGCGTACGCTGCGCGCTGAAGACATACAACTTTTTGCCATCATGTCCGGAGACATCAATCCAGCCATTGTCGATCGGGAATTTGCCAACAGCGGCATATTCAAGGAAGTTATCGCCCATGGCATGTGGAGCGCCTCACTGATTTCTACCACGCTGGGAACACAATTTCCCGGACCGGGCACCATTCTGGTTAATCAATCGACACGTTTCGTGAAGCCGGTAACCGTCGGTGACACCATTACCATAACGGTAACGGTCAAAGAGATGTTCACCCACAACCATCACATCATCTTTGACTGCTCCTGTACCAATCAGGACGGAGTACAAGTCGTTGTCGGCACAGCGGAAGTTCTGGCCCCCAACGAAAGCACGAAAACCAAGCGCTTCGAGCTACCCAACGTTACCATTTCCGACAAGTACGCCCGATTGCAAGCCTTGATTTCGCGTGCCAAGGGCCTTCCGGCAATCGATATGGCCGTTGTCCATCCTTGCGATCTGGAGTCATTAAAAGGGGCTTTGATGGCCGCCGAAGCCGGCCTGATTGACCCCATCCTGATCGGCCCGGAACTGAAGATTCGTTCCATTGCCTTGGAACATGGACTAGATCTGAAACAGTACCGCATCGTTAATGTCAAACACAGCCATGACTCCGCCGCGATGGCCGTTACCTTGATCCGCAATGGTGATGCTGAAGCGCTTATGAAGGGCAGCTTGCACACCGATGAATTAATGGCCGAGGTGGTTTCTCGTGCCGCCGGACTGCGCACTTCGCGTCGTATCAGCCACGTTTTTCTCATGGATGTTCCGACCTACCCACGCCCGATCATGATCAGCGATGCGGCAATCAATATCGCCCCGACACTAGAGGAAAAGGTCCACATCATTCAGAACGCCATCGACCTTGCACACGTCATTGGCATCGCGCAACCGAAAGTCGCCATTCTCTCGGCAGTTGAGACGGTCAACCCCAAAATTCAATCTACCCTCGATGCTGCAGCTCTATGCAAGATGGCTGATCGAGGTCAAATCACCGGTGGCTTGCTCGACGGCCCGCTGGCATTCGACAACGCCATCTCGATGATGGCCACCAAGACCAAAGGGATCATTTCAGACGTTGCCGGATGTGCCGAAATCCTTATCGTTCCTGATCTTGAATCCGGCAACATGCTAGCCAAGCAACTGGAATACCTGGCCAACGCCCTGACCGCCGGCATCGTGCTCGGCGCCAAGGTACCGATCGTACTGACCAGTCGTGCCGACACGGCTGAAACGCGCATTGCCTCTTGCGTCATCGCCGCCCTGATTGCACACAACAACCGTAAGGTCGCACTGGAAACAGAATAGCCTACAAAGAACGGGCCGGCCACAGCGGCGCCTCGTCGGTTATATTCGAACTTATTTTTCTACGATATCTCGGGTATCGCGTGCGATCACCAGTTCTTCGTTGGTCGGCACGATCATCACTTTTATCGGCGATTCCGGCGTGGAGATAATGACCTCTTTACCTCGTTCAGTATTCGCCGCCGGATTGAACTTAATGCCTAAGGTAGTCAAGCGCTCGACAATCGAACCTCGGAAAAGAAGGTCGTTCTCACAGATACCACCCGTCATCACGATGGCATCAACTCGACCAAGTTCAATTGCATAGGCACCAATATACTTGAGCGAACGATGGCGTAATACGTCAATGGCCAGTTTTGCACGGATATTACCTTCATCAGCAGCTTGCCAAAGATCCCGCATGTCAGAGCTGATTCCGGAAATTCCGAGCAGGCCGGATTTCTTGTTGAGTGCATTATCAATATCAGCAAAGGACATATTGACATTGGAAGACAGAAAGTTTGGGATACCGGCGTCAACGTCCCCGCAACGCGTTCCCATGACCAGACCTTCAAGCGGCGTCATTCCCATACTGGTATCGTAGGACTTGCCGCCCTTCACTGCTGTAAAGGACGAGCCATTACCCATGTGACAGGTAATGCAATTGAACTGATCTAGCGGAATACCGAGCATTTCAGCAGCTCGCTCGGATACGTAGCGGTGTGACGTGCCATGGAAACCGTAGCGGCGCACATGATGCTTCTCGTACCACTCGTAGGGTAGTGCGTAGATGTAGGATTCTGGGGGCATCGTGGCGTGGAAAGCAGTATCGAACACGCCGACGTTGGGAACGCCCGGCAGCGCACTCATCATGGCCACGATCCCCGTTATGTTGGGCGGATTGTGCAAAGGTGCCAGCGGAATATTTTCCTTAAGCGCCGCAATCACGGCATCGTTGATCAGCACCGAACCGGAAAATTTTTCTGCGCCATGCACGACACGATGACCGATAGCACCGATGTCTGACAAAGACTTGATCACACCAACTTGAGAGTCAACCAGTCTATTCAGAACCATCTTGATCGCCAGTTCGTGATCAGAGATGTCTGCCGTTTCCTTCATCTTCTCGCCACCAGCAGGCGTGTATTCCAGAACCGAATCTTTCAATCCAATGCGCTCGACTAACCCGGCAGCCACACGATTCTCATTCGCCATGTCAAGCAACTGGTACTTGAATGACGAACTTCCACAATTCAGAACAAAAATGAACATGACGTTTCCCTTTGAAAAGACCTTGCAGAATGAAGCCGACCTAACCAGACCTTTACCGCTTTGAACAGAGCATTCTGGAAACACAAGAAAATTCATATTTCCAGCGAAATTTAGAACATCGAATCGTTAGACGACTCAAGAGCAATACTAATCTTGCCTATAACCATTTAATTAGCATGGATTTTATCATATCTTGAAAACCAATTCCGCCATACGGATTGGCAATATTGGACAACATTATCTGGATAATTGTAATCGACTGATTTCAAATATATTTACAAAAACACGCAAATGGAAAAATAACAAAAAAACCTATATTTAGTGCTGATTTAAACTTTAACCACTATATGCAGTAGTTTCCTCTTGATTTACGAAGCAAGAATCGGCATCATTAACAAACTACTGAAACACAAAATCACTGGCGGAGCGATTCTGAATCTCAACAGTACTTGTCAGTACTGCAGTATGCCGCCGTAAAAACAGAGAGGTAATAAACATGAGCCAGAATTCACAGCAACTCTCCTTGACCGCAATCACTGATACTCCTGCGAAGGCACCCATGGCTGAGCAGGAAATCTCCGCTGAGGTTCTGATCGAAAAATACGCCAAAGGAACAGAAAGCAACGTTCATGATGTACGCCGTCGGGTTGCTCGTGCGCTGGCTGCCAATGAAGAAGATAAACAACGTGCAAAATGGGAAGAGCGTTTTCTGTGGGCGCAGGAAAACGGTTTCGTCCCGGCCGGTCGAATCAACTCCGCTGCGGGTACTCCGCTTGCTGCTACCCTGATCAATTGCTTCGTGCAGCCTGTGGGCGATTCCATCGTCGAACTTGTCGACGGCAAGCCAGGCATCTACAGCGCACTTGCTGAAGCCGCGGAAACCATGCGTCGCGGGGGCGGTGTCGGTTATGACTTTTCCTCGATTCGACCGCAAGGCGCGCAGGTCAAGGGCACACAGTCACGCGCTTCGGGCCCCGTTTCCTACATGCGTGTTTTTGACCGCTCGTGTGAAACCGTTGAATCGGCCGGCGCCCGTCGCGGGGCCCAGATGGGCGTGCTGCGCTGCGACCATCCGGATATTGAAGTTTTCATCCATTCCAAGGACAAGGGTGACCTGACCAACTTCAACATCTCGATTGGCGTCACTGACCCCTTCATGGAGGCTGTTGAAAATAATTCCGAAGTGGAACTCTCGCACCGTGCAGAGCCCAATTCTGAAATGAAGGCGGCTGGCGCCTATCAGCGCGACGACGGCATGTGGGTCTACCGCAAGCTGCCGGCCCGTGATTTGTGGGATCAGGTAATGAAGTCCACCTACGACCATGCCGAGCCTGGAATTCTCTTCCTTGATCGCATGAACAAGGACAACAATCTTTACTACTGCGAACTGATCGAAGCCACCAATCCTTGCGCCGAGCAGCCCTTACCGCCTTACGGCTGCTGCTGCCTGGGTTCAATCAACCTGACGTTGTTCGTCAAAAATGCCTTCACTGCAAAAGCCGAGTTTGATTTCGCGGCTTTTGGTGAAGTGGTCAAAGTCTCTACCCGCATGCTCGATAACGTGCTTGACGTCACCGCCTGGCCGCTTGAGCGCCAGAAAGAGGAAGCGGCCAACAAGCGACGTGTCGGTCTGGGCTATACCGGTCTGGGCGATGCCCTGTGCATGCTGTGCTTGCGTTACGACAAGCCGGAAGCAACAGCCATGGGCGCCCGAATCTCCGAGTACATGCGCAACACCGCTTACCTGGCTTCGGTTGAACTGGCCAAGGAACGCGGCGCCTTCCCGATGTTCAACGCCGAG
>JBBRDR010000134.1:0-8249 GCA_038203745.1 Burkholderiales bacterium | reverse complement strand
GGCCAGACCAACTGCGCAGCGATGATTACGCCGACCAACATGCCAACGATGCCCCAGATAACAGACATCACGGTGAATTGCCGCACAACTTTGTAATTGTACGTTGATTGAGTTTCCGACATGGACCCCCCTCGTTATTTTCAAAAAAACCTGTTTATGCCATCAATTGCGTCAGACTCTGAGTTCAGGCCATGGGAACAGCATTAGCAACAGATTATATTTTAGCCGGAAGGCCGTCAACAATGGCTGAATATTCGCTCGAAACAAACGAATCAACCTCTTGACGACCAGGCATCCCACAAAGCGAACCGCCGGCTTACTTTCCTTTGAGTGGTATTGACCTGTCTTCGGCAGGGCTTTCCACAACACCGTCCTGAATCTTGTCATCATCCATCAAAACCCGATAACCCGGCCCTTCCATATCATCGAACTGACCGCTGCGCAATGACCACCAGAAGGCGATTCCAATCAGAAAAACAAGGATCACCGAGATCGGGATAAGCAGATAGAGACTCTCCATAGTCGCTTACAGTTCCTCAATTTTCTGCAGACGCAGCGAATTCAGCACAACCAGTAGCGAACTGCCGGACATGCCGATGCCGGCCATCCACGGCGTGATGTAGCCACACATCGCTAGGGGAAGCGCGACAAGGTTGTAGGCAAACGCCCAAAGCAAATTCTGCCGGATGATACGCAAAGCGCGCCAAGCGATAAAGACGCCCCGGCGCAGATGATCAATATTCTCCGACAGCAGAATCAGATCGGCCTGCGTGCGCGCCAGATACGAACCGCCGCCCATGGCAATCGACACCTGTGCTTTGGCGAGCACCGGCGCATCATTCACGCCATCGCCGACCATCGCCACAATCGCTCCGCCGGTCTGCAAGTGGCTAACATAGTCATGCTTGCCCTGAGGCGAAACGCTGGCTTCAACATTATCGATCCCCAGTGCGAGTGCCACCTTAAGGGCAACCGGCGCGGCATCGCCAGTCAGCAAGGTCACGTGTCGCCCGCTAGCCTTCAATGCGGCGACCATCGCCGCGGCTTCCGGCCGAAGCTCATCGCCCAGGCGAAACAGTGCGAGCCAACCCATCTCGTCACCCAGCGCAATCACGGTATCGCTGCTTGAAACTAAAACCTGCGCCGACGCCGGAAGCGACTGACCATGCAAGGAAGCCACAAAATCCGGGCGGCCAACACGAAGTCTGCGGCCTTCATAAAGCACGCTCATGCCGCTGCCCGGTTCGTTTGATACTTCGGAAAAAGCGCTGAAAACACCTGATGTCGCCTCGCGCAGCGCAAGCCCAATCGGATGCTCGGACGACTGCTCGATGCCTGCCGCCAGTTCGAGACAGGTTTTCTGATCAAGAGAACCCAAGGGTAATGTCTCCAGCAGTTTCATCTGCCCGGTTGTCAGCGTTCCCGTCTTATCAAAAACAAAATGCGTGGCACGCGCCAGCGTCTCGACCGCGTGACTGCGCGTCACCAGCAGGCCGGAGCGCGCCATCGCGCCACTGGCGATCGTCAGGGCGATGGGAGTAGCCAGCGACAAAGCACAAGGGCAAGTCACCACCAATACTGAAACGGTAATCCACAAAGCCTTGGACGGATCGATGACATACCAGAAAACAGCCACGGCAGCGGCCACCAACAACAAGGCCAGAATGAAGCGGGAGGCCATACGGTCAGCCAGCTCCACAATGCGCGGTTTCTCCATCGCCGCACGTTCCATCAAGCGCACAATTGCCGAGAGACGCGTGGCTTCTCCAACCTGCCCGACCCGGATGTACAAGGGGCTTTCCACATTGACGGCACCACCAGTCACTGTCACCCCCGGGGACTTGGCTACTGGAGCGCTCTCGCCAGTAAGTAAGGACTCATTCGCACAACTGACACCTTCAAGCACATGACCATCGGCCGGAATCGTCTCGCCCGGTTTGACCAGCACCACATCGCCGGGCGCCAGTTCGGCCGCCATGACCTGCTCTGCCGATCGTTCCTGAGGGTAGTTCGCAACACGCGCGGCGAAAGCCGGCATGAGTCTGGCTAAAGCCTCGGTCACACTGACAGCACGTTGACGTGCCGTCATCTCAAGAAAACGCCCGCCAAGCAAGAAGAAAACAAACATGACGACCGAATCGAAATAGACCTCGCCCGATGCCGTCAGCGTTGCCCACACGCTAGCGGAAAAAGCGGCACCAACACCCAGCGCCACCGGCACATCCATACCCACCCGACGCAGCCGAAGATCACGCCAGGCGCCACGGAAGAACGGCGCCGCGGAATACAGCACAACGGGGAGAGTCAACGCCAGGCTCGCCCAGCGCAACAACAGCTCGATGTCGGGTGCCATGTCCCCATCGCCGGCCAGATAGCCGGGAATGGCGTACATCATCACCTGCATCATCCCGAACCCGGCGACGAATACCCGCCACAAGGCGCTGCGCCGTTCTTTACGCGCCAGCTCCTCGCTCTTTGCCGCATCGTAAGGGTAGGCGCGATAGCCAATGGCCGCAACGGCGGCAAGAATGTCCGACAGTTTGATCAGTCGTTCATCCCAGCGCACACGGGCACGTCGCGTTGCAAAGTTAATCTCGACGCCGGCTACACCGGCAAGTTTGGCCACGTGTTGCTCGTTGAGCCAGATACAAGCCGCACAGGTAATCCCTTCGATAATCAGCGAGGCTTCGCGCTCGGATTCACCCAACACGCGCACAAAACTCTTCTGAAAATCGGCATGGTCATAGAGTTTCAGCCCATCCAGAATGGCCGGCACCGCCTCGCGTGGCGAATCCGGAAGTGCATCGCGATTACGGTAGTAATCGGCCAGCCCGTTATCGACAATCGCCTGCGCCACCGCCTGACAACCCGAGCAGCACATGGCCCGCGCACGGCCGTCAACCTTTACCGACAGATCCAAGCCTGTTGGTACCGGCAAACCACAGTGATAGCATTTTTCTTGACTCATTACCGCCCGCGTCCACTTGCCAAAAATAAGAAAGCGCCAACTACGACCCGCACCCTCTGGCGATGAGAAGTATATGTCAGTTCGGTAAAGCACGGATTTGAGTACGTTCTCAAAAGACAGAAACCCTCCCGGAACCAGTCGCCCGGCTAAAATCAGGCCCCAAAAACCGTTATAATTCAGCCCCCTTCCAAGATATTTTCCACTTTCTTTCTGACAGCCCTCCTGATGCTTGTTTTCCGCGGCTATTCGCAAACAGCGCCCAGCGCCACAATGCTCACCATCGGCAATTTCGATGGCGTGCATGTTGGACATCGTGCGCTGCTGGCGAATCTGAAAGCCATTGCAACGAGCGAAGATCTGCTACCTGCGGCGCTAACTTTCGAGCCCCACCCACGCGAGTTCTTTGCCGCTGGAACCGCTCCGGCACGCCTGACCACCCTGCGCGAAAAGCTTGAACTGATCGCTGACGAAGGCGTCGTCCTGGCCTGCGTGTGCCATTTCAACGCGCGCTTTGCCGCACTTTCTGCCGAGGAGTTCATTGAGCGCGTTCTGGTCGGTTGCCTGCGCGTAAAACACTTGATCATTGGTGATGATTTCCGATTCGGTGCCGGTCGCAAGGGTAACTTTTCCATGCTGTGCGAGGCGGGAGACCATTTCGGCTTCAAGGTCGACACCATGGGCAGCGTCACAGTTGAAGGCGAGCGTGTGTCAAGCTCCGCAGTACGCAGAGCCCTGGCCGACGGCGACATGGCGCATGCGGCACGACTACTGGGGCGCCCGTATTCCATCGACGGTCGTGTCGTGCACGGTGACAAAACCGGCAGACGACTAGGGTTTGCTACCGCCAACATTCGCATCAAGCACGACAAACCGCCGCTAATGGGTGTTTTTGCCGTCGAGGTGCACGGACTGGATGGCGAGCCCCGGCAGGGCGTTGCCAATATAGGGATCCGCCCAAGCGCCAACACCTTGACACGGCCCATCCTCGAAGTGCATCTGTTTGATTTCTCCGAAGACATCTATGGCAGGCACCTGAACATCCGTTTCCTGAACAAACTAAGAAACGAAGTACACTTCCAAAACTTTGAAGCGTTGAAGGCGCAAATTGCCAACGATGCCGAATCCGCAAGAATTTTTTTCAAGCATTGAGCAAGCACTAACACTATGGCTGATTACAAAAATACTCTGAACCTTACTGACACCTCTTTTCCGATGCGTGGCGACCTCGCCAAGCGCGAGCCGCAGTGGGTTGCGGCATGGCAGGAGAAGAAGCTCTACGAGCAGATTCGCGAGGTCTGCAAAGGCCGTCCGCGCTTTGTGCTGCACGATGGCCCGCCCTATGCCAATGGCGACATTCATATCGGCCATGCGGTCAACAAGATCCTCAAGGACATCATCGTCCGCTCCAAGACGCTGGCCGGTTTTGACGCGCCTTACGTGCCGGGCTGGGACTGCCACGGCTTGCCGATCGAACACCAAATCGAGAAATTGCACGGCAAACACATTGCCGGCGACAAGGTACGTGAATTATCCCGCGCATTCGCAGCCGAGCAGGTCGAACGCCAGAAGAAGGACTTCATCCGGCTTGGCGTTCTCGGCGAATGGAACAACCCCTACCTGACCATGGCCTTCAAGACCGAGGCCGACGAGATTCGTTCACTCGGCAAGATTCTGGAAAAAGGCTATCTCTATCAGGGCCTCAAGCCTGTCAACTGGTGCCTGGACTGCGGCTCGGCGCTGGCCGAAGCTGAAGTCGAGCACGAAGACAAGAACTCGCCGGCCATCGATGTAGCTTTCGAGATTCACCCCAACCATGCCGAAAGAGTGGCCAAGGCTTTCGGCCTGACGCACTTGCGCGGCCCCGCTTTCGCCGTGATCTGGACAACGACTCCGTGGACGCTGCCGGCCAATGAAGCGGTGAGTGTTCACCCAGAGTTCGACTACGACCTCATCGACACCCCCAAGGGTTCGCTGATCCTCGTTCGTGAACTGGCCGACGCCTGCCTTAAGCGCTATGACTTGGAAGGGAAAGTGATCGGCTCGGCCAAGGGCAAGGCACTTGAGCATATGCTGCTCAAGCACCCTTTCCAGGAACGCGATGTCGCCATCATCTGCGGCACGCACGTCACCCTCGAGGCGGGTACCGGCCTCGTGCATACCGCACCGGCACACGGCGCCGACGACTACCAGATCGGCAAAGTCTATGGCCTGCCCGTGGTCAACCCGGTCGGCGACGACGGCAAGTTCCTCGCCAATACGCCCGCTATGTCGGTCTCGCCGCTCGCCGGCAAAACCGTCTGGGAAGCTAATCCGCTGGTGATGCAGGAGCTGGAAGCCAAGGGGCGCCTGCTCAAAATGGAGCGTATCACCCACAGCTACCCGCACTGCTGGCGGCACAAGACACCAATAATCTTCCGTGCCACGACGCAGTGGTTCATTGGGATGGACCACCAGGACAAGGCAAACGCGGCCACACTGCGCTGGACAGCCGAGCGTGCGGTCGACGAAACGCAGTTCTTCCCGGCCTGGGGGCGTGCCCGCCTTGAAGCCATGATGAAAACCCGCCCGGACTGGTGCGTTTCGCGCCAGCGCAACTGGGGGGTGCCGATACCCTTCTTCCTGCATCGCGAAACTGCTGCACTGCATCCACGCACGCCGGAACTGATCGAAGAAGTCGCCTTGCGTGTCGAAAAAGCCGGTATCGAAGCCTGGTTCTCACTCGACCCCAAGGAACTCCTTGGCGAGGAAACAGCCCAGTACCGCAAGATGAGCGACACGCTCGATGTCTGGTTCGACTCCGGCGTCACGCATTCCAGCGTGCTGCGCGGCTCGCATCAGACTCAACTCGATTACCCTGCCGACCTCTACCTCGAAGGCTCCGACCAGCACCGCGGCTGGTTCCAGAGCTCGCTGCTCACCGGCTGCGCTATCGATGGCCGTGCGCCCTTCAAAGCGCTGCTCACGCACGGCTTCGTGGTCGACGGCAAGGGCTTGAAGATGTCCAAGTCAAAGGGCAACGTGATTGCCCCGCAGAAGGTGTCCGACACCCTCGGCGCCGACATCCTGCGCCTGTGGACCGCAGCCACCGACTACTCCGGCGAATTGAACATCTCGGACGAAATCCTCAAACGCGTGGTTGAATCCTACCGCCGCATCCGCAACACGCTACGCTTCCTGCTGGCCAACACCTCCGACTTTGATTCGGCCCAGGACATGCTGCCACACGAGCAGTGGCTGGAGATCGACCGTTACGCACTGAGCATGACACGCCAGATGCAAACGCAATGCGAGTCCGATTACGACAAGTACGAATTCCACCGGGTCGTACAAACCCTGCAAAGCTTCTGCTCGGAAGACCTCGGCGGCTTCTACCTCGACATCCTCAAAGATCGCCTGTACACCGCCGCTGTCAATTCCACGGCTCGCCGCTCGGCGCAGAGCGCGCTGTGGCACATCACGCAAACACTGGTGAAATTGATGGCCCCCATCCTCTCCTTTACTGCCGAGGAAGTCTGGCAAACAATCAGCCATAAAAATGAATCGATCATGCTGCAAACCTGGCAGACGCTTCCCGCCCCTGCTGATGAGGCTCAATTGATCGACAAATGGAGCAAGATTCGCGGCTATCGTGCTGACGTCACACGCGCGCTCGAAGAACTGCGCGTCGAAGGTAAAATCGGCTCGTCGCTACAGGCTGAAGTCACGATCCATGCCGATGGCGAGAAGTTCGACATCCTCGCTGCGCTCGCTGATGACCTGCGCTTTGTTCTGATTTGCTCCAAGACCACACTCATTCGCAGCGCTGAAGCGAAGCTGGAATGCTCGGCTTCGAGCTACGCCAAATGCGAGCGCTGCTGGCACGTGCGTGAAGATGTAGGTAGTCATGCTGATCACCCTGAAATCTGCGGTCGTTGCGTCAGCAATCTGCATGGCGATGGCGAAACTCGTGCCTGTGCGTAGCATCAAGCAATGGCTGTGGCTGGCTGCCGCCATCATTGCGCTTGATCAGGCCAGCAAATGGGTAATTCTGGCCACTCTGCGCCCCGGAGACTCCATCTATGTTGCACCGTTCTGGAACTGGGTGCTGACCTTCAACGCCGGAGCAGCGTTCAGCTTCCTGTCCGATGCCGGCGGCTGGCAACGCTGGTTCTTCACACTTCTGGCGCTTGGCGTCTCGGGCTGGATTGTGGTTTTGCTTCGTCAGAACACGCAGGTCTTCCGCCTCTCGCTGGCGCTCACGCTGGTCCTCGGCGGCGCGCTCGGCAACGTCATCGACCGTATCCGCTTCGGTGCCGTCGTCGATTTCGTGCAGTGGCACGT
This sequence comes from Burkholderiales bacterium, assembly GCA_038203745.1. GTDB lineage: Bacteria > Pseudomonadota > Gammaproteobacteria > Burkholderiales > Rhodocyclaceae > Propionivibrio. The sequence continues at coordinate 961 of JBBRDR010000134.1, read as the reverse complement.
GGCTGGCTACTACTGGCCAGCCTTCAACGTGGCTGATTCAGCCATCACACTCGGCGCAATCTTTCTCGTCTGGGATCAGTTTTTCTCGAAACCTGCGAGCAACGACGCGGTCGAAGGTTGATACCGTCCTGATGGAAACACATTCCGTGACCGCAACCCCAGAACTTACCGTCCAGCCCGACAGCTACCTGACACTCCACTATCGCCTGTCCGATGACGCGGGGAACGAGTTTGTCAGCACTTTTGATCTTTCTCCGGCCACGCTTCAGATGGGTGGCGGGCATCTCGCCGAGCCCTTGGAACGCTGCCTCCTTGGCCTTACCGCCCATGAGCTCCACACATTCCGGCTCCCGCCCGAAGCCGCTTTCGGTGAACACAACCCGCAACTCATCGAACGCATCTCGCGCAACGCGCTACCTCCTGAAGTCGAGCTCAAGGAAAATACGCTGATCGAGTTCGGCGCACCCGATGGCGGCGTCGGCTTTGCCGGTTTCCTGCGCGAACTCACCGACAGCACCGCCCTCTTCGACTTCAATCACCCGCTCGCCGGCAAGCCAATCCGCTTTGATGTCGAAATCATAGGGATCATGTAAGGCCTCATATGCAAATCATTCTCGCCAATCCCCGCGGTTTCTGTGCCGGCGTCGAACGAGCCATCGCCATTGTTGAACGTGCCATTGAGAAATTCGGTGCGCCGATCTACGTCCGGCATGAAGTCGTGCATAACGAGTTTGTGTGTGACGACCTGCGAAAAAAAGGCGCCATCTTCATTGAAGACCTGAGCGAAGTCCCGTCCGGAAACACAGTCATCTTCAGTGCACACGGGGTTCCAAAAGCCGTACGTGAAGAAGCGAAAGTGCGTGGCCTCAAGGTTTTCGACGCCACCTGCCCGCTCGTCACCAAGGTGCACCTTGAAGTCGCCCGCATGCGCAAGGAAGGCCGCGAGATCATCATGATCGGG